>PALN01000087.1 GCA_002706405.1 Rhodospirillaceae bacterium | reverse complement strand
TCGACGCCTATTTCCGCGCCTCGACCGTGATCGACGAGATTTCGACCCTCAACATCGGCTCGCGCCCCGCGTCGCGCAAACAGACCGGCAAGATCGCCGACCTTCGGGCCATTCCCTGGGTCTTCAGCTGGTCGCAATGCCGGGTCATGCTGCCCGGCTGGTACGGTTTCGGCGCCGCGATTGCGGCCTGGAAGAACGAAGCCCCGGGAAACAACACCCAGCTGCTGCGCCGCATGTACCGGGAATGGCCGTTCTTCAAGACCCTGCTGTCCAACATGGATATGGTCCTGGCCAAGTCGAGCATGGCCATCGCCTCGCGATATGCCGACCTGGTGCCCGACGCGACCCTCCGCGCGGACATTTTCACCCGCATCCGGGCGGAGCGCGCCGCGACGATCGACGCCTTATTCGAGATCACCGAAAGCAAGGGCCTGCTGGCGGACAACCCCCTGCTCGCCCGCTCCATCGAGAACCGCTTCCCCTATATCGATCCGCTCAATCACCTGCAGGTAAATCTCCTGCGCGAGCACCGTGCCGGATCAAAGGACCCAAAGGTCCTGCGGGGATTGCTGCTGACGATCAACGGAATCTCCGCCGGGCTGAGGAACAGCGGCTGATCGTTGGGTTTTAGCAACCGCGGACCGACCAAAAAACCCGAACCTAATGGTTACGGGGGCTTTCATTGGTTGAAGAGGGGCAGGGCTTCAGAAATTCGAATCGCGATAGCGCTACGTCCATTCCGGATTTACCGCACTGGCTCAAATCAACTAAGGGAATGATTGAAAACCTGGGCCTGGAAAAACAAATGCCAGGATGACGGCACTTGTTTCCGCATTGCTTCCTCGGACACGAAAAACGCCTTAGCCGTTTCGGGCTAAGGCGTTAAATATGTTGGTTGCGGGGGCAGGATTTGAACCTGCGACCTTCAGGTTATGAGTTTGATGACTCATACCCTGCTCCGCATTGTCCGGCATTGCTATTGTTTGTAATATATTGTTTTAAAACATTTTATATAAAATTTATCGTTGACTTCGATTACCCACCATGGCTCGAATGGGTAAGCATGATCTTACCTCACGCTTACCGGAGCCGCAATCATGGCCAGACTCACGAAACGCGACATCGACCAGACCAGCGCCACAGTCAAGGAGGTGGTTCTCTGGGATTCCTCCCTTCCCGGCTTCGGCGTGCGCATCAAGCCGTCGGGCGTGAAATCGTTCGTGATCCAGTATCGCAATCGGCATGGCCGCAGCCGGCGGGTGACCCTCGGGCGGTACGGGGTCATGACCCTGGAGGAGGCGCGGACGGAAGCACGCCAGCAATTGAGCGCCGTTTCCCGCGGCAGCGATCCCCGCCAGGACCGGGACGAGGGCCGGTCGGCCATGACCATCAAGGACCTCGCCGACCGTTATATGAGCGATCACTGCGAGGGCCGGTGCAAGGAAAGCACCATCAAGGCCCACCAATGGCTGCTCGACCGGTTCATCATTCCGGCCTTGGGCCGGCGCAGCATCCATGAGCTGCGCCACTCGGACGTGGATCGTCTCCATCAAAGCCTCAAGGAGACCCGCTACAACGCCAACCGGGTTCTGGGGCTGCTCAAGGCCATGTATGGCCGCGCGCGGATCTGGGGTCTCGTCGAGCCCCATGTCGATCCGACGACTGGTGTCCGGCCGTTCCGCGAGACGCGCCGGCAGCGCTTCCTCTCCATGGAGGAACTGAAGAAACTGGCGATCACTCTCGACCTCGCGGAACAGGACGGCACCATCAGCCGGACCGTGGGCGCCGCCTATCGCCTGCTGGTGCTCACGGGCGCCCGCCTCAGCGAAATCCAGAAACTGAAATGGGAAGAGGTCGATCTTGCGAACGGCCTTATCCTGCTCAAGGAGCACAAGTCGGATCGGCATGGCGCCAAGGCGATCCCCCTGAGCCAGGCGGCGAGCCGAATATTGGAGAGCATCGAACGCGTCGACGAAAATCCTTACGTCTTCGTCGGCATGAAGGAGAACCAACATATCACCGATCTGCAGCGCCCCTGGCGCCGGATCCGCTCGCGGGCCGGCCTTTCAGATGTCCGCATTCACGATCTGCGGCATACCTTCGCCTCCATGGGCATCAGCGTCGGTGGCTCCCTGCCGATTATCGGCGGCCTGCTTGGACATCGAACACCGCAGGCCACCGCCGTCTATGCTCACCTCGCCGCCGATCCGCTACGGCAAACGACGGAGCAGGTGGGGACCGTGATCGGGAACGCCTTTGGCCTCTGAGAAAAATCGCTGGGGACGTCGCCTCCCCGCCTCCGTAAGTTAACGGGAATATTGCGGCCGGCCCGACCGCCATCCCTACGAGCTGTTCCTGCAACTCGAAGAGATCGAGCACCGCACCACGAAGGTGCGCCGCCCGCAGTCCAACGGCTATGTCGAGCGCCTGCACCGCACGCTCCTCGACGAGCACTTCCGCGTCATGGGCCGGACCAAGTTCTACGAGGGCAACACGAGATACAGGCCGACCTGGACGCCTACCTCGTCACCTACAACACTAAGCGTCCCGACCAAGGCCGCAAGATGAACGGCAGGACGCCCACCGCCGTCTTCATCGCGGGCCTGCCCAAGGGCAAAACGGAAAGGAAGAAACGAAGCCAAAGGCCGCTTAAACTGACCCCGCCGGAGCGGCAGGTGTCAGGTGATTACCGTCTCTGTACACGCAGCGCGAAGGCGATCTGCTCACCTGTGAACTTCGACGTCTTCATGGCAAATTCCTCCAATCTCAAACGCTTCGAATTTGCCAGAATCTCTCATTCTCAATGGACGTATTCTCAGGGACAGGGTCAACTCCCTTTCTGCCATCGAGGTGGAAGTCCCACCTCATATTTGCACCTCCGCCAGAGAGGTCACGACGTCATAGTCCACGCCGAGCGTACCGAAGTGTTTGCGTCCGCAGGCGATCTTTTGGTTTTCCTTTGTGCGCCGTTCTTCGGAATCGAGCGTGCTCTTAGTTTCGCGCACGAAGTAGAGCTTCTCATCCCGTTCAGTCACAAACGCCCAATCGGGGTTGTACGGTCCGATTGGCGTGTCGATCTTGAACCATGACGGCAACTTGACGAACAGCTTGACGTTCTCGTTGCTGTCGAGGTCGCGGGCAAACTGCTTTTCCACCTCCGACTCATACTCGATCGCGTCAAAAAGGCACTTGGCGCGGTTCTGCACCTCGTAAAGGTTGCTCAGGTAGCGGATGATGCCTTCTTCCGCATCCTGTTCAATCCGGCTCATTTCCCAGTGTTGTCCGGCAACCTTTTCGTACTTGATTCCTTCCAGCATGAGGTCATGGAGCGCCCTCGAAATTTCCTTGGCGACCGCAACCATGAAAGCCTGTGGGTTGACCTTGAACTCGCTGAGACGGCCCGACCGCTTCAAGATGTCAGCTAAGGTATGACGGGTCAGTTCCGTACCACGACAACTGCGCGACCATGTTTCTCTATGGTGACTGGCTCCGCGCGTGCGATGTCGATCAATCGGCCGAAGCCGTTCTTCGCGTCCTTCGCAGACATGGTTTTCATGGCGACCGTCCAGTTTTGGCTATTCTGTCTATTTTGGACGAATTTGGCAACCAGTCGCCTGTGGCGAGGTGCACTTTTCCCCATAGGCTGACGTGGATATGCCCGGACTGAACACATATTCGCCCATTGCAGTAGCGCCTCCAACAGATCGCTTGTCAGGCGGCAGTTGAAGCGCCATTCACATTCCATGAGATAGAGGCGGAAGCGCGGCGTTGCGGGGTGGAATCCCGCTTGATGGGGTGACGGAAAGCGCCGGAGGCGGTTGCAGGCAGGGGAAGGCTTTCCCCTCCGACTTGACATATTTGTGTTCATGCAGCATATATGCCGCATACATTATTTCTTGGAGGTGAAAATGACCGAATACACCCCGACGCAGAAGATTGGTACGGCAATCGCACGCCTGCGCGCCG
This sequence comes from Rhodospirillaceae bacterium, assembly GCA_002706405.1. Taxonomy (GTDB): domain Bacteria; phylum Pseudomonadota; class Alphaproteobacteria; order Rhodospirillales; family Casp-alpha2; genus UBA1479. Next base: position 44,586 of record PALN01000087.1, on the reverse strand, counting down.
AAGCCAATCTCACACAGGCCGTATTGGCAGAAAGAACCGGACTCGACCAAAGCAGGGTTTCGCGCATTGAAAAGGGCGAAGTTTTTGCAAGCGCGGATGTCGATCGGGTGCTGGAGGCTCTTGACGCGCTCGGCACCCCGAAAGCCAAAGCATTCAGGGAGTACATCGGTCGGGATTGGCAGCACATCGAGCCGCCATCCTTCTGGAACCCAGAACGCGCGTGCCTTGAGATCACCGAAGAGACACTCGACGAAATCGGGACCTTCCTTGCGGATGACGAGCACCCGTGGCCACTGCGCCGTCAAATCGAACGACAGCGGGAATCACTCCTCCGCGCGGCGAGCTTTCTAGGGCGGCTCAATCACAATATAGCTTTCGTCGGAGACATGGGTGTCGGCAAGTCCACAGCCATCAGTTTCATCTTCGATCTGCTCGTGCCCCCGTCCCTCACCGACAAAACAATCAATCGGCCGGTGCTGGAAACCGGTGCCGGTGGCACCACGATCTGCGAGGTGCACGTCAAGAGTGGCCCTGAGTTCGGTATCTCCCTGCTGCCCATGAGCGATGTAGAGATGCGGGAACTTGTGTCGGACTTTTGTGCCGCAAAGTGGGCTGTTCACGCGAGCAAACAGCGTGAGGCGGGAGAAACCGTCGGCGTCAGCCGGGAAGCGGAGCGCGCCATCCGTAATATGTCTGGGCTTGGACGCAAGCGGGAGACGGTCGATGGGAAGATCGTTTATCACGACCCCGTGGGCGACTTGGCCAAGTCCAGCAGTAGCGAGGACGAGTTTCGGACCCGCATCCTCACCTTGATAAATCTCGACGACCGGACGCGGCGAGAACTCTGGTACGACAGCTCAACCCGCAAGCATCCAATGGAATGGGTGACCGAAACATTCAAGGCAGTCAATAACGGCCGCCTGAAAGACGTGCCGCTGCCCAAGAGCATCGACCTGCTCATCCCGAACTTCGGGCGGGCGTTCGGCGAACTGGACATCACGGTTATCGATACCAAGGGCGTCGATGACGTGGCCGTTCGCGAGGATTTAGACCATCGGCTGAAGGACCCTAGGACTGCGATTATCTTCTGCTCGCGTTTCAACGACGCACCGGGGACCAGTACGCGCGTGCTGCTTCAGCATATGCGCCAGACCTTCTCTGAGCGCTTCGATACCGGGAAGGTCTCGGTTCTGGCGTTACCTCGATCCGAGGAAGCACGCGCGATGAAAGATGATATGGGCGAACAGGCGCTGACGGATGCGGAGGGCTACGAGTTCAAACGGATGCAAGTCTCATCTGAGCTTGCGGCCGAGGATCTCGCCGGCGTCCCGATGCTTTTCTACAACGTCGAGGCCGACGACGCCGCCAGGGTCCGCAGCGACTTGTTCGGGCAGTTGAGCCGGATGCGGAAAGCGGTCGAGGAGCGGCTCTTCGACCTGTGCGCCGCCTCGCGGGACATCATCAAGAACCATGAAGCACAAGCGTTGAACGCCGCTATCGAGGAGGTAGCCAACAGGCTCAACACCTTTCTTAGAGGCAATCGGGGGCTAGGTGCCCGAGAACAACTGGCGCATGTGGATGCGATCAACACCATCAAGGGCGTGAGGTACGCCTCGACGCTCTGGGCCTCCACTCGGCGGAGCGGAGACTACACGGGCCTTAACGTGGTGCATCTGATTGGCGTCGGCGCTGCCAGGGACGCGAAGCGGCGGAGCGAAAGCTGGTTCAATGGCCTTGATGCATTCCTGAAGTCGCTGAAGGCAGACGACGGCCTGGCATTAGCCAACCGCTCAATCGACCAGATTGCCGCGAGCGCGGCAGCATCGAAACGCGCCTTCCTCGAAGCAGCCCAGCTCGGAGGCTTCGAGGTTTATCGCGAACCCCTATCGCAATCGCCTGTGTGGTCTGCATGCGCTTCGGAATGGGGTCGCGGTCCTGGGTTCAAAATGCGCGTAGCAGGACACCTGGAGAGTTGGTTCGTCAAAGAGGCAAGCTTGAAAGACCGCCTTGAGAAAATGATCAACGGGCTATGGGAGCAGATGGTAATTGCGCCTCTAGTAAGGCTGGTCGAGGAGAGTGCACCTGAAGCCGATCCCACGCCCGGTAACATTATTCCGTTCAAAGGCCGCATGTCGGCCTGACACGAAGAAAAATCAGGAGCAGGTTATGGCACGGGTTCGGGTGTTAGAGATCAGGAACTTTCGAGGTATCAAGGCACTGACCTGGTATCCTGCTCCCGGCATCAATTGCCTGATCGGTCCCGGGGATAGCGGGAAGTCATCGATCCTTGATGCGATTGATTTCTGCCTCGGCGCACGCAGGAGCATCCAGTTTACTGACGCGGATTTCCATCTGCTTGATGTAGAGACGCCGATTGCCATCGAGGTTACTCTCGGAGACCTCGACGACGATCTAAAGAATCTTGATGCTTACGGCATGTATCTCCGCGGATTTGATGCGGACACCGGCACGATTGAGGACGAACCAGAAAAAGATGCCGAAACAGTCCTGACGGTGAAACTCACCGTCGCCAGCGATCTAGAGCCGACGTGGGCGCTGGTGTCGGCGCGGGCCGAAGTGCAGGGGCTGACGCGAAACCTGAGTTGGGGCGACCGCGTTCGGCTTGCCCCCACGCGAATTGGCGCGATGGCCGATTACCATCTGGGCTGGCGGCGCGGCTCCGTGCTGAACCGCGTGTCGGAAGAACGCGCCGATGCGTCGGCGGCTTTGGCTAAAGCTGCCCGTGATGCTCGCGCTGCCTTCGGCGACCAGGCGCAGGGTCAATTGGGGGAGACGCTGGGCATCGTCGCGGCCACGGCGAAGGAGCTTGGCATCGCCATTGGCGAGCACATCAAAGCCATGCTGGATGCGCACTCCGTATCGTTCAGCGGCGGCACAATCTCCCTGCACGATGAAGACGGCGTACCATTGCGTGGTCTGGGCATCGGTTCGACTCGGCTGCTCATCGCCGGCCTCCAACGGAGGGCGGCGGCACAAGCTTCCATCATCCTGATCGACGAGTTGGAGCACGGGTTGGAGCCGCACCGTATCATCCGGCTCCTCGGCTCTCTCGGCGCAAAGGAAACACCGTCACCGCTGCAAGTCTTCATGACGACGCATTCACCTGTCGCGTTGCGCGAGCTGTCGGGGAATCAGTTGTTCGTGGCGCGTGGCGCGATCGATAAGCACGATGTCCGCGCGGTCGGAACGGCGGACGGAACTCAGACTACGATCCGCTCGCACCCTGACGCCTTTCTTGCGCCGAACGTCATTGTCTGCGAAGGCGCGAGTGAAGTCGGCCTGATCCGCGGCCTCGATCAGTATCGGACCGCGAGCGGCCACGAGGCCATCACCGCTCAGGGAACGGCCCTCGTCGATTCTGGCGGCGGCGATTCCGACCGGCCCTTTGCGCGCGCGGCCGCATTCCATGCGCTGGGATACCGGGCGGCGGTGGTCAGGGACGATGACAAGAAGCCGACAGCAGCGGTGGAGGCAGCCTTCACCGCGAACGGTGGGACAGTTATCGCGTGGCGCGATGGGCGGGCATTAGAAGACGAACTTTTCCTGAGCCTGACCGACGATGGCGTCGGCAAGCTCCTTGACAGGGCGGTCGAGCTGCATGGCGAAGAGTTGGTCAATGAGCACATCAAGTCGGCCTCGCAGAATGCAAAGGACTTAAACGGCGTCCAAACCGAAGCTCTGATTGACGGTATAACCGCGGAGAGCCGGGCTATCCTTGGTAAGGCCGCGCGGGCAAAGAAGGCCGGCTGGTTCAAGTCTGTCACTTGGATGGAGGATGTCGCCCGCGACATTGTCGGCCCAGACTTGGCAAATGCTGACGCGGCTTTCAGGGCGCTCATCGACGGCGTCTTCGGGTGGGCGGGCGATGCCGGACAATGACATCGACCTGCTAGCCGTCAATCGCGGCACAGTGACCGCGCCTGCAGGGTGCGGGAAAACGCACCTGATTGCCGAAGCTCTGACCCGCCACGGCGGTGGCAAGCCAATCCTCGTGCTGACGCATACCAATGCCGGTGTCGTGGCGCTGCGCGGACGGCTCGATAGCGCAGGTGTGCCCGCTAAAGCCTATCGCCTCTCGACGATTGATGGATGGGCCATGCGGCTCATCTCGACGTTCCCGGCACGCAGCGCGCACGACGCCGACTTACTGCAACTGGCGCGTCCCGGCACCGACTATCCCAACATCCGCTTCGCGGCCGCCAAGCTGCTACAAGCAGGTCACGTCAACGACGTCCTTGCGGCGAGCTATACCCGGCTCATCGTAGATGAGTATCAGGACTGCTCCATTCGGCAGCACGCCGTCGTGGCATATGCGGCACAAATACTGCCAACGTGCGTGCTCGGCGATCCGATGCAGGCGATTTTCGGGTTCGGCAGCGACAATCTTGCGAAGTGGAACGAAGAGGTCTGCACCTATTTCCCGCTGGCGGGCGAGCTTGTCACTCCCTGGCGATGGATCAACGCTGGCGCGGAACCATTAGGCCGTTGGCTGCTCGACGTGCGCGGCAAGCTGCTGCGCGGCGAACCGATTGACCTGCGGGCGGCACCGGAAGGTGTGAATTGGGTCGAACTGGACGGCACCGAAGATCACCAGCGGCGCCTGCGAGCTGCGCGTGTGCGTCCGCTGGACGATCAGGGCTGCGTCCTCATTATTGGGGACAGCAGGAACCCGGACGGTCAGCGGCAATTTGCCAGCCAGACGCCAGGGGCCATAACCGTTGAAGCCGTTGACCTGCGGGATCTGGTGACGTTCGCCGGAGCCTTCGACCTCGCCGCACCGGACGCACTTGAACGCCTTGCCGGCTTTGCCCAAAGCGTCATGCGAAATGTCGGCGCCGCAGACTTGGTGAGGCGCGTGCAATCGTTGCAACGCGGCACCGCTCGCAACCCGCCGACGGATGTCGAGGCCATCGCTTTGTCATTTGTTCGCACGCCGTCGCACCGCGCTGCGGTTGATGTTCTGGTGGAAATCAATAAGGAAGCGGGGGTCAGCGCGCACCGGCCTGCTGTCCTGCGAGCTTGCATCAAGGCGCTCCAGCTTTGCGGCGGGACAGAAGGTCTATCGTTCCATGAGGCCGCAGTCCGGATGCGCGAGCAGAACCGATTGGTCGGCAGGCCCCTCCCGAAGCGCGCTGTCGGTAGCACACTCCTGCTGAAAGGGCTGGAGGCAGAGGTAGCTGTCATCCTCAACGGCAGCGACTTGGATGCGCGCAATCTCTACGTCGCCATGACGCGCGGCTCGAAGTCCCTGATAGTGTGCGCTTCTGGGCCAATCCTCAATCCACGGGCAGGTCTCTGACTGTTAGAGACAAATCACCCCTGAAGGGCGGTTCCAGTCGCCTTACGGAGCTGTAGCCGTCGCTCGAAGGGGTGACGGAAAACGCCGGAGGCGGTTGCAGGCAGGGAAAGGCTTTCCCCTACCCCAACTTCAGAAACTCAGGCCGTGTGCATATCCTGATGTCAGCTATTTTTATATAGTTATTGACTTTGTCAGTTTATGTCCTTACGTTGTTAACGTAGGAGGTTGCCATGACCGATGGACCGTTCAGAAATGCAGAGCTGAGTAGCCGCTGGAAACAGTACGGCAAGGATTTGGTGAGCGACGCAACGAGCTTGGAGGAACGCACTGCCCAAGCCTGCCACAGCATGATCGGCACCGATGATTTGCCGGCAATCAGCACCATCCTCGCCGACATCAAGGCCCATGCCCAACGCCCTCAGATGGACTTGGATGCCATCTCGTCGATGGAGGCGCTCTTCGAAAGTCACCCGAAATCGCCTCTCACGGACACGCTCCAGAAGCACCTCATTGCCAATCTCCGCGACCAGATGCCCCTCGGCACTGCCCTTGACCAGGCACTCCCGAGCACCGTTGCGGATTGGATCGGCATTACCAAGAACCGCCTGGACGAAGAATGCATTCGCGCCCGCGATCTCGGCGACATGAACGAGAACGACTACCGCAAGGGGATTGAGCGCAACCGCGAGACGTTTGCGAATATCAATTCCGATGCCCTCTGTGACGCTCTGACCACCGGCGACAAGCGCGCGTTCAAACAGGCTCAACAAAAAAAGACCGGCGTAGATGAGGGACCTGACGAGTGAACGCGCATCCGAAGAAACTGATGTTGGCAGGCAAGCATTTGCATGTGGTCGAGAAGGGTCAGAAACTTGGTCGCCCCCGCTCAAGGGGCGTCGCTACCGCTGAAATCGGCCGGAAGATCACCTTCAATGCGGCGGTTCTCGATACTTTCGATGTAAAGGGATGCCAACCGCTGCACTACGATCTGCTGGTCCTCTGTGCCGCCATCGAATTTGCCGATCGCCGCTGGAAGCGTCCGCAGGGCTGGAGCCGGACCCTGCATGTGACGATGCCCGTGATTGACCTCGCGACGTGGCAGAAGCCCATCGTTCAGGCAAACCTGCGGAGTGTTCTGCGCCATCTGACCTGTGACGAGTGGCTCTTCACGTTTGTTCAGGCGAAAAACCGATCACCGATTGGCGAGCGACAGGGGTTGCTGCGATTCCCAACGACTAAAGCGTTTGCAATCGCCTATAGCGATGGCCTGGACTCCCGCGCCGTTTCGGCCCTGACAGGTACTAAGGATGAGGCGCTCTGCATTCGGGTCGCAAACTTTCGCCAGAGCCTGAAAGACGGCGACAGCTACTTCACGCAGATACCCTTCAAGGTAAAAGGCTTCCGCAGCAATGAAAGCAGCTTTCGTTCGCGCGGATTCCAGTTTGCCGCGATAACCGCCATAGCATCCCACCTATCCAATTTGACGCGGATTGTCGTCCCTGAAAGTGGCCAGGGTGCACTTGGGCCTGTGCTGCTCCCTCTTCACAACATCTACGCCGACTACCGTAACCATCCGACGTTCTTTCGAAAAATGGAGTGGTTCATCAAGTCGGTGTTGGATCACCGGATTCGGTATGAACAACCCCGACTCTGGTTCACGAAAGGTCAGACGCTGCGCGCCTTCCTGGGTATTCATGGGAAAACAAAAAAGGAACTGACCGGTGCACGGTCTTGCTGGCAGAACCGTCGCATCGTGAATATGGGCGGCGGTAAGAAACAGTGCGGCCTTTGCGCGGCCTGCCTGTTGCGGCGTTTGAGCATGCATGCGGCCGATATCAGCGAGAAGCCCGGCACCTATGTCATTTCGGACCTGGGTGCGCCGGACGTGAACAAGGCGCTATCCGTCCTGCCCCGAAAACCTGACCGGGACATCATGATTGAGTACGGGAGCGTTGGTGCGCGCCACTTGCAGCAACTCGCCGACATGGCGGTCCTGCCTGACAGCGAACTCCGGGTGCACGTCTCGGAAATCGCAGCGGCGACGGGCACAAGCTACGAAGAAACGCTAAAGAAACTGAGGACCTTGCTCGTGACCCATGCGCAAGAGTGGCAGGCATTTCTGTCTGCCCAAGGAGAACAAAGCTTCTTGAGGAGCTGGATGGAAGGAGGACGCCATGGCCGACCTGAATGAACTGAGCGCACAGGAAATAGGCCGGCGTCTGCGATTGGCTCGGGAGAACGCGGGCATTCGGCAGGATGATGCGGCCCAGGTCATTGGCATGTCCCGGCCCACCCTTGTCTCAATTGAGAAAGGCGCACGCCGTGTGCGCATTCAGGAACTGCAAACGCTGGCCCGTCACTACGGGATCTCGGTCAATGCCCTTCTTCGGCGGGAGGCCGTGCATACGGACCTAGTGCCGCGGTTCCGAAAGCTCCGGGAGACGGAGGACAAGGACACCGCAGAAGCCGTGCAACTCTTCAACAATCTGATTAAGGCGGATGTTGAGCTGGAGAACGTGCTGGGCATTGAGCGGCGCCGAAATTACCCGCCTGAGCATGGCGTCAACGAAGGCGACGTCATTGCGCTTGCTGAGCAGCATGCTCAAGACCTGCGCGACTGGTTGGGTCTCGGCCCCGGACCGATTGCCGATATTTTCTCGGTCATCGAGCTTGGTCTCGGCATCCGGCTGTACCAGCGGCGCCTGTCGTCAAAGTCAAAGGTGGCGGGCTTGTTCACGTATGAAGAGGCAGTGGGCGCCTGCATCTTCCTGAATGCAAACCACCCCCTGCCACGGCGCATTCAGTCTGCCGCCCACGAGATCGGCCACTTCTACGGCACGCGCCAATCGCCCGAGGTACTGGAGGAGGATGAGAAGTTCCTGTCGCGCGAGGAACGCTACGCCAACGCTTTCGGTCGGGCATTCCTGACCCCCGCTGCGAGCTTCTCTGAGAGCTTCCGGCAGTTGAAGGAAATCACCGGCAAGACGACGCGGCGGCTGATCATCCTGCTCGCCCATCAGTACAACATCTCGCGCCAGGCTTGTGGCCTGCGACTGGAGGAACTCGGTCTCGCAAAAAAAGGAACCTGGGCGTGGTTTGAGAAGAATGGCGGCATTACCGATAAGGACGTGCGGGAAGTTCTCGGTGAGATGACCGATCGTCGCGACCCGGCCAAAGGTGATGCGGATCGTCTCCTTTCCCACCGCATGAGCCTGATGGCCCATGCGGCCTGGAAGCGTGAGCTCATGTCGGAAGGCCAACTAGCAGAATTGTTAAATGTTGGTCGTGTCGAGCTGCGCGATATCATCGACCAGATCGAGCTTGAGGAAAGCGAGACGGATGACCTTCTCAAGCTCCCTGATTGATGACCCGAAACCGCTTGTTCTCGATACGAGCGTTCTGATCAACCTTCACGCATGCACCTACGGCGAGCGGATTCTCAGGGCCGTTCCCAACGATATACTTGTTCCCAGGATCGTGGCCAACGAGCTGGAACATGAAACCAGCCGCAAGAATGGCGAGCACAGCTTCCTTCATGGCCTGATCGGAAATGGTGAGGTCACGCTCGCCGACCTGACCGATGAAGAATACACTCAGTTTTCTGCGCTCACCTCAGGCTCGCCGTCCCTCGACGATGGAGAAGCCGCCACCATTGCCATTGCCTCGACGCGCGACCTGCATTGCCTCATTGACGAGAAAAAGGGCCGCGCTCGCGCGCTGGCTTCTATGGGCCAGAAAGAACCCGCCTGGTCACTCGACCTCCTGCATCATCCGCAGGTGATCGCGGCCCTAGGACCGGAACAGGAAATTGACGCGCTCTACCTGGCTCTTAGAGACGGACGCATGCGCATTCACGACAATCACTGCGGCCACGTCGTCAATATCATTGGGCCAAAACGTGCCCTCAATTGCCGTAGCCTGCCTGGCTACAAAGCCCGTCGGCTGGATTGGCAAGCAGAGACTGTCTCCTCAAAATAATGTACGTTGCTGGCTCGAAAAGATAGCTAAGTACCCTCGCACGCAGGTTCGACCTGCCAGGGGGATCATGCTACGGAGGACGAGAAACTTCGGAGACAAGTAACTTGCTGTCAGGCGATACAAGACTTTGCCGCTCTTGAGTTTCCCTTCCACGTGAATCGCCATCCACCAACGGGTATATTCATCAATGGCCGTCAGCATTCGGAATGGCTTGCTGTCATGTGTCAGGTCTATGACAAAGTCGTAGCCCCCGACATGGTTGGACAAACATGGCCTCATATGAATGCACGTGCGCATTCTCGTTCTAAGAAAAGTGGGCTTTCATCACATAATTTCTTCGACACGATTTAGATTGATTTTCCGTATTGCCCAAACTCTATTTCAAAACTTTCATTAAGAACGCCCTTTCCAGGAATCGCGCCAAGGATTTGGCGAAGCAGCCTTCGATTAGGGGCCCAAAATCATACGCTGCCTAGTTCCTTATGATGGACCGGAAGCGTGAGAAATTTGGTCATGCAGAGGGGATCAGGAACGACGACCGATGAGCGAATTTGGCCGAGTAAGCAAGGTAAGCGCGAGCCCTCATTCTCCAGATATGCCCGGCAATCTTGGACTTGTTCCTTTGGGGCGGAGGGATGGGCCTTGCAATCTCTGGCTCCAACGCCAGCAATCCCGGACAACGCGGAGCAGGGTATGAGTCATCAAACTCAAACTTTTGGGTTCGAGGGGAAAAATCAATGATCGAAGGCAGGCGACGTTTGGCTCGGTGGCCGCCGAGGTAAGGTGTCGAATGTTTAGATAAAAAATATTATTTGATGCTAAGCATCTATTTTGTTAAATTTTTCCTTGATAGCTTGACGCACCCAAGGATAAACCGATGACCGACACGCCCCAAAACACTTGGAATAATCAACCGAAGCCGCGCCGCCGATCCAGACGCACCTCCCTATCCGTTTTTCCGCTTCTAAAGCGGTTCGCCGAAGGTCGGTACGCGTCGTTTGACGATACCATCGCTAGGTTTTTCGGCTCTGTATTGTCGGGATACTTCGATCATGAAGACGGCCCTGACTTCATTGGTATTGATATGTTCGACCTAACAGTTGCTGCCAATCATAGGCACTTCTCCGGGCGCAAGAGCCCTTCAAGTCCGCTCTTTCATATGTTGCATGCAGTTACTCGCAGAACTCTGTTCGATTGGTTGTCTGCATGCCGGACGCTTCCAAAACCACTCGGCTTCTACAAGATGCAGATTGGCGATCTGAACGCACTAGCACCTGAAGAAGCATACGACATCTGTGCTGCCATCTTGGCGCAAGTTCGCAACCGCGAAAGCTTACTCTCCTTCCTTAACGCCCTCCGCATAGATAAGAATGATTTTTCCCGATGGGTCAAAGAGGTCTATGGCGAGGAACCCAAGATGCTCTCTGAAATTGAAGCTAACCCAAGGCTGTCGTGGTCTTGGCATCACAATAGAAGAAGACAATGTAATGGCGCGAGAAACGCAGTCATCGATCGACGCGTATCTCCACGAATTCTGAATATCATCGACAAGACAGACCTGTCAGGGGAACGCAGGCACTTCGCAAAATCCCTCGGCAAAGCCCTCGTCCCATTGGCCAAATCCGATCCGACTTGGAAACGCAACGCGAGTGCGCTCGCAGACTACATCCATAAAGCACATCGCGAGGATATCAATCCTTCAACACTGCGCGAATGGCTTCGACTGGCATTCGAAGAAACTATTCGATTGAAAAACCAAAAACACCTAGTTACGCGCAAAGATTTCCCAGTGCAGAAGAGGCTATAATTTTCTTTATTTTCTGATAGTTATCCTTTTTCTGACTCTTCCATCTACGCGCACTCTGACATCACCGCCCATGCTCCTGCCATCGTCAACAAACGGAGGCCGACATGGACGATTTCGAACACGACAACCTTCCCGTCATCCTACCCACCTACGATGACGACCCGCTTCTGACGACAAAAGAAGCGGCCGCGTATCTGGGGCAGGCGCCGTCGACGCTCGCGACTTGGCGGGTCCGATGGTCCGATGGACCCCGTTATTTGAAGATCGGGCGCAAGGTCTATTATCTCCTGTCGGAGCTGAAACGGTTCCGGGCCAAGTGCATGCGTACCTCGACGTCGGGCTGAGACCATGCGGACGAAAGTCAGCTTTCGGCTCAGCCCGCGGGCGCTCGCCCGAGTTGATGACGCCGCCCGGCGACACGGGCTGACTCACTCCGGCGCGGCGGAATACTTGCTCAGCGGCATCATGCCGGCGCGGACCCGACGGGGCCGCGCCGGCGCCCCGGGATCGAGCGGAACGCGTTGCTCGCCCTTGCTGCACGCCGTGGTCCTTCTCCGCGCCGTCCACGGGCTGCTCGCCGAACATTCCCCTTCCCTGCCGCCGGCGGTGGAAGACGATCTTCGGCTGCTGTGCCGAACCGCGCTGACACTCGTCAGGGCAGGCGCCACACCGAAGGCCGGAGACAATCCCCTTCCCGTCCAACCGACCGATCCCGGCCTGACGTCCGTCGTTCAGACGCCGCCTTCGAACGATCTGATCCTCCATATCCTGAACACCAGCCAAGGACGCGACGATGATCATTCGTGAACGCCGCCTCGGCACCGTGGGCCGCGTCCTGGCCTACGTCACGCGCAGCGGACGTTACCTTGACCGCGCCGACGAAGTCGCGGGCCAGGCATATCTTCTGAACGCGGGGCTCACGGGCGTCGGCGACATCCCCCTGCCCGACGCAATGGCGGTCGTTACCGCCTGCGCCAACTCTCGTCCTGGCCTCAAGAACCGAGCACTCCATCTCGTCATTTCGCCCGCTCCCGATCATGCCGAACGATGCGGTCCGGCGCAGTCCCGGCAAGATTGTCTCACGACCCTTACCCGCGCCATGCGCGCCATCGGCGCCGAGGACCGCATCGCACTCGCCGTTTTCCATGGCGCCGGTCACGGACGCGACAAGGCGCAGCACCTTCATGCCGTCATCGCCCTGCCCTCGCCCGAAACCGGAAAGTCCGTCCCCCAGCATTGCCTGCGCGAACGCCTCAAGGCGGTAGCGCTTCAGGTGCGGCAGGAGATCGACCTCACTCTTTCCCGAGACATGGATATTCCCCAGCCACAAGAACAGAACGCCGAAACCTCGTCGACACGAGAGAACGATGCGGACAGAACTCTGGCTCCGGCACAGCCGGAACCGCCCCAACATGCCCCCCGGGAGATCCGCAAGAAACGCCGCCGGCAGCGCGTGAAGTCGCGCGGGATGGAGCTTTGACATGCCGCCGGCCATCCTTCCGATCAAGCGCGGAATTGTCCGACGTTACGGTGCATGTCCCTGGTCACCTTTCCGTCAGCGCTGCGCAGCGAAGTTCGCAGCATGCGCCGAAGCGCGGACCGCAGCAGTTTTCGCAGCGGAAGCCACAGCGCCTTTCGCAACGAGGACCGCATCGAATGCATTCGATGCAGTCCTCCGTCCCGCGCCAGATAAACGAGGCGCCGCATGACCGCGTCACTTATCGAGCGCCTGCATCGGGCCGCCGTCGCGGCGGCAGAAGCCGAACGGGAGACCGCGATCAGAACGTCGGTGGGGAAGTTCGTGCGGCTGAACCGGGACGCGCTCATCGAGCTGCGCGGCGTAGCGGGGGGCTGGCGCCAGGTCGCCGAGATCCTTCTCGCCGAGGGGTTGCGCTGGCCAAACGGCAAACCCGTGACGGCGGGCCAGCTCCGCTCCCTCATCGCCTCGACAAGGCCGAAACTGGATTTCCGCGGCACCCACGTCGGAACGCCCAAACCGATCACCACACCGCCATCAACCGAAGCAAAGAAGACCGAGACGATGTCCAGAGCCGAGCCGATCCATCAATCCAACGACCGCCCTCGCCCGCGTGGGCTGGCGGACCTCATCGACTGACCCAAACACATGAAAGGAAACAAGACCATGAGTGAGGCCATCATCGTCGCCAACCGTACCGGCGGCCAAGGCAAGACCGTCGCCGCACAGTTGATGATCTGGGGGATGGAGGTCGGCGGGCTCGAGCCCCGGCGGATCGCCATCGACAGTATCGGCGAGGGAAGCAAGTCCAAGTTCGGAAAGTTCTGCAAACGCGTCCGCGAAATTCGCGTCTCGCCGGACGAAAAATCCCTGCGGTCCGATTCCAAGGCGATGCTCGCCCACTGGGATGCGGTGGGGAAGGAGCTTCTGAATGGCGGCGCGGTCATCGACGTGGGTGCCAATGTCATCGATTCCATCTTCGCCTGGGCGGCCGCACGCAATGCCGGGTCCGTCCTGGCGCAACGGAAGGCGCCGCCCGTCACCCTTGTCGTTCCGACCCAGGCCCAGGCGCAGGCCCTCGAGGATGCCCTGCACCTGCTCGAGCGGTCCATTTCGGAGGGCGGAAACCTGCAAATCACCCGCCGTGTCCTGCTACTGAACGAAGCGTTCGGCGGCTTCGACACCTACGGCACCAACGAGGACTTCACCCGCCTGCAGCGCATGAAGGAGGAGCACGGTCTTCGGATCGGCCGCCTCCGGAAATGCACCAGCGCCCTCTGGCCGTTCATCGAACGGCTTTACCTCAACATGGCGGACGTCGCCGAAATGGACCCATCCGACATGGAAAAGAAGTTCGGACTCAATCCCTTCGAGGCCGCCGGCGCGCAGGTCGATTTCCTGCAATGGGCGCTTGAGTCGCTCCGCATGCTGAACTCCCTCGGCCTTACCCCCGACAACCCCCGCGACCAGGGCGGCGACGTCTCCCTGCCCGCTTAACCCCCCAAACCAAGGAAAGGAACCCGACCATGTCCATCACGGAAAATTCGTTCATCGTCATGATGCCGACGGCCCAGATCAAACCGGAAAACCGCATTCACCTCGAGGACCTGGCACCGGACGTACTCGTCCGCCTTCACGGCAACACCGCGATCGCCGCCTTCCGCCAAAGGGTCTATTACGAAATGCAGTACGACCTGCGCCAGCTCGAGGACGGACTGAACGCGCTCGCCACCGAGATCGCGCGGCGCATCGGCGGGGCAACCGCATCGGCGAAATCAGACACCGGCACCGGCAGCGGTGATGGCGGCCGCGGCCCGGCCCTCGCCGCCGCCCATGTCCAGATCAAGGACCTGCAGGCCAAGTTGGCCCCGCCCCAACAGCAGGCGCAACGCAAGCCCATCCAGCAACAGCGCAGATCGCGCGGCATGGAGATGTAATCGCGAACTGCGGGCGGGGGACAGAAGACCGCCGCCCGCAGCCCCGCATATTGAGCAATGTTAGGCTCGGGCTACTTGCCACCGCCGTCGCCGCCGGCACCTCCCGATCCGGAGCCGCCAGACCCGCCGGAGCCACCTCCGCCGCCACCATCGCCACCGCCGCCGCCCTCGGCGTTGCCCTCGAAGGTGTAGCTGTTCTTCACCGTGTCGAAATCGACGAAGCCCGTGCTGCGCGGCACGGCGATGCCGATCACCGCGCCGTCCTTCAGGATCACCGTGGCGTCGTCGTCCCACGGGTTGCGGGCGAAGCGCATCATGGCTTCTAGTTCCCCGGGTGACACCTGCGGCCGGTCGCCGGTGCCCGAAGCGTCCTCGTAATCGGGCCCGCCCACGAAATCGACCACCACGTCATGGGAGATGTTGGCCGAGGGCCAGGCGAATATGGCGCCGATCTTGCGGTTCGTGGTCAGCGCCAAGGCCTCGACGAACGGGATGGTTTTGGTTTCGAGTCTCTGGAACCGGTCCCCGGCATGGATAGGGCCCGCGCCCACCACCAGCGCCGCGAAGGCGATGCCCACGCACACGGTCTTCGTCCAATTCATGGTCGGCAGTCCCCCCGTCCGTTGGTTTGGTCCTTACCGCGGGGGAACCCCGCGTCGTCGGGACGAAGGCTAGTACAACCGGGGGGGCATCAAGGTCCGGAATTTCAATGACGGGCGCGGCGCCGGGCCGGCGCGGTCAGGTCCGCGCGGCGATCCGGCCGCATTCGGCCGCGCGCGCCGCCATGCGTTCCGCCAGCCGGTCGATGATGCCGTGGGCCAAACCTTCTTGGGCAATCTCGTCCCGCACCGCCGCCGCGGCATCGGGCAGTTGGCCGGCAAGATCGCCGATGCGGTCCAGCATGCCGTCCGCCGGAATCCCCAGACGGTCGGCAAGACGCCTCCAATCCCGCGCGGCGATGTCGCGAAGGCGGTATTCGCCATCGACGCGCATGGCGAGCTTCAACCGCTTTTGATCCATGTCGTCGTAAGGAAGCGCGCTGGCGACGTCGTAAAGCGGGGCCAGGCGCGCCCGCCCGCCGGCACCGATGAGGAGGGAATAGTTCTTGGCATGCGCGTCCGTGCCGGCGATCAGCCAGTTGAGGATCAGCGCGTCGATGAAGGTGGCGACATCCACCTCGCGCGCGCCGGAGACGGCGCGCAGCAGGTCGACGATCTCCGCCGCGCCGGGGCCGCCCTCGTTCTCGTACTTCCGCGTGGGCGGAACGGCCAGGGCCTGACACATGTCTTCCTGATGGACGCGGAGGATATCGCCGCCCTGGCGCCGACGGTCGTAACGCTCGACGACAATCGCCGTCTCGTTGCCGAACCGCATCACCCGCGTCGATGCCGTGGGCAGGCCCAGACGCCGCGCCAGTTTCAGGCAAAAATGCTCGTTCTCCGCATGGCCGTCGAATTCACCCGTGGGCGGCTTCAGGATGTGCGTCGTCGGCGTGCGGCCCGAGGGAATGCCCCAGCGCCCGCCGTCGAACAGCAGCGCCGTCTTGGGCTGCGCCCCGGCCAGGCTGAACTGCCCCGTGTCGCGGGGGGCCCGCCAGGCGGCATGATCCTCGCGCAGCGCCCTGAGACGGCCGGCCACCTCGCCGTCCGACAGCCAGGTCACGGGTTCCGGCGTGGCATTGGTACAGGCATCGACGCGCGCCGGCGGCACGAACTGGACCGCGCCGGCGCAATCCTCCCCCACATGGGACAACAGCGCGAAGGCGTTCCGCGCCGAGACCTGGAACCAGCGCGCCCAGCGGCCGAGCACCCGGTCGTTATCCGGCAACAGCCCCCAGAGGAAGGTCTCGATCACGTTGTGGCCGTGTTCAGCGGCGGCGAGCGGCATGGAAAGCGACAGGGGATAGGCGTTGCGCCCTTGCCGCCAGGGCTCGTCATAGACGAAGGAAAGGCGTCCTTTTCGATTGCGGCGGACTTCGCCGATCCGCCGGCCGTTCATCAGGGCGACCAGTTCGGAGTCCATCAGCCCGCCCCCCGGGCGCCATCGACGATGGCGTCGATATCGGTGGCAGCACCATCTTGGTCGTCGGCCCCTGATGTCCCCCCCCCCAGAAGCAGAGCGACACCCAGTGCGTCCAACGCGCGCAGGATCAGGCCGACCTCGGCCCGCGGCTTGCCCTTTTCCACCTCCACCACCCATTGGCGGCTGACGCCGATACGGTCGGCCAGGGCCTGCTGCCCCAGGCCCAACCGCCGCCGGTGGTCGCGGATCACGGCGCCCAGGTCGCGCGCGGTGCGTATCAACATCGGTTCGCCCCTTCGAATGTCGTCATACGGCGACATAGTACAGATGAAAACGAACGCTGACAATCCAAAATGTCGTTGAACGAAGACATAATGCGGCCAATTACACGGGGCCGCCCACGGGTGGTTTATTCTTTCGCTGACCGAGAACCGAATGGTGGGCGCCGGGGCTCTCCGATCATGAAACGTCGCGGAATACAAAAAGGCCGAAGCTATCGCCTCGGCCTTTTGTATTCCTTGAACAAATCAGTCTAGACGCCACCGCCGCCGCCGCCGGCACCACCAAGCCCGCCACTACTACTAGAACCCGCCGCTGCCGCCGCCCCCGCCACGCCGGACACGGCGCTGGTAACGCCCGTCACGAGTGAGTTGATCGGATCATCCTCACGATGGCGGCGCTTCAGGCTCTTATCGCCTCCGCCGAAGTAGATGCGGATGCCGCCGATCACATGATCGTAGCTGTCTGTTCCAATCGCGCCGTCCGCGAACAGGCTGACCCCGGCGAACCGGACCGGTGCTTTCCATTCCACGCCGATATGACCGACGCGGGCGCTTGAGATCGCCGAGGCGCCGATCTCGACCATCAGGTCGTCGGTCGCGTACCAGCGGATATCGGCGGCACCGAAGCCCGTTTCCAAACTGTCGCCCGTCTGATAACCGGCGGTGCCGGCGAAGGTCAGGTTGTTCAGATAGTATTCGCCTTCGGCGGCATAGCGATTGATGTCCGTGCCGCCGATGTCCGTATGGGACACAACGATGCCGGCGAGGCCGATTTCCGGATCGCGCCAGAAACCATGCAGGCCGATGCCGTAGGTGTCGGAAGCGCTGTAGTCGGCGAGAATACCATCGACCTGGGCGCCGAACTGGCCGCTGATCGGCACGGCGACGCTGCCGGCGGCGGCCCAGAGCTGGGAATCGTTCAACTCACCGCCGATGGCTTCGACCTTGCCGTTGATCGCGGACACGGCCGGTTTGTCGCCCGCCATAACGGGCGCCGACATAAGGCCAACGGCAACGGCGCCCAATACGGCAACATTTTTGAAGCGCATGAACCAGACCCCCTCAAGAAAAGCGGCCCGCATGGCGTTGCGCCGGGACCGCCTTGCGGATTGACCGCATTCGTCTGATTTCTGACTAACACAACCGGGGGGGTATCAAGGTTTGGAATTTCAATGGAAGGCGCGCGATGAGCGGAATCAGGGAGAGGCACGATCAAGCCGACCCACCCCGCCGCCCCATATGACCGCGGACCGCCGCCGCTATCGCGGCGAACTCGTCGGGCGTCGCGGCCACGCTGCCCTCCCGTTCCGCGCGGTCGAGGGACCAATGGGTGATCTCTCCCGCGGCCGAGCGGGCGGGACCGAACCGAAGGGTCCAACGCGTCCCGTGCACATCGTCAAAGCGGTAGAAATAGGCGTGACCGTTCAACACATCGTCGATCAGATGGGCTAGGCAGTTCCGCTGCAGGCGCGCCTCGCGGATCATGGCTTTCGGTGTGTCCAGGGGCAGCAGGTTTTCCGTCGCCGGCTTGAACGGCGGCGGCGGGAACCGGAGTTTTTCGGCCCATGCGAGGAGGACGCCTTCCAGGCTTTCCCGTGTGTGGACATGCTGGAGGGCGCTGGCGAGCCTGCGGACGTCCGCCGATGGTGAGAGGCGCGTAAGCCAGAGCGTTCTTCGCATGGGGCTCTCGGCCGCGCTTGTATCTCCCTCGACCATCAGCCGCACGACGTTCGCGCGGCAGACGGCATCGGGAAGTTCCAGCAACGCCTTGACCTGGGCCCGGTTGAGGCTCTCCAGGTGGCGGACAGTCTTGCCCTTGTTCGCCGCCCGGACGGCCTCAAGCAGACGGCCCAGGGTCGTGTCGTCGGGCCAGGGGCCGGTCAGATCCGCGGTCAATTTATGGAGCGCCCGGATCTCGCCGCGCGTCACCACCGCCCCCGCGACCTCCGACAGAATTTTCTCCCGGTCCCACGCCTGCAGATTCTCGAAGAAGGCCCACCACCCAAGGGCATGGCGCTGGTACGTATGCAACGGGGGTATTTCCGGCGATGCAAACACCACCAAATCCGTGCGGCCCTCTTGGAGCGCCTGCCCGGCCAGGTGGAAACAGATCGCGAGAACGTAGCCGCGGCCTTCATCAACCTCCCGCATCAACCAAGCCTCAAACCCGGGGAACGCCTCGAGCGCGAAGCGGATCACGCAGTGCATGGGCTCGAACAACCGTGCCGTCGGCTCATCCGTCAGATCGTTGAGGAGACCGCTTCCGCCGCCCAGGATTTGATTGGTCAAGCCGGCGGGACGGCGGGCGGACAGGATAGAAAAGCTGCAATGCGTTCTGCTCGGCGGCCGCGGCTTCTGACGCTCGGACTTCCGCCGGGACAATCCCAGGTCGCCGACCCTCTGCAGGAAGCGTGGCAACGGCGCCCTTTCCTTCGGGGCGGGCGGTACCTTCACGATCCTCAGCATGCTCTCCACGACCTCGCGGTGGCATCCGATGTCGTATAGCCGGCTTGGCAGGCCCGATCGGGCCCAGGCGGAACTCCATTTCAAAAGAGTCCAGGCGAGCGCCGGATCGAAAGCCTCTTCGCGGCGGAGGATTTCGAGCTGTGCCGGCGACAGGAAACAGAGCACCGGAAGCAGGCGCACACGTTCCGACCATTGGGCGCGGGCCTTTTCGGCAAGCACCGCGAGCTCTTCGGCCCTTTTTCTATCGACGACCGGATAAGCGCTGGAAGGAATGTCCTCCCGGTACCCGAAAAGCATGTTGGTGACGATCAGACACACCTCGTCCGGGGCCACCATGAACACCTCCGGCGAGACCATGTGCCCGGCAGCGTCCAGCATCTCGATCAGATGGCGCCGCTCCGCCACGCGGCGGGCGACATCCGGACGCTTCAGGCAGAACAGCATGGCCTGGAGTTGATGGGCCTGGCGGCCGACGATGCGGTCGATCTCCGGCGCGGATTGGCGCAGGCGTAGCCGTAGCGCCAGGTAAGCCGACCCGACCCCCTGTCGCGTCCGCTTGCTCGCTGGCAACGGGGCGGTCAAATCCTGGCGCCAGAGCGCCTTGGCCGCGTCAAACGTCATGACGCGCGCCAACTCAGGGTCATTCAGAGAGTCCGTGATCCAGTTTTGAAGAGGCGTGGACATTTTATCTCTTTTCACCGATAAATTGATGCTTAGCATTTATTTGACAGAACATATTTAAATGTCAACCAATTTGTTGCTAAGCACCCATTTTGCTGAGTAAAGTAAGGCCATGATGCCGCTCACCTCCACGGAGATCGCCGCCGCCCGGGCCCTGTTAGGCTGGGAACAGCGCAATTTGGCGTTCGCTGCGGGCATCGGAGTGGGCACCGTCCGCCGCATGGAAGAGGGCTCTACCGATTTCCGGACGATCATTCCTCGTAGAAATTTTCTCTCACCAAGCCGCCGCCAAGTGATCGGCGCCATTTCGGAAGCTCTCGAAAGTGCCGGCGTACGCTTCATGACGATGCGCGGTAATACGACGGAGATCGCGATCGGACTCGAACCTTGGGCTGGTCAGGATGAACTTCCATTCAAGATCCTGGTCGTTCCCTGGCACAACGAAGCCCGTCCCTTTTCCGTCAAAACCACCTTCATCCGCTACGGGTTCACGCAAATTCGGGATCGCAATTCGAAGAGAGTTTGGGTCATCACCGAACTCCCAAGCGAGCCGGGCGCGGAATTAAGTTTCGACAACACCGGTCTCATAGAACGTGCGGCAACGTATGCCACGACCTTGCCCCGCGTGCCTTACTCACAGCTTGAGCTGCATTCCAAGGCTCGTTCGACGGTCCCCGAAACCTTCTGGGTCTTGGCGCGCTCCAAGTCAGTCCAGTCCGACGAGTTCGGCAAAGCCTTTGTCTTCGAGCAGCTCACGCTTGATTGGCTGGAAGACGAGCGGAGATTGGCGTTATCGGGAAAGCGTCCACTTAAGGTCGCGACTGATGGCTCGACAAATAAAGCCGGGAGTATCTTAAGCAGAATTTGCACCGACCTTGAGGAAGCGTACGCACACGTGAATTGGACGCTTTTCCCCAAGAGCGAAGCACGTCGGTTGCAGTTTGGCCCCCAAAGCTGGGCACCGTCTCCTATCGGTGAGTCCCGCAGAGGTCATTAACGTATTCCTTCGCCTATATCCACTTGCTCCCCTATTCAGCACTCCCGATCGCATAATAACGTCGGTGAAAGAGGCCCGCAAAATGCGGGCCTCTCGATGTTTCATACATTCCAGCTGTGATAAGCGATCACGTATTCTTCTTCAATTCCATCGGCTCAAGCTGGTGAGCTTCTTCGTGGTAACGCAGGTTCAATTGCCCTGCGGCCAATTCCAAGTTCCCTAAATTGGAATCGAAGTTCGCTCGCTTGAAGTGCTTCGTGATCGGTATCGCTCGTTGAATGTCGCCGACATATTGCCGCTGCGCATTCGTACCATTGTCGACGAACTCAACATCCACATGCCCACGGATCAAACTCCCGTACCCACGCTGCATAATTCGTCCGGTAAGGATGAGCTCACCATCTTCCCTTTTCCATATTTTAACCATATCGATCTCGGTCTTGGCCGTATTTTCAACTTTGATCGAAAGGCCACCCATTTTTGTGATTTCTTGGCTGTTTGAGGCACAGCCCGCTAAAAGAATGGCTCCAAACAGCGCGGCTGTTACAGGAAAGAGTTTACGCATCACATTACCTCCGAAGTTTGATAGTTGGACTGATGAGTACGCCGCCAATAGCGGAGCATGCCTCGCGAGAACCACGTGTAGAGCGCGGGCAAGAGAAGTAGAGTGAGCAATGTCGAACTGAGCAGCCCCCCGACCACCACGGTCGCCAAAGGCCGCTGAACCTCAGAACCAACACCCGTCGAAAGCAGCATCGGGATCAGGCCCAGTGCGGCAATCAACGCCGTCATTAGAACGGGCCGAAGACGCGACAACGCGCCTTGATACACGGCCTCGTCAGGCTCCATGCCCCCGAGAATGTTTTGGTTAATGGCATTGACCATCACCACGCCGTTCAAGACAGCCACGCCAAACAACGCGATAAAGCCGATCGATCCCGGAACGGACAGAAACTGTCCCGTGAGGAACAACGAGAAGATTCCGCCGATCAGCGCCAGTGGCACATTCACCATGATCAAGAACGACTGACCAACGGACCCAAAGGCGAAGAACAGCAACAGAAATATCAGGCACAGAGAAAGCGGAACGACGATGGTCAGACGTTCTTGTGCGCGGCGTTGATTCTCGAATTGGCCTCCGAATACCACCGAGTAGCCCGGTGGGAGTTCGACAGCTTCGGGGATTCGTTTCTCCAATTCCGAAACAAGCCCACCCATGTCGCGTCCTTCGACGTTTGCCTGGATAACGACACGCCTTTGTACGTCATCCCTTCGAATTTGTGGCGGACCGCTGATAATGTCCACGGACGCAACATCGCGAAGACGGACCCATCCGCCGTTAGGCGCCTGGAGGACAAGGCCTGAGATTGCTTCTGTGCTGTCACGAAACTCCGAAGCCAAACGGATATAGATATCGTAGCGTTCGTTTCCGCTGATTACCTGCCCCGCTGAGACACCGCCAATGGCATCGGCCACCAAGTCCATTACCTGGCTGACAGGAATGCCGTAGCGCGCCAAACGGTCACGGTCCGGGCTGACCACCAGTTGAGCCTCACCCACGACCTGTTCCATGGCGACATCACGCGTACCATCCACAGTCTTAATGAATGCCTCGATCTCTTGTCCTTTCTTGGCAAGAGTGTCCAGGTCCGGCCCGAATAGCTTAACGGCCAATTGAGCTTTCACACCCGAAAGCAGTTCGTCGACGCGCGTCGCGATGGGTTGGGAGAAGGAGAACAATAGACCCGGATGAACAGACATCTTGGCCTCCATCAAGGCTTGAAGTCCTTTTCGGTTTTCGGCCGACGTCCATTGATCTACGGGCAAAAGCCCGACCAATAATTCGATGTTGGAAACGGGTTCCGGATCACCCCCAAGCTCCGGCCGACCAACGCGTGCAGAAACGTAGGTAACTTCTGGAAAGTCGATCAGCTTCCGCTCAAGCTTTTTTGCGACCTCGAGAGAGGTATCGAGACTCACGGAGGGCCCGAGAGTTACCCGGACATTGAGAGTGCCCTCCTCCAGTTCCGGCACGAACTCCGTTCCCAAGTATGGAACCGTGGCAAGAGACCCAAGGAAGATCGCAAGCGCCACCAAAGTCACGGCAATACGATTGTTCAGTGCTCTGGCAAGTCCCCACCTGTAAGTTGCCTCAATCGGCTTGAAAATGGGACTGTCGCGATGTTTGACCGGTCGACTGAAAGCATAAGTCGCCAACGCGGGAATGACGATCAGCGCGACGACAAGCGATGCCATCATGGCCAAAACGATTGAAGTCGCCATTGGCTGAAAGAGTTTTCCTTCGACCCCTTCAAGACTGAACAGCGGGGCAAACACCACGATGATGATGAGGACGGCGAAGAAAACCGGCCGGCCGACTTCTTTGGCGGCCTCCTGAACCCTCAAGCGTAAGGCATGAGGCTCCTGCCCCAATGTTCGGGGTGCACTCCCCTCGCCATGGGAGGTCAGGTGCTTGAAGATGTTCTCCATCATCACGACGGAACCATCGACCATCATGCCGATCGCAATCGTCAATCCGCCGAGCGACATAAGATTAGCCGATACCCCCCAATAAGCCATGGCCATCAAGGCGAGACCGATCGACACAGGCACGGAGACCAGAACCAAGAGCGACGCCCGCAGGTTCATCAAAAACAAAAGAAGAATCACGACGATCAATGCAAACGCCTCGATCAAGGCGCGTGTCACCGTTTCCACTGCTTTTGTAATCAAATCAGCCTGGTCATAGATGGGCTCGAGCAATACCCCTTTGGGAAGGGCATTCTGGATGATCGGCAATCGTGATTTCACGCCATCGATGGTTGCTTTGGTATTCGCTCCCGTCCGCTTCAGGATGATCCCCGTAACAACCTCGCCATACTGGACTGGCGATCCGTCGGGGGAGCGCGCGGTCATCGAAACGGCCCCTTGTCGAATCTCGTTTCCGAAGGCGACTTCCGCGACGTCCTTCACCCGAACAACGACACCGTCTTCTTCCTTGATCGGTATGTTACCGATGTCCCGCAAGCCATCTTGCTCACTTCTGACCCAGCCGACGCCCCGGATGACGAGTTGTTCCTGACCTCGGTCCATGAACCACCCGCCCGCATTGCGATTGTTGTTTTCAATCGCTTCTTGGATTTCGCGGACATGCAGGCCGTAGGAAAGCAACCGTTCCGGATTGACCAACACTTGATACTGGCGAACTTCCCCCCCAAAGGACAAAACTTCGGTAATGCCATCCACGGGCATGAGCAACAGCTTCACGACCCAATCATTCAGACTACGCAATGCCGTGACGTCGAAGGCATCCGTAGCCTCGGAACGCAGGACATATTGGAACACCTGCCCCAAACCACTCGTGTTCGGCCCCATTTCAGGAGAACCGATACCCTCCGGGATTTGTTCTTTTGCCGCCTGTAAACGCTCAAACGTGAGTTGGCGTGCAAAGTAGATGTCTGTCCCTTCGGCGAATACGACGGTGACAACCGATAGGCCGGATTTCGATATTGAGCGGACTTCCGATACATCCGGCATCGAGTACATCACTGCCTCGATCGGGTAAGTGATCAGTTGTTCAACTTCCTCGGCGGCAAGGCCGCGTGCTTCCGTATTGATCGAGACTTGAACATTTGTAACATCCGGAAAAGCGTCAAGGTTAAGACGGGGCAGCAGAATCGCTGCGCCAGCCATGATTCCAAACAGGACAAGGACGACGAGAAGTCGTCCCTGGATCCCAAGGTCGATGATCTTATTCAACATGGTGCTAGTTCCTGCCGATCAGTGGTTGTGAACGCTGAACCCGCTTTTCGCGAGCTCCGACTGCACGAAGAAAGCACCGTCGGTCACCACCTTTGCGCCGACCGGGATTCCCTCGAACACCACCAACCCTGAGGTTTCTCGAATGACACGAATTTCCACAGGCTCGAACCTCTCAGCCGACACCTGCTGAAATACTGTCCAATCTCCATCGGGCCCCCGAAGCACGGCCTTTTTCGGTAAGGCCAACACGTTCGCGTGTCCGCCCCCGTTCAACGAAACCGTGACGAACTGTCCAGGGCGCAATTGTTGCTGAGGGTCGATCACTTCGATCCGCACGCCCAGGGTCCGGGTTTTCTCATCGACTTGTTGTTCGATCTGGAGGACTCGCCCCTCATACGCTTGAGCACCTGTCGATTCTGTTTCGACCCTGACCAGACCACCTGGTTCGACCAATCGTGCTTCCGAGGGGCTGATCCTGGCTTCGATCCATCGTGATTCCGGATCCGTAATTTTATAGATCGGCGTGCCCGGCTCGATGACCTGCCCAACCAGAAAGTCATCGACCACGATAAGACCGTCCTGGTCCGCAAGGATGTCGAATTGGCCCGGCGCTTCCAGAGAGACCTGGGCGGACAGGGCCGCGATTTGATCTTTTGTCAGGCCATATGCAATCAGACGTGCCTTGGCTTGTTGCTGGTTTACACGAGCTTCGGTCGCCCGTTTTTCTGAGACGATTTTTTCCCCGATATTTCGGACTCGGTTCCATTCAGTGGACGCGACGATGTATTCGCCTTGAGCCTGGGCCATTTCGACACTGAATAAGGTCGCAAGGACATCTCCCTTTCGGACTTGCTGACCCATGATGGCCTCGCGTTTCAGGGCCATCGCCGTGATCCGCGGAGTAACAATACGGGTCTTGTACTGGTTGAAAAGAACCTCGCCCGGAACATTCAGCCGAGAGGGCACCTGCATAGGCTGCAGTGGGCGGACAATCACACCGGCTTCTCGGAGTTGGGCTTCTGAAAGCGAAATGCCTTCCGCCTTTTTTTCTTCATGCCCTTCACTGCCATGCGGCTTTTCGCCTTCCGCATGATCTCCATCAGCTTCTTTATCTGAATGGCCCTTTTTTTCCGTATCTCGCGCGCTAGAAGACGCCTCAGAATGATCAGATTTTTCTTCGTGACCTTTAATCTCTTCAGGACCGTGCCCGTGAGAGTCGGCGCCGAAGGCAATCACGGGAGTGACAAAAATTAGCCCCGCAACACAGGCTGAAATCATTAAATTCTTGCTCTTCATTTCAATTCCTCCACCCAGGTCAGAAGATTGGCGCCGGCACGCAGGCGATCGATCCATGCGCTCCATAGAGATTGTTCCAGTTCGATACCCAAGGCCTCGGTTTCCAAGAGGCGATCGAGTTGCTGCAGGTATTCCAGAGCACCGATTTCACGTGCCTCGGACAGCCGTTCTAGAAGCGCTTCCTGACGGGCGATCGTCGGCCGCGCGATTGACCGCCAATGCGTCACTGCCTCGCTGGCGGACCGAAAATTCACTTCCGCTGTGGCGAGACGTGCGTATAACCGCCTACGCGTTTCCACCACCAAGAACTCTTTGCTTGCCGCGTCTTCGGATGCGGCGAGCTTTTCAGCCGACCCACGGTTCCAGACAGGAAGGGGTACGGAAAGTGAAACCCCAAAGAGATCGGAGTCCCCATCCTTTCCAACTCGCACGCCGATTGTCGGATCCGGCATCCATAGCTTTTCAGCGACCTGGATACTCGCCTTGCTCGCGTTCAGTGTCGCGCGGGTCATGATCATTTCGGGTGTTTTTTCGATATCAGCGGTAAGGGCGTCAAAGGCCCGTCCGATGATTTCGATTGGCTCCGGCCATACCTTTCTTTGCTCACCCGCCAGGGCAATGAGTGCAGACTGAGCATCCGCGACTGCGGCTTTCGCAGCGCCAACCTGAAGTTCGGCGCTAGAACGTCCGACTTCGGCCGTCAGCACCTCTGCACTGCCAATGTCACCGGCAGCAGCAAACTTGCGAGTCAAAGTAAGGAAGCGATCACTTAAGTTAAGGCGTTTTTCCGCCAACTGCCGGAGAGCGATCTGCTCCCGATTGGCGCCCAATGCTCGGAGCAGGGCTTCTAGCAGATCCGTTCGTACAAGATTGTATTCCGCGCGAGCGATTTCGATTTCCGCGGTTGCCTGTGATTCAGCGGCTCCGCGCCGGCCCCAGACATCGATTGTCTGTGATAGGCCGAACTCTCTGGATTTTTCTGCTGTCTCTTCGTAACCGGCCTCAAGTTCTGGATTGTATGGATATTGACCCGCCGCACTCGCTGACGCTTTGGCTTTGGACAGGTTTTTTTCCGCCGCTCGAATTGCCGGATGGAGATTGATCGTCTGATCGATGAAAGCGCTTAGGCGCTGAGGCTGCTGAGCAGCCAACGACAATGGCGCCAAAGCCACCGCTGCTAGCGCAAGCGCTGCTGCGGCTTGATTGATATTGAGCATGTTTGAGTTTCCAAATGAGCACAAATGAACGACATCGCGTGGCCACAGGGCCTCGCGCAGTTAGGTGCATTGCGTGGAAACTCAGACTTTGGGGGGACGATATAATCCGGAGAAAACCAATCCCGTTCGGTTTTCTGAGACAGTAAGAAGAAGCTCCTCACTATCCATCCATGAAACATATTCGATTTTATGTTCAACCCAGGAAAGGTGATGGGTCAGATAATGACATACATCGTCATGCTCGTTGGCGAGATTGTTTTTTGTTGTCGGATGATCCAAATGAGCGACGGAAATCAAATCACCGGCAACGCCTTCGTCTGCAGACGCAGCGATCACTGCTGTCATAGTCAGCACGACAAAGCTGAACAGGACGCACGCCAGAAGCGCTTTCTTGGCCGGGAAATTAAAGGTTTTTCGCATCATTAAGAGCATATAAGGCGCTGCCTCAAAGACGGGTCAAGGCTTTTCTCAAATCGATGACAAAGTAGACCGGTCGTTATTCAAAATGCTTTCGGCCCTATCGCATAAGGTTCCATTAAATCACGCACACTAAAATCCAAGCGGCACGCTATGGCTTTAGAACCTGAGACATCGCGCGGTCAGGCATGATGCATAGGGTGATCCGAAAGTTTTCGAAAGTCTCCACAAATCACGCTTCCAGTAGAAACGGGGGCAGTAGAAACGGGGGCCGATATCGGCCCCCGTTCTCGCGATGGTCTTTGATAATCGCTCAGTCACCTGCACGTTGGTCCAGCGACTGGCTGTCGTGTTCGTGGGTTTGCCCATCGGAACTCGCCATCTCGGTAGCGACCGAAGAGTCTTCCCGGTACTCGGCCGCCTTCTTCATCGATTGGCTGTCGTGGATGTGATCATTGCCGTGGGAATGAGCTGCCTCCGTATTGATCGTGGAATCTTCCCGATACTCGGCAGCTTGTGCACCGTTTGCACCAGCAACGCCAAGCAGGGCTGCAAACGCCAGAGCATAGAACGGAGCGCGGGTTTTAAGAATCGTATCAGTCATGTTGTTCATATCAAGTTTCCTTGTTGTGGTTGGTTGATGCCCTCAACAAACCACCTAGGTGTTTCACAACTTTGCCGGAAACGAGGTTTCTTGTGACGGAAGTTTTCTGATCTGCGATTTGACAAACTTCGTCACATAATTTGCGAGAAAAGCGGATCAAAGAAAAACGGCCGCCTCAACGGCGGCCGCTTTCCAATGTCAGGTCACTTGAACAGCAGGAGAGCTCACTCCTGCCAGCGCCCCCTTAAAACTTGACCTGCATACCCACCAGCATGGTCACGACCTGATCAAGCTGGGTCTGACTCGAAGGTAGGTCAACATCCCAAAAAGCAACGTTACCGTATATGTTGGTACCGGCCCCCTTGATCTGTTGGTTGAAACCGAGCCCGACTGCGATCGCCTCGCTACCTACAACCGTACGATCCTGGCTACCAGAGACGTTGACACCGATTCCGGTGGGGCCTAGGGCATTCAAATTGGCCGTATAGCCAACAGTAGCCGCCCAACGGGCATCATCCTCCGCACCTTCCACTGCAAGGCTCTGTCCATAAACACCGGTCAAAGAAATCCCGCTGTCATGCTTCACAGAGCCGCCGACCTGCCAGGCACCTTCGCTTGTGCTCGAATTAGTCAAACTTTCATAAAATGCTCGCCCACGAACTTTGAACGCACCGATCTTATTGTCATAGTGAACACCCGCGCCCCAATCTCCGGCGTCATACAAACCAGCTTCAAGCTTGAAGCCGTTGATATTCGGGCTGACATAATTGATCTGATCTTGACGGCCACGGTCATAAGTTCCGAAGAAATTGCCGATCTTTCTGCTGCTAAGCGCCGCACCCGCATTATCTTCGCGGAACAGGACGGCATTGACACTTCGTCGTCCGGTCTCCACCCCGTCAAACGCTCCGGCCACATAACCAAGGTCCAACCCATCGGACATTCCGTCGGATACGGCAGATGCCTGACCCATGGTTAATTTGCCGAACTGTTTGTGGTTGATGTAAATGAAGGCAAGGCGCTCAGTGAAGCCACTGGCGCTATCGCTTTCAGTTGACTGGCTGATTGTGGCAGGGTCGTTGGATTGCAACTCCGCTTCCAAACGGGCCCCTACAGAAACCGACTCATTGATCTTACCTGACGCCTTTAGGCCGAAACGGGTAGAACCCGCATCGCCATCCATATTGCGATAGCCGATTTCCTCGCCGTCATCGTAAACCATGAAGGTGCGGTTCACTTGGCCATAAACGGTGAGGTCAGTCACGTTGCCATTCTTGACTGAGCCCGCTTCTGCCGGAGAAGAAAGTACGAACATCGCAGCACCCGCAAGGGAAAGGGACGTGCAAGATTTCAGAGCAGTTTTGATGACGTTCTTCAATTTAAAAGTCTCCTCATTCGAGATGTTGAATAATAGAGGTGAAGTACGCCCTGGAAATGCCACTGAAGTTTTTCGAATCTGTGATTTTTTGTGACAGTATGTTTCAAAATCCGGCTTCTGAAACTTTTTGTCACACTCTTTTCATCGACCGGCGGTCGGCAAGAGAACAAAATTCCCGCACCCAAGTTTTAAGCCATTGACCTTCCAGTTACTGGATGCTTCAGAACCCCTTCTCGGCAACCTTCGGCGTTACACTCTCCTGCATTCAGATGGCACCAGGAACAAACATGGAAATCACACCGAAAATTCTCGTCGTCGAGGACAATCGAGAAATGCGGGAGCTCGTCAGCAGGGCGTTGAGGAAAGAAGGCTACCGTGTATCCCTTGCGGAAGACGGCAAAGAGATGAACCAGGCAATAGAGAACGAACGGGTAGACCTGATCATTCTCGATCTCATGCTGCCGGGTGATGACGGATTAACGCTCTGCCGCAATCTCCGGGCCAAGGCCACAACTCCTGTAATCATCGTGAGTGCAAAAGGAGAGGAGATGGACCGCGTTTTGGGTCTCAAGATGGGCGCGGATGATTATTTGGCAAAGCCGTTCAGCACACTCGAACTCATCGCACGCGTACAAGCCGTCCTTAGAAGAATAGATCGAGAGCCAACCGCAGCCCCGATTGAGCCAGGAAAAACATATCGGTTCAACGGCTGGCATCTGGATGTTGAGCGCCGCGAACTGATTGCGGTTGATAACGTCATCGTACCACTGAGCACCGGTGAATTCAGCCTGCTCCAAGTGTTGGTCCAACGCCCAAACCGGGTACTCTCCCGTGAGCAACTGTTAGACTTGGCGCGTGGACGCGATTCCGTTGCTTTCGACCGCAGCATCGACACACAAGTCAGTCGGCTCAGACGCAAGATCGAACACGATCCCAAAAATCCGACAATTATTAAAACTGTGTGGGGAGGGGGATACGTTCTCTCAGCCGACGTGACGCGAGAGTAAAACCATGCGTATCCGGTCCCTGACAACACAGACCATCATCATGGTCACCCTCGGCCTCACAACAGCCTACCTTATCGGGCTGTTCCATTACTCGAGAGACCGGCTCGACGCACTCATTCATCTAAGCTTGCGCACAACGGCGCAAACCTTTGCTCATGTCACACATACGGTCGCTGCATCAAATACCGCTTGGCGGTTTGATATTGTGAACACCTTGGATGAACCTCATCTTCGCGCATCGTTGAGTGGCGACCCGGTTTTTTCGGATGAACCTTATCGCTCTCCTTACGATCAAGTTTTTCGGGAGCACATAAAACGCGAATCCCATTCAAACGAAATGGCGAACGTACGAATCAGCATGGTCGAACGACCACCGGTGTCAGCCTCTCTCCACAGGGACACGGTCAGCGAGTGGTTCCTCCATGTGCTTCGAACTGTTTACCGCTTACCTGTTCACCTGAACGTGAGAATGTCCGTACCTTTGAACAGTGGAGGCTGGCTCAACATCGCATATGTGATCCCCGAGTTTCCGGCAGAACTCTGGAGTCCATCATTAACCACCGTCGGGGTCATGACCATTTCGATCATCCTAATTTCAATTTGGGTTGTACGACGCATGCTCTCTCCCTTGGATGTATTTGCCCGCGCTGCCCGGAGATTTGCATCTGACATTCATGCACCGCCGATGCCGATCAGAGGCGCTGCGGAAGTTCGAGAAGTCGCTGCGGTCTTCAACGATATGCAGGATCAGGTCAGAAGCATGATCCGAAGCCGGACGGAAATGATGGGTGCTCTGTCCCACGATCTGCGGACCCCGTTGTCTTTAATCAAACTCCGGACCGAGGCTTTGCCCTCATCCGACGAAAGGACGAAACTCCTTTCGTCAATCTCGGAAATGGAATTCATCGTTTCGGCAACCTTGGGCCTGGCTCGGCAGGCGTTTGATTTGGAAGATA
The DNA here is from genome assembly GCA_002706405.1 of Rhodospirillaceae bacterium. Lineage (GTDB taxonomy): Bacteria > Pseudomonadota > Alphaproteobacteria > Rhodospirillales > Casp-alpha2 > UBA1479. The sequence goes on along the minus strand of PALN01000087.1, from coordinate 12,983 downwards.
GGCAGGACATCGACCTGGGAGCCTTGATACAGGCCATTTGCGACGATGCTTCAGACATAGGGAATGACGTGACCGTCATGCCGCTTTCAGGGAAAATCATCATCCATGGCCAGCCCGTGGCCTTGCGCCGGGCATTCAGCAACCTGATCGACAACGGCCTTCGCTATGGACATCGCGTTCGGGCTTTTCTTGAACGTACCGAAGACAGGATATCTGTCCGCATAAAGGACGACGGCCCAGGAATTCCCGATGAAGAGATCGAGCGCGTGTTCGAACCGTTTTATCGATGCGATAGATCCCGTTCGGAAGACACCGAAGGTACGGGCCTCGGCCTCAGCTTGGCGAAAACGGTCATCGAGAATCACGGCGGGACTGTCGAACTGAACAATGAAGCCACCTCCGGGTTGACCGTGACCGTCACCCTTCCCCGCTAATCATTCGTTGCCCTCTGTTCGGACGGATTTTTTCCGAACACGATCCCAAATCAATTTTCCCGCGATCGGAAGGGCTGTAAGAGCACCGAGAGCGACGACCGCTTCTACAACCCGCGCACTATCGAGGGATGCCATTTCTCCACCGAAATGGGCGAGCAGGAAACTTGCCGGAATGATGCCGGCCATTGTTGCGACCGCGAACCGCCACCATTTGAGGGGCGAGAGGCCCGCCGCATAACTAACCAGATCAAACGATATGAAGGGTAACAAACGGCTTAGAAAGACGACAGCCATTAACGCATTCTGGGAGCCGAAAACGCCCAATGAAAGGCCGCGGCCCAACCATCGACGCAAGACGTCGTAGCCAACTAGGCGGGCAATGCCAAACGCAATCAAAGCCCCTATCTCCGCGCCGACCGCTACATATACCGTTCCCCAGAAATGGCCATAGGCCGCTCCGGCGGCCAACGCTATGGGTGCGCTTGGGATTGGATTCAACACAATCGCCAAGGACATCAAAATGACGACGCCAAGAGGACCGAAGAGACCGAGGTTTTCGACATGCTTCCGAAGCGTCTCACTGTTCATCATTTCGTCGAGCGCGCCACTCCACGAGAGCGCACCATAAGCCGCGACAAGGCCGACAAGAATAAGAACGGTAAGAAGAATTTTGGTGCGCTTGCGGTCACTGGGACCATCGCCCGCCATCCCGTTTTTCGGAGCGGGATGATCCTCAACCGGAGGTGCCGAATGTGAATTGTCGTCAGATGACATGATAAGCCGACTTTTAAACGCATCTCTTTAGAGGAGTGAAGGATTTGCCGCTGAGCTTCACCCATCAACAACTTCAAGCCAGGTGATCATGCCCGCCGCCTGATGCTCAAGCATATGGCAATGGAACACCCACTTTCCCGGATTGTTCGCCACGAAAGCAATGCGGACGCGTTCCCCAGCGTCGACCAGTTCCGTATCCCGCCAGGGGGTGCCGGTTACGGCCTTGCCGTTGCGGGCGATGACGCGGAAATGATGGCCGTGGAGGTGCATGGCATGCGGCCAGCGAGTATCGTTGATCATATCGACAACAATCGTTCGCCCTTTGGCGACCGATGCCAAAGGCTTTTCAGGGAGCCCAGCAATGCCGTTGAATGCCCACGCCTGGTTCTTTCCCACAAGGTCGCGGATGCCGTAATAGGCGCCTTTGTAGGTTGCACCTTCCATCCGCCCCATGGCGCCGCCCTCCATCCGCAACGGCACGACAACCGCGTCCTCAAATTCAAAATCCCCCGGCACCGGATTGGGCAGCAAGGCGACAGCGTCCAGGGCCGGTCGAGGGGCCGCAACCGCGACGCCTTGCGTAACGATACGAGCAGCCTCGATTGGCTCCGCGCCCGACACTTCCTGGATGACGTAGGTGCCCGGCCCCGGGCCCGGTAGATCGAGGATCACATCGGCCCGCTGCCCCGGAGCCAAAATCAATCTATTCCCAGGCTCAGCTGGACTGACGATTGGCTGGCCGTCGATTGCGACGACGCGGGCAGGCAGGCTGCCCAGATTGAACGCAAGGATGCGCGCGTTGGCAACGTTCAGCATCCGCAGCCGTACCCTTGCCCCTGGCCTGGCGGAGTACTCCATGCCCGTCAGGCCGTTCACCGTCAGCCAATTCCCCAACCGGCCGGCATGTGCCCAGTCGTGGAGTTGCCCAAAGCTTTGCGCGTCTATCTGATTATTCTTGGTCATTCGCCAGTCGTCGGCGCAGAAAACAAGGTCATGATCGACCTTGGGGGGATCGGCTTCGTCGACGATCAAAACGCCGTATAGACCTCTGGCCAACTGCTCCCAAGATCGGAAATGAGGGTGGTACCAATAGGTGCCGGCGTCCGGCACAACGAAGGAGTAATCGAATTCGCCGCCCGGTGGGACAGGGTCCTGTGTCATCCCGGCAACGCCGTCCATCGAATTTTCAATACGGATGCCGTGCCAGTGAACCGACGTCGGCTGATCCAGGCCGTTTTCCAAGCGAACGTTTACGCGCTCGCCCTGGCGGACGCGGAGCAACGGTCCAGGAACCGTATCACCATAGCTCCAGACCGCCGTAGGTTCACCGTTCTCAGTCAGCATGATTCGACCCGGGCTGGGACGTAGAACCAACGAGGGCGACGGCATCGCCGCCAAGCTTTGCCGAAAAGCGCCAACCGCAACTGCACCAGCAATCCCACCCAGGACGTGTCGACGGGAAACATGAAAGGATTTGATGTCCAATTTCGCCTTCCTTACCGAACTGAGAATCTTTCCCAATTCTATAACATCCCCCTAGACTCTGGCTGATGATAAAAAGCGGCCCCTGATGCTCTCTCTCTCGAGGACACCAGGGGCCAGGTTGGGGAGAAAACGATAAGGGGTTAGAATATCATCTTCGCCCCAACCAAGAAAAATACGGCACCTGCATCTTCGCCTTCGCTACGCTTGATATTCGCCGTTCCGCCGAACGACCGTTCGTAATGAATCCCGATATAGGGTGACAACAAACGGTCTACGACGTCATAGCTAAGACGCAACCCAACTTCCAAACTGGGACCAAACGCCGCTTTGCCATATTTTGTATCGTCCGTGAACGGTAGATTCAATTCGATGGTTGGTGTCGCAATAAGGCGGTTCGTAAGTAGAACTTCGTAATCCACGTCAAGCCTCGCTGACGGATACTCGCCAACGAATAGATCGGCATCCACTTCAAAGAACTGCGGAGCCAATCCGTGTAGTCCGATGACTCCATCGAAACGGTTGCCGGTGGATGGGCTTGAGAAGCGAACACCGCCCACCGCATCGAAGAAAGTCGAGATCGGGACCTGCGCCCGGAGCTGGTTCTCCAACCGTTCAAAATTATCATTCTTGGTCGCGAATTCACCCTCGGAGCGCCACACGAGTTTCAATTCATCACTGCCGACCAAGGCATCGAAGTTCCAGGCGAACACGTCCGTATCCTTGCCATACCGGAATTCAGTTTGTTCCGCCTGAACGCCCCAAATCAGAGGCTCCGCTTGAACGGGTGTGGCTGGTAAGACCGAGATCACAAAGGCTGGTGCGACAAGCCCCGCGAGAATTTTCTGCAGCGTCATGATCAATGCCCTTCGTGCCGGACGGCCGATGCGTCGGCCTGTTCTTTGGGACCACCCTCGACCACGACTTTGCGGAACATGCCCGCGTCGGCGTGATAGGAGAGATGGCAATGGAACGCCCATTGGCCGGGCGCATCGACCTCAGTCTCCATATAGACCGTAGTTCCCGGAGACACGCTGACAACGTGCTTGATCGGGTTCCATTTGCCGTTGCCATTGTCCAAAATCGACCACATGCCGTGCAGGTGCATGGGGTGGGTCATCATGGTTTCATTGACGAACTTGAATCGAACCCGCTCCCCGTACTTCAGGCGGATGGGCTCGGCGTCCTTGAACTTCACGCCGTTAATGGACCAGATGTAGCGCTCCATGTTGCCGGTCAGACGCAGTTCGATCTCGCGCGTCGGCGGACGCTGTTTATAGAGCGGTTTCTGCGCTTTCAAATCATTGTAGGAAAGAAATTTTCCGCCGTTCGCCGCGCTCGGCATCAAACCGCTGTTGGATGCGTAGAAAGAATCGGCTTCCTTGGCCATGCCACCTTTTGCCATGCCGCCGTGCATGGAATTATCCATGCCGCTCTGTGCCATGGCACCCTGGGCTGAATGGTCCATGCCCTTCATCATGGCGTCGTCGGACATTTGATGCCTGCCACCCTGCGCCATACCTTGGTGCTCAGCACCTTGCATTTGTGATCCGTCGGGCATCGCGTGGCCAGCGCCTTTCATTTCGCTTCCGTCCGGCATTTTATGGGTTGTGCTGCTATGAGCATCATGGGCCGCACCACTCATCGAGCTGCCGTCAGGCATTTTGTGCGTTGCGCTTCCCATGGCCATCGCTCCGTGATCCATGCCGTGCGACATCCCCATGTCCGCCATGGTAAGAAGTGGGGACTTCCGCAGGTCCGGCACTTCGGCAGTCAATCCCTCACGAGGCGCAAGGGTGCCACGCGCATAGGCGGTGCGCCCCATGGACTCTGCGAAGATGGTATAGGCTTTGTCTTCCGCTGGCCGAACGATGACATCATAAGTTTCGGCCACGGCGATGCGGAATTCGTCGACAGACACAGGTTGTACGTTATTTCCGTCGGCCTGCACCACGGTCATCTTCAAGCCGGGGATGCGAATATCAAAATATGTCATCGCCGATGAATTAATGAAGCGAAGGCGGACGCGTTCGCCTGGCTTAAACAGGCCCGTCCAATTCTGGTCGGGACCCTTGCCATTGATCAGCGGCGTAAACCCCTGAAGGTCTTCGATGTCCGTGGCCATCATCCGCATGTCGCCCCAGGCCATGCGATCCGACAGCGCCGCACCCAAACCCATCTTTTCACTGTCCTTGAAGAAGTCGAACACCGTTTGCTGTTTACGGTTGTAGTAATCCGCCATCATCTTCAGGTTTCGCATGATGCGATTTCCCGAATGCGGATGGGCATCGGCGAGTTGAACCACGTATTCGCGGTCGTAGCGATAAGGCTCGCGTTCTTTTGGTTCGATGACGATGGCGCCATAGGCGCCATCCGGTTCCTGAAATCCAGAATGACTGTGGAACCAATAGGTGCCGGATTGCTTGATCGGGAAATTATAGGTGAAAGTCTCGCCTGACTTGATCCCTGGATAGCTGATGTTAGGCACGCCGTCCTGCTGGAACGGCAGTATTAATCCATGCCAGTGGATCGACGAATCCTCGGACAGATTGTTGGTCACGTTAATGGTAACGTTTTCACCTTCCTTGAACCGCAACACCGGCCCCGGCGAGGCGCCGTTGAACCCCACCCCGGATCGCGTAAAGTCGCCTGTGTCGATGGTTACCGGATCGATAGTAATGTTGTACTCGCCGGCTTGGGCGGAGCCGCTCCCCAGAGCGGCTACCAGCCCTAAGCCCATCACGGCACCGACAACATGTTGGCGTGTAATAGTTATCATCGGATTCTCCTGTCCTTCTATCTTTACTTGAATTTGATGGGGCCCATCATTCCGGACTCGTAATGCCCTGGAATGTTGCAAGCAAATTCCAGATCCACCGGCTTGGAGAACTTCCAAATCACCTCACCGGATTTTCCCGGCTCCAGCAGGATGCTATTCGGGTCATCATGCTTCATCCCGCGCCCATCGCCATGGTCCATCATCATTTTATCGCGGTTGATCCGATCAGCTTCGATCATGCCGTGCTCCCACATTTTCATCATTTCCTTCTGGTGGGCTTTGTGCATAACCGCAGTGCCGAGGCCGAATTCGTGTAAGAACTCGCCTTTGTTGGTGATCTTGAAGCGGATTGTCTCTCCCGCCTTAACGGTGATTTGTTCCGGTTTGTAGTAATTATCGTGCATCGCCACGTCGATGGTCCGCGTCACGTCGGCAGCCTTGCCCGGCGCGCCGATCTCCATACCGTGATGCCCCGCGGGGCCGTGACTATCGCCCCCTTGAGCGCCCATCATGTGTCCTTGGTTTTGCGGCTCGCCCTTCGCCGGACCGTGCCCCGCGCCGGCCCAGGCCGAAGCGCTCAAGGTCAAGAAAGTAGCGAAGGCAAGGGAAGTGATCACGAGACGGGGCGCATTGGTCGTTAAGGTCAACATTTTCGATATCCTTGTCCCAAAGTTTGGGTTTCCTTGATTGTTGGTCAGCAAGGCCCAAGCCTTACTGGAAAATTTATATCCATGCGTTTGGAAGGCGAACGGGGCAGAACTCCGTGCCGCACGATCACGCATATTTCAGCGTTTCGATTCATTTTCGGACGGCCTGTCGCCATCTACCCTGCTACGCGGTCCTGATGGCCTGACGTGTCGGCAGCCCGAATGACCGCATGGAAGTCAGCCGCGAGGGCGCGGAGGTCTAAATTGTTCTTGAGGATTATTGGAAACAACCGCTTCATCGTGCGGCAGAACGAGCCTCTCCGCCTCGAACACGTGAGCGGACAAGTCCGAGAGGTCTTGCGCGGCAACGGATGGGAAACAGGCAACGTGGCAGCAACCATCCATTCCGCCAGAACTCTTGTTCCCGGCTCCGGCTTTTTCTTCAGAGGGCTTATCGCAATCAGCTTTGTGCTGCGGAGAAGAGTTCAGGTGGGTTCCGTCACTCGCACCCGCACCAAAATGCGCAACATGAACGTGCCCTCCTCCCTGAAAACCGGCAGCGTGACCGGCGCTCATCCCCGCGAAAAGAACGGAAACAGCCAGCAATAAACTGCATATTCGGAGAAAACCGCATCTCATGTTCACTGCCTGGATCATTCCTCTGAACACACAAATACTATATCAGTTTGAGGGTTGTTGAAATTTCGATTTCGGATGATTTGCCCTCATCCCTTTCCTGAAATGTTCTTTTTGCGCTCGTTATATTCAGCAGCGTCGATTTCGCCCCGGGCATAGCGTTCGTTCAGGACATCAAGGGCGGAAGATGAACGGTCACCGCCGGTCAGCCCCTTGACGACAAACAGGATGACGACGATCACCGCGATCATAAAAATCGCCATCATGCCCCAGCCCATGAACATGCCGCCCCAGCCACCGGACCACATGGGATGACCGTAATAGTAGCCCCCCCGATCGGTTGCATCAGCAAGGGCAGGCAGGCCCCAGAATATTCCGGGAATCGATCCGAAAATCGCCAATTTTTCTTTCATGGCCATGTCCTTTGTTTGCTTCCTTCAAGGTGCAGACAAAACATTGTTAGCTCAATCCAATCTTGCACAAGTTCGGAGTTTGAAGCCTCCCCTAAGGTTAGGGTCAACACCTTAATTTAACTAATTACCCGGCTTTTTGGTTCGCATGTTTATGTCGTCGTGGCGCCGTTGAGTTTTTCCCGGCCAAGTGCTTTTGATAAAAGACAGAACGGCAACGATGTCCTCGTCGCTTAGGATGCCGGCATAGGCGGGCATGTCGCTTTCGTAACTGCCGCCAACGACCGCTGCAGGGCCGCGTTTCGTCAAATCGAACAATTGAGCGTCCGGGTGGTGCCAAGTATGCCCCGACTTGTCATGAGGAGGTGCGGGTAGGCGTCCGTTGGGCAGGCGTTCGCGCCAGTTGGCTTGCCCCCCCAACCCCGGGCCGTGGCAGGATGCGCATTGGGCCATGTAAATCTTCTGACCATGAGCCACTACCTCCGGGTCATTCGGACGCAATCGGATATCCGCCTCCGCACCTGGCATCCAGAACCAAACGCCGGCTCCAAGTACCGCAACACATACCGCGCCGGTAACGACGACCTTTAGTCTTCTCATCAGTGCGTCGTACTGGCCAAGCCGTTGATGATGGGACAGTCCGGCCGATGGTCGCCCCGGCACTTATCGTGCAGGTCCTTGATTGTTTCCCGAAGGGCTTTCAATTCCTCGATCTTCGTTTCGACTTCTTCAAGGTGCTGGCCCGCGATCGCCTTGACATCGGCGCTCGCTCGGCTCCTGTCCTCGTAGAGCGAGAGCAGTTCGCGGCAAGCTTCAACCGTGAACCCCAAGCCGCGCGCCCGATGAATGAAGTTCAGTTTGTGGACATCCGTCTCACTATAGGCGCGATAGCCGTTTTCCTGACGTTTCGGCACAACCAGGCCGATTTCCTCATAGTAGTGCAAGGTCTTGACCGACATGCCGCTTGCCTCGGCGGCTTGACCCACGTTCATCATCTCACTTCTCCTCGATTGAGACGGTCCTAAGACGCAACGCGTTCCCTACGACGGAGAGCGAGCTCAGGCTCATGGCTGCCGCGGCGAAGATCGGCGAGATCAAAATTCCGAAGAACGGGTAGAGAACCCCCGCCGCCACCGGCACGCCGGCCGCGTTGTAGACCAAGGCAAAGAACAGGTTCTGTTTGATATTGCGCATGGTTGCTCGTGCCAAACGGCGGGCACGGACAATGCCGTTTAGGTCTCCCTTAACCAGGGTGAACCCAGCGCTTTCAATGGCGACGTCGGCGCCGGTTCCCATTGCAATACCGACATCGGCCTGGGCCAGCGCAGGCGCGTCGTTGACACCGTCTCCGGCCATGGCGACCTTACGGCCTTGATCTTGGAGATCCTTGATAATCCGCGCCTTATCCTCAGGCAGGACATCCGCGCGAATCTCGTCGATGCCCAGTCTGCCGGCCACGGCCTTCGCCGTGCGTTCATTGTCGCCAGTGGCCATAACGATGCGGAATCCTTCGGCGTGAAGGGCCTTGATCGCGCCGACGGTGGTTTCTTTGACGGGATCGGCGACGGCGATCAGGCCCGCGATTTCATTCCCGAGAATGACGAACATCACCGTTTCGCCTTGATCCCTGCGGCTATCCGCGGTGGCAGAGAGTGCATCGCCATCCAAACCAAGGTCAGCAGCAAGTTTGGCGTTGCCCAGCGCGACCTGTTTGCCGTCGATGATGCCCTTGACACCCTTGCCGGTGACGGCCTCGAAATTCTCTGCCTTGGCGAATTCGATGCCCCGTTCCTCGGCACCGGATACGATGGCCTCGGCCAGCGGGTGTTCCGAACCGCGCTCCAAACTTGCCGCAAGCCGCAAGACTTCCGCTTCACCATGACCGTCGTTGGGAAGAACGGCGACCAGTTTGGGCTTGCCGACCGTCAACGTGCCGGTCTTATCGACGATCAGCGTATCGACCTTGGCGAAGCGTTCCAAGGCTTCTGCGTTCTTGATCAGCACGCCCGCCTGGGCCCCTCGGCCGGTTGCCGTCATGATCGACATGGGTGTGGCCAGGCCCAGCGCACAAGGACAGGCGATGATCAACACGGCAACCGCCGAAACCAAACCATACGCCATAGCCGGTGCCGGCCCCCAGATGGACCATGCAATGAAGGCACCAATCGCGACCAAGATCACAACCGGGACGAACATGCCGGCGACAGAGTCAGCGACCTTTTGAATAGGAGCACGGGAACGCTGCGCATTCGCAACCATCTCAACGATCTGGCTCAGCATGGTATCGGATCCGACCCGCTTGGCCTCCATGACCAGACTGCCCGTACCATTGATGGTGGCGCCAGTCAGGTCATCGCCCTCCGTCTTCTCGACCGGGACCGGCTCCCCGGAAATCATGGACTCATCGATGCTTGAGCGGCCTTCCAGGACGACGCCGTCCACCGGAACCTTGTCACCGGGGCGGATGCGCAGCTTGTCGCCGACCTTGACGTCCTCGAGCGGGATTTCTTCTTCCGAGCCGTCATCGCGGATAACGCGGGCCGTCTTCGCCGCCATATCCAAAAGCGCCCGGATCGCGGCCCCCGTCCGGTCACGTGCGCCAAGTTCCATCATCTGCCCGAGTAGAACCAAAACGACGATAACCGCACCAGCCTCGAAATAAACGCCGACGTGACCGTCCACGGACCTGAAACCATCGGGGAAGATATCGGGTGCCAGAACGGCGACGAGGCTGAACAGGTAGGCTGCCCCCACGCCCATACCGATGAGGGTGAACATGTTGAGCGAGCGGTTCACGACCGACTTCACGCCGCGCACGAAAAATGGCCAGCCGGACCAAAGAATCACGGGCGTTCCGAGGATCAACTCGATCCAAAGTGCCGCACGTTCGCCGACCGCCTCACGGATGAACCCAAGCCCGACGAACGGCCCCATGGTCAGGACCAGCAACGGCACGGTCAGAATAGCCCCCACCCAAAACCGCCGGGTGAAGTCGATCAGTTCAAGATTAGGCCCTTCTTCGCCTGTCGGCACCCCTATGGGCTCCAATGCCATGCCGCAGATGGGGCAATCGCCGGGAGCGTCCCGGACAATTTCGGGATGCATGGGGCAGGTGTATTTGGTGCCGACGGGGGAATTCTCGGCAGCCTTTTCTTGAGCGCCAGAGAGATAATGGTCGGGATCAGCCTTGAACTTACCGAGACATTTCTCGGAACAAAAATGATATGTCGACCCGTTATGGTCGAACCGCGGTTTTCCCGCGTTCGGATCGACCGTCATGCCGCATACAGGGTCTTTCACCACAGCCGGCGCATCGTGATGCCCAGGGCCGCCGCACGAACCATGGCCGGAGCAACAATTGTGGCCTTGGAGTTTGTGGGACTCCGCAGCGGTTTCTACCTGCTTACGTTCGCCTTCACCCTGTTTGGAATGCTGATCCATCACTAAATCCCTCTCACGTTGCTCAAGAGCCCCGGTTGAACTGATGATGGAATTTTGAGGCCTCCAGCAACAGGAGGGTCAAGCAAGAATTTTCACTCTCAAGCGCCATTTCGCCTGGCACCAAGGCGCACCGAATTCAGCCGGTACGGCGGAGGAAAAGCTTTTCCCCAAAGAAAACGAGGGCAATACCGACCGCCGCGGAATAGATCACCGTCATGTCGGACTGCGCCTTGATCACCAACAGCGCACCGAGCACGACGACATCCATGACAATGGCGATGATAAGCACTGTCGCCGAGGCGTTCACTTCCTTGCGCAAATGGCGAAGAACGCCCCAATGAACGACGATATCCATGATGATATAGAAGATAGCGCCCAGCGCAGCGATGCGGCCGAGGTCAAAGAACGCGGTCAAAAGCATCGCCAGTACGATGGTGTAGACGAGGGTGTGCCTCTGGATATCCCCCGGCATGCCGAAATGGCTGTGTGGCACCAGCTTCATATCGGTCAGCATTGCGAGCATGCGCGAGACTGCGAAAACGCTGGCGATCACGCCCGATACCGTCGCGATAATGGCGAAAGCGACCGTAAACCATAGACCCGTTTTTCCGAAGGCAGGACGCGCGGCCTCGGCCAAAGCGAAGTCGCGCGCACGAACGATCTCCTCAATGGTCAAATTCCCCCCAACTGCAAGTGCCACCAGGAAATAGATGACGACGCAGATGACAATGGAGACGATGATGGCGCGGCCGACGTTCTTGTTCGGCTCAACAATCTCCCCGCCACTATTTGTGATCGTTGTGAACCCCTTGTAGGCAAGGATCGCCAGGGCGGTGGCGCCGAGGAAGCCGCCAGCGCTGGTCGTCGCCGGATCAACGGAAACACTCTTGAACGTGAACCCGGTGAGCCAAAGCCCGCCCACGGCGAACACGGCAATCCCGCCGATCTTGAGAAATGCCATGACGAAGGAGAATGTCTGGATAAAGCGGTTGCTGAGAACGTTCACAAAGAAGGCAAAAGTCAGCAGTCCGATCCCCATTGCAGGTACCAACCAATTTTTGTCTGCATCGACGTCAAACAGTTGCAGCGTGTAGGTGCCGAATGTCCGTGCAACCAAGCTCTCGTTGATGACCATGGAGAAATACATCAGGAGCCCGCAGGCGCCGGTCATCATGGTCTTGCCGTAGGCTTTCTCCAGGAACATGGCGATGCCACCAGCCGATGGATAGGCATTCGACATCTTGACGTAAGAATAGGCGCTAAATCCAACGATGATCGCCGCCGCGAGAAAGGCGAAAGGGAACCATTCGCCTGCGAGTTCGGCGACCTGGCCAGTCAGCGCGAAGATCCCGGCACCGATCATGACGCCTGTTCCCAAGGAAACAGCACCCGTCAGCGACAGGCTGTTCTCTTGATATTTGGCCGAGCGATCGTGACTGCCATGCCCTTCGTGGCCGTGCGGATCGGTCATATCGCTTTATCCTGTTTTTGCCGTCATGAATGGGCGTCGCCATGGTAGCGCACTTCGAGTTTGCTATCCGGCGGCACTGACTTCCCGAGATTTACGCTGAACCGCGAGACCTTAAGTGCCGTCGTGATCCTTCTTCCCCGATCCGTGAAGGCCGCCCACCCCGCGTCGGGCTCGGCACCGCTATCGGCGGCGCGGACATGAATATGCCCTCGGCGAAGCCCTGCGCTTCCGAACTGCATCAACCTGCCAGTCAGCACGTAGCCATCTTCCGTCTGCCACGCCTGCAACTGGTCGACTTCCGCTACGGACGAGTTGCCGGCAGGTACCAGAACGGCCTTTTCAAAGAGTTTCCCCGGCCTGAAGCTCGCGCAGGCCGCCAGGATAGGTGCGGCAACAAAGATGGAGGCGATCGCCAACTTGGATGTCATTTTACATCTCCTTCCCAAAAACTGATGAAAATCCTGAAGCATCCTGTAGGAAGAGGGTCAACACCAAGTATCCCGAAAAATATCAATCGTGCGTGATCGTTCCGGACCCGATAGTCGCATACTGAAGAACCAGAACACCAATCACGGCGGACAACAGCGACCCGGATAGAACCGCAAGCTTCGCTGATGACAACACCGCCGGATCCGGAAATGCCCGTGTGGCGATGAACAAGCTCATGGTGAATCCGATCCCCGCAAGAATCGAAACACCGAATACCTGCATCCAGTTGACACGTTCCGGCAAACGGCAAAGACCAGAACGAACCGCGAGAAATACTGCACCGAATATGCCGACCTGTTTCCCAAGGAACAACCCCAGGACGATCCCAAGCCAAACCCCTTCGCTGCTGCTGGAAAATGCCTTCTCGTCCAAAACCACGCCGGAATTGAAAAACACGAATAGGGGAACGACGAGCAGGGA
>PALN01000086.1 GCA_002706405.1 Rhodospirillaceae bacterium | reverse complement strand
CTGCGGCGCTTGTGGCCGGGGCGGAGGACCTGCTAGGGCGCCAATAGTGTATAGGCGTACTGCAGGCGCTCGAGGGCGCGCTGTAGCCCTTCCTTCCGTTGGCGCAGCCGGCGGCGCAGAAGCCAGAGCCGGCCGACTTGCGGCGCGTCCTTGCCAAACAGGACACCACCGCCGGCCATGGAGGTCGCGCCGCCCCAGAGCGCGAGGTCGGCCATGAGGCCGGTGAAGGCGATGAATGAGGCTGCCGTGGACGGCACGCCGACAACCCAGAGCAAACCGCCCATGAAGAAGGGGACCTCGCGGACCGTCAGGTAGAGCTTCTTCTCGCACCCCTCCATCTGCTTCACCAGTTCGAGGACGTCGATCTTGATCGCCGCATACCGCGCCATGATGGGATCCCAGACCGCTTGCGCGCCGGCGCCCATGACGCGGGCCGCGGAGTCCATGCCCCTGGCTTCCTCATTAATGCGTGCGATCAGGTCGTCGGCCTTGCCGCACAGGCGGCGCGCTTCGTCTTCTGTGGATTCGACGGGCGGCTCCTTTGCCACGATGCGACCCGCCCGCGCCGAGGATCAGGCGGCGCCCACGGCGCCGCCGGCCTCACCTTTGCCATGCTCGGCCTTCATTCGGATCTGTGGCAAGAGGCTGTCCGTATGAGCGATGATCTCTCGGATCCGAAAACTTGCGCGTAGCGAGCTGTCCTCGTCGGCGATGCCGGCGAGGATAAGGCGGGCGTAGAGAAAGGAGATGGAGGCGAAAAGGACGAACCCGGCAACGGCGAGGAACACCGCCTTTGCCGCGGGCGCACCGCCGCTCTGCAAGAGATGGAGGCCGTAGCCGCTGGCGAGGCCGGCCAGGGCGAGGGCGAAAGCGCCGACAATCGTAATCGAGATGGCGAAGCGCTGAAGGCGTCCGTGATGTTCTTGCTGTTGGATGGCGCGCAGGATGAGATTGACCTCATCGCTCCGGCCGAAGTCGAGATGCGCGTTGCCATCGGACAGATTAGCGTCCGACATCAGCGAATTGCGGGATTCTTTTCCTCGTTCCATGAGGCAATTCTAACACGGGTGGCCTAACGACGCCACTCGTGATCGTATTCCGCCGGCTCCAGGATGGCTTCCGGCCCGTCCTCGCCCCCATCCACCTGCTCCCGGGTCACCATCGCCTCGATGCGCCACGGATTGACGGCCATGGGCTCGCCCGTAACGCGCCTGGTCGCGATGCCGCAGGCCGTGCTGGCGATGGAAACAACGTGCAATAAAGTGATCGGCCTCCGAGTCCGACGACCGCAAGATGCTCAACGAGAATCTGACATCGCTCCGACGCGATTTTGACCGCCAAGTCGGATGCCGCGAATTGCCAGTTGGATCAGGCATGCGGTAGAATTCGGGCATGACGAAGAATCACGGAAAGAACTCCACGACCCGCGGTTCACGAAAAGGTACTCCTCTTCGCGCAGGGACGACGGGGCAGTCGCTGCTTCGAGTTAAGTTAGTGCCTGAATACGATTTTACTCCTGCGCCCCCGAATCCCATCCTTGAAGCCATAAAAGATGCCGCGCGTGATGGTACAATCAAAGCGGCGGCGGCCTCGCGGGCTGCGGGGATCGAGCCGGCAACACTGGAAAGCATCCGCACGCGGCGCGGGGCTGACCAGTCTTGAACCAAATCGCTTCCTCCAGGTTAGGAGGTATCAATGCTGAATCTGTTCAAGTTTCTTGGGGGAAAACGCGACTAAGGCGTTTCCCACATTGAACATGACGGGGCCCATACCTTGCCGGTATGGGCCTTTCGTCTGTCGATGAACGCGTAGCACTTAACGGCGGAGCTTCAAGCGCTTGGCTTCCTCCCGCGAAAGCTGACGTTTGGCGACTGAATAGACACCATGACGGCCATAGAGTTCATGCCGGGGCAGCGTGGATAGGCCGGCGCGCAGGACGACATCGACGAACGGCAGGCTCAGCGGCTTCCCGTTGACGACGCGGCTGCGATAGTTGGGCTTCGCCGGAGCGGTCGGCTCCTCTTCCAGAGTGACCTCCCACCAGGCGCCGTCATCCAGGAGGTGGTACTGGCGCTGGGCGTCACGTTCGACCATCCGCTTCCGCAGGTTGCTCTGCCATTCCTTTCGGCGAGCCTTCCGTTTCATGCGGGGAGTCTGCAGCTGGCGGTTCCGGCGCAGGATGCCGGTTGCCGGGTCCACCCAGAACTCGAACCAGGACGTTTCCAGGGGTTTTGGGCCGCCCCACCGCCCCAGCACAAGCACCTGCCCGCCGCAGCGCGTCACCCCGTTGAACGCGACGAGGTCGCTGATGTGGTCGCGCACGTGCTGCTGCACCGTCGAGGTGACGCTGAGGTTGGCGCAGATCTCCGCCCAGACCTTGGCCCAGGGGCGCCCAACCTGGCCCGTGATGTAGCGGCGGAGTGGCGCCAGGTTCTCGTTCAGCATCTTGCGGTCGCCGGTTTCCGATGCGGCCCGCCCCATGCCGATCTTGTCCCGAGCCAGATCGAGGTCTTTCAGGGGGCGGTGTTTGCGGGCACCGTGACCGCCCAGGCGCGGCCGCTCGACGATGAGTTTAGCCATGTCGTCACGCATGACGGCAGCCTCCCAATGGTTCCGGATTTTGGAAAAAGAGCAACAACCGCCAACAGCGCGAGCCGGCATCGCCGTCGCGCTTTGAAATCTGCGGGGAGCCGCAGCTATGTGTGATGTGGTTGTCGCTTGCCGGATTGATATCCGATGTCGTTATCGGACTCAAGCGCTGTTGTGTTCACGTATGACGCTATGTCCGGGCCATGGCAGATTATCCCCGTCAGAAGCTGTGCGGGGGATTGAAGGCACTAATCTTGAGGCCATCTGTCACGGCCCGATCCGCCGTCTGGCCCTCACGGGCCATTTACAGGTCTGCCGGCCGGATCGCGGGTCCATGCGCCTTTGGCGCCTCGAACGGGAAGTCGCCTTCCGGATCGTCGTCGCGCAGCCGGTCAGCGAGCGACATCCCGCCGGCAGACCCGGTAAGCCGCTCATAGGTCTGGTGGCTGAGAAGGACGAAGGCCGGCTTGCCGCGATCCATGATAACAACCTGAGCCCGCCGCGCCGCGTTCTTGGCTCGGGTTGGATTTTTGTTGAACTCACGTCCGGTGATGCGATGCTCAGACATGTGATGGCCTCTCCGGATGACTGAAGCACATTATTGACACCATTTTGCGGTTGATGCCGCAAGGGCGAATAGGTTCTGCCGATTAGAAATCATCAGTCGTATTTCTGCCGGTCGATGCCTTCATCGCTTCCGCTCCTCTCCCAGCCGGGAAAATCCTCGCGGAAAACTCTAACCTCCGGCGGTCCAGAGAATGGGCTCAGAGCAAGGTCGGCAGACACAGACTTCAAAGCGGGGGAGTTTCAGGGGGACACGTCACAACCCGCTTAGCGCATGAAGTTGCACGAGCAGGTTGGTAGGAACGTCAAAAAATTCCACGGAGAAATAGGTATCCTCCTTGAGGAACTCGGCCTCCATTGCGATCTAGGTAGGACCTACGTCAGGGGAGGGCGTTTCCGTGAGGAAGGGTCACCCTCGATTTTTGGGCGTAGAATCAATTTTATACAGGGCTTCCAAATCGCTGAAGATGGCGGAGCATATTTCGTTTTCGTCCAAGTCGGCATCTAGCAATATGCATCGAGCCTTGTCATTGGCATATGCGTCACGAAACCCCTGTCTGATCCGGTCGTAGTTTCGGTATGCCTCAGCGGGATCCTCATCGCCGAAATTGGTTTGCCTCTTTAGGCGTCGATCCTCTGCGACAGTTGGATCAACATCGAATATATATGTTCTATTCGGAATAATCGACCCAACTGAAATTTTGCAGAGGTGTGCAAATAATTCGATATCAAGGCCAGTATCAAAAAACTGATAGGCATAAGTTGAATCAATGAAACGATCACATAAAACCCATGATCCTGCATCTAACGAGGGCTTGATGATGGAATGTACGTGGGCCTGACGTGCAGCGAATATCAGCAGCGCTTCAGAAAACACTGAGAGTGGTGCATCGCGCTCTTCTGTTAGCAAAGCCCTGATATCTTGCCCAATTTTGGTGCCACCCGGTTCACGAGTTTTGACGATGGGAATGGCCTGGGCCGATAAATACTCAGCGACACGTTCAAGCTGCGTGCTTTTCCCACTGCCGTCCATCCCTTCGAACGTAATGAATCGGCCACCAACATTCATCAGGGCACCCACAATCGAAACAAGACAATAAGGTATGCTATGATGCGCTTTCTATTATTGCGAGCAAGCGTTTCTTGCTCCAAATGGAAGGGGAGTTGTAGGTTGGACGAGCAAATCTTATTTGTTTCTGCTGGAATGCTAGCTCCAAAGAAGCGTGATCATTTGCTGGCGCGCCAACAGCTTTACCTAAATTATGGCGCCCTGACATTAACGACACTGCTAAAACGAAACGGGTATGTGCCTGTCTTAATCCACGGCAGTCATTCAAAACCAGAACAATTTGTAGATTCCCTCAGGGAACAAAGGCGGCTCCCGACCTCCCACCCGGTCATGCTTTCTATCCCGAGTTTTTTCGCCTTGGAGTGGGCGCAGAAATTCTGCAGATATCTGAAAAAATTGTTCCCCGATACCAAAATTGTTGCTGGTGGAAGATGGGTTGTCGGCCCCGACCCTAATTGGCTAAAGCAAAAAATCCCAGAAATTGATTTAACGTCAACCGGGTTAGCCGAAAAACTAATCTGCGACGTGATTGACCCAGCTCTCTGGTCCTCCCTTGATTATCGGGATGGGGCAGCTGTTGATTTGTCGGGGCAAGGAGAGTTGCCGCCTTATCCTTTGGATCATGCTCTCGTCGACAACTTCCGCCTATTTCAACCAAGTATTGATATATCTCGAGGTTGCGGAATGGGTTGCGTGTTTTGTGAGGAACGTGCAATCCCGCTGTCCAAACTCAGATCACCGGCGATGGTGGCGCAGCATTTGAGTGAGGTTATCAATCAATACGGCAGTAAAGACATTAGGCCCTATTTCCAAGCATCCTTATTCTTGCCAAATCCTAGATGGGCGCGGCAACTATCTCATGAAATTCAAGAACATAATTGTGCAGTCAGTTGGCGTTGCGAAACTCGGGTCGATTGCATGACATCAGAAACGATCGAGTTGCTCGCTAGGTCTGGGCTTAAGGTCGTGGATTTGGGAATGGAAACAGCATCTCCGCAACAAATGCTGTTGATGAAGAAAACGAAAGACCCCGACAAATACCTTCAAAGGGCTTCGGTGGCGATAAGGGACTTCGCCGCGAATGGCATATTGGTGAAAATCAATATTCTACTTTATGCCGGCGAGACTAAAGCGACAGTAGCTGAAACCACCTCATGGTTGAGAGAAAACAAGGCGTATATTAAGGGTGTTTCAGTGGGGCCTGTTCTTGCTTTTGGATCGCCGAAACCGGCCTCACCATTGATCGCGGAATTGGAAAGCCTCGGAGCGCGCGCTGTTGACCCAGAAAGCGCCGCTACAACGGGAATTACGGAATTACACCTAAGCAATGAAATTGACGCAAAATCCGCTGAAGAAATTAGCCTATCTCTTTCGCGAATGATGATGGATCAGAGAGATTACTATGACCTCAAGTCTTTTTCGTATTATCCTCGGGATTATACTTATGAGAATTTCATCAGGGATGCACAAAAATCAAATCCAGCGTCGTTGCCATTTAAATCTACGATGCATGAAATTCGACACTCGTAAAACAGGCCTGAAAAATTGGGCGTTGTCGAACGATTACAATAATTGACCTTGTTTTGGTTTTTCGCCGTTAACGGCCATCGCGCTAATACGGAGAACTTGATCGATCCCGATACCCTTCGACCGTGCCTGCTCGACTAAAGCGAGGAATAAGTATGCAGCAGCCATTGCATCGTAACAGGCTCGATGAGCTTGAAACAAACCATGTCGCATTAATTTCTCTGTTATTCCGAATCGGCTTACGAGGCTCGAAAGTTTGAACGATGGGAGTTCGGGGGCAACAACCCTTACAAGACGTAGCGTGTCATACACTGCGGCTGGCTGCCAATCCGGGAGGGATAACTTCAAGAGCTTAAAATCAACGTGAGCATTGTGTGCGACAATAGAGCGGTGTTGGATCAAGGACTGAATGTCATCTTTCACGAATTGCAATGAAGGAGACTGCGCTACCTCAGCATCGGTAATACCATGGATGGAGGTTGCCCGCTCCTGGATTGAATGAAGGGGTTTGATTTTCCAAGTGGATGGGGGCCACTCAACTGCGCCGGAATCAATTTTGACTACTGATAATTCAATAATTTCTGGGGGAGTGCAGCCATTACTCTCTACGTCAACCGCAAATATAGTGTTTGGATATTTTGGCCTTTCTATTGTCATGGTATCTGCTCACACGAATTTGCTGATCATTTATCAATAGATCGTTCAACCATGTTTTGTACGGGTTTTGTTGTCCAATCAAAATTGGCAGGAGGTTGATTGGACAGTTTTGGAATGTACATGGGGCTAAGCATTAAATTCGGAATGACGAACTTAGGGAATAGGTCATTGGTAGTGAGTAGCGCTTGGTGTTTGGATTTTGCAACTCGCCCCTGGACCCGACAACCTAGCTTCGGATCAGGAAAGGCCGATCAGCGATGACGCCCTCCCACCTTATTCAAGACGCGAGCCAATGGCTTGATGAACGCTTCTCTGGACCGAGAATGGGCGAGGTCGACTTTAAAGAGGCGCTCGCGACCTTTGAAGCAAGATGGCCGGTGCATGATGTTATTGACGCATTCGCCAATGATTTTGAGCAATTGAATGGCCTTGCGACAAGAACATATCGGCATAGAAATGGCTTCGATCGATTTGAGCTCTTTCCGTCAATCAACGCAGCTTATGGGCTGCGGCTGCATGTTTGGTGGGGTAATAATGGCGAATATCGAGAGAACGTCCATGGGCATCCGTGGGACTTCGCTTCCAAAGTGCTGGTAGGCCAGTTGCATTTCGAACAATTCATAGAAGCCGAATGGGGGGAGGTCTTTGAGATCGCCGAATATGCTGGGCCCAATGGAAATCAGACTTACAAATTAAATTTTACGGGCAACACGACGCTGTATCGAATATTTAGGTCGTCTCATCTTGCTGGCACAAATTACTATGCCGGTCATGAATTAATACATCGTGTATGGACAGATCCCGGTCAGCCTACGATTACGCTCATGTTGCGCGGTGAAGGGCATGCCTATCCAGCACGTGTTTTTTTTGAACCAGGGTCTCATCGCTACATAGAAGGCGAACATAGGCGGGAATGGCCTAAGGTCGAAGCATTGCGGGCCAAACTATTGCAAATCAGGTCACTGATTAACGATCGGCCACCCAAACCTGACTGCACAGAGACGGTTATCGCCTAACACTCACCACTCCAGGGCTCAGGTCACTTGGACTAAGACCCGGAGCCAAGCGGCTTATTCGGCGGCAATGAAGCTTGTACGAATCTCCACCTCACTGGGGTCACGTCAAGTCTCTACGGCAGTAAAGATCGACTTAGGAGGAGCGCACCAGTTCGGCCTTCGATAGCCTTTCCAGGACCTCTTCAATCAGATCTGCAGCCTCTTCAACGTCTTCATCAGTCGTGGAAAAACCAAGGCTAAACCGCACTGACGCTTCAGCCGCATCCTGATCGAGGCCGATTGCGCGCAAGACATGAGAAGGTTCGGGAATGCCCGACGTGCAGGCGGAGCCCATCGATGCCGCGAGGCGGGGTTGAAGCGCGCCCAGAATGTCGTGCGCTGAGAAATCCGCAAAACAGATACTCGCATTTCCCGGGTGCCGCGCATCACCTTGCGGACCGTTCTCCGAAACTCGCCATCTCGATTCCTTGAGGCGCTTCACGAGCAGATCGCGGCGGCGGCGCAACTCTTTGCGATTCTCGTCCGCGTCTTTTCCTAATAGCAAGTCCGCAGCGACACCCATGCCGACGCAAAGTGGCACAGGGACAGTGCCGGACCGAAGGCCATTCTGTTGCCCGCCGCCGTAAATCAACGGCTCCAACTGGGCTTGCAGGCCGCGTGCGATGAAGACGGCACCTATTCCCTTGGGGCCGTACATCTTGTGACCCGACAGGCTGAGTATATCCGCGTATTTCGCAAATGAGCCGGTTGCCATCGCAATCGGCGCTTGCGCAGCGTCACAATGAAAAACCGCGCCGTACTTTCTAACGATCTCCGAAATTTTCTCAATATTTTGGATAGTTCCAATTTCATTATTCACAGACAAAATAGAAACAGCCAGAACGTCATCATCAATCATTTGTTCTAGAGCGTTTATTTCCACGAATCCTTGGTGATCTACCGGAATTTCCTCGACGGCATAGCCGTACTGTTCTTCCAGAACCCGCCCGACAGCGAGCACACATTTGTGCTCGGTGGCACTAACAAGGATACGATTGCGATTGCCGCCTGCGGCCCTGCGCCCAAGCCCCAGCAACGCCATGTTATTCGACTCGGTCGCGCCTGACGTGAAGATGATTTCATCACTGTCCGCGCCGACAAGCCGCGCCACCTGCCCGGCGGAATTTGCGACAGCACGCGCGGAATCCCAACCCGGTTTGTGATCAAGAGAGTGCGGATTAGCGAAAGAATCGGTGAAATATGGCAGCATTTCGGCCAAAACACGCTGATCGACGGGAGTTGTCGCCTGATGGTCGAGATATATCGTTTTGCCAATTCTCATTTTTTCTCAATGACCTAGTGACAGCTCCGCTTGCGCAGATACGGATTCAGGCAGGTACGTCCTTCTGGGGGCTACCTCCAGCTTTCATTGACCGTAACACAGGACGTGGGCTACAGTCGAGCTGGAGGCATCATCCAGTAGCCCGAGGGACAAATGGCGCGCGGACCACTTTTTCAGGACACCTACAGCCCGCAGTTTTCGGGCCACGAAACCTTTCCGCTTCGCTACGGGTGGCTGAAAAAATCGTATGACCGCGTCGCCGAGACCGAACACGAAGACGAGAACAGGGCACTGTGTTGGGATGACGACGCCATTGCGCGATTCGGCGTAGGCAAGAACATGGTCGCCTCAATGCGCCATTGGGCAAAGGCGTCAGGTATCATAGAAGAGCCGGCGACCAACTCTGTCAAAGTGGCCGACCTCGGACGAAAACTGTTGAGCGACGATGGTGGGTTCGATCCGTACATGGAGCACCCCGCGACTCTGTGGCTGATTCACTGGCAATTAGCGGCCTATCCCGAAAAGACGACATGGTTCTGGGCGTTCAGTCACTTCCCGGCAGTTACCTTCGAGCGGGACCATTTCGTGATGAGGCTCGACCGACTTGCGAAAGACCGCAATTGGTCTCGGGTGGCAACAACGACGATCAGAAACGATGTCGCCTGTTTTATCCGCACCTATGTTGCGCGCGCGCCGTCGGGTAGGGCCGGCCACGACGATGCGCTTGAATCGCCCCTCACCGAGTTGGGGCTGATAAAGGCAGTCGGAAAGAAAGACATGTTCCGCTTTGTGCGCGGACCGAAATCGACCTTGGGCGACGGCGTGTTCACCTATGCCCTGACCGATTTCTGGTCGCGGTATTCTCCCGATGCGGCGACTCTCTCATTCGAAGCGGTCGCGCATGCGCCCGGCGCGCCGGGGCGCGTGTTTTGCCTCGATGAAAACGATGTTACCGACCGGCTCGCCGCCCTTGATGATGCGACGGGCGGTGCTCTGCAATGGTCCGAGACAGCGGGATTGAAACAGGTCGTCCGCAATGTCGATATCGACCGCGACACCAAATTTAAATGGCTGCCAATGGACTACGATGGCGCCGCCCAAGTGGAGGCCGCGTAATGCCATTGAACAAACGTGTCCGCATCGCGCGCCGCTTTCTAAGGTCGATCCGAATTGACGCCGATCTTTGCGATGCTTCGGCTCTTGAAGGTTTTATTTGCCCGCAATCTTCCGCCGACGTGCTCGCGACGATGGCACGGCATGTGGCCGAGACCGGACAAGGCGCGTTCACATGGACCGGCCCCTATGGCAGCGGCAAGTCGAGCCTTGTCATTGCGCTCGCAGCGCTGCTGAACGGGAATGCCGGATTGCAGAAGCAAGCAGGGAAGCTGTTCGGCCGCAAGCTGGCCGGTGACATTCACGGGGCGCTGCCGACTGGCACGAAAGGATGGCGTGTCGTTCCCGTGGTCGGACGCCGCGATGACCCCGTGGCGGTCATCGGCGAAGCTGTTCATAAATACGGGATCGTGTCGCGCCGGCCGCGCGGCGGTTGGTCCGAGCAAAAATTGATCGACACCCTGATCGATGCGGCAGCCGAAAAGCCGAAGACACATGGCGGGCTGGTTCTGTTCATTGACGAAATGGGGAAGTTTCTCGAAGCCGCCGCACAGGACGGCTCCGACATCTACGTTCTCCAGCAGCTCGCCGAAGCTGCCTCGCGCAGCGGCGGGCGGTTGCTGATCGTCGGCGTACTGCACCAAGCATTCGAGGAATACACCCATCGCCTCTCCCACGAGATGCGCGACGAATGGGCGAAAATTCAGGGGCGGTTCATTGACCTTGCCGTCAACACCGCCGGTGAAGAACAAATCGAGTTGATTTCTCGCGCTATCGAGAGCGATGCCTGTCCCCGGATATTCCGTCCGCTGGTCGCGACCGTCGCGGAATTCGCCCGGCGCGATCGCGCGGGCAACTCTGAACGGCTCGCCTCTATGCTAGAGGCCTGCTGGCCCTTGCACCCCGTCGTTGCCTGCCTGCTCGGGCCGATATCGCGACGGCGTTTCGGCCAGAACCAGCGCAGCATCTTCGGTTTCCTGAATTCCTCGGAACCGCATGGCTTTCAAGACTTCCTGAACACGGCCGGCGACGATGAACTCTACGGACCGAGCCGGCTCTGGGATTATCTTCGGGCCAATCTCGAGCCTTCGATTCTCGCCTCGCCCGACGGACACCGCTGGGCGCTGGCCGCCGAGGCGCTGGAGCGCTGCGAGGCCATCGGCGGCAACGAACTTCATATCGGCCTGCTCAAGACCATCGCCGTGATCGACCTGTTCAAGGAACGCTCCGGCCTCGTTGCGCGGTTCGACCTGCTGCAAATCTGTTTCCCGGGAGAGCCCGTCAAGGCGCTAGAATCGAGCCTCTCTGACCTCGACACTTGGTCGTTCACGACGTTCAAGAAATACCAAGACGCGCACGCGATCTTCGCCGGAAGCGATTTCGATATCGACCGGGCCGTGCGTGGCGCGCTCGACGATATCGATGAGATCGACTTTTCGGAGATGAAAACCCTCGCGGGGCTCCAGCCGGTCCTTGCCAAGCGGCATTATCACGACACCGGCGCATTGCGCTGGTTCGATGTCAATATCGTGCCTGTCAGCGAACTGGAGCTTGTCGCGGCGAAATTCTCGCCGGAGAACGGCGCAATCGGACAGTTTCTTCTTGCGATCCCGACAGAAGGCGAAAGCCAGAAGGTCGCGGAAGATCTGTGCCGCAAGGCGGCGCGGCACAGCGACGCGTGGGACATCGTCGTCGGCATCTCCAAACGGTCATGGGCCATCGTGCCGCTAGCGCGCGAACTCTTCGCGCTCGACAGCGTCAGCAACGATCATTCCGAACTGGCCGGAGACAGCGTGGCGCGACGCGAAGTGTCCGCCCGGTTGGCGGCCTTGCAGGCTTTACTCGAAACCGAGTTTCACAAGGCGTTCGACAACGCGCTATGGTTCCGCAAGAGCCACCCACCGAAGCACCTGCGACAAGCGGACCTGAACAGCGTTGCGTCCGAGCTTGCGGGCAAGCGCTTCCATTCATGTCCGCGCCTGCACAACGAATTGCTTAATCGACATAAACCTTCCAGCAACGCCATTGCCGCGCAAAATACCCTGCTACGGAACATGGTTCTCAACGAAGGGACGGACCGGCTCGGCATCGACGGGTTTCCCGCAGAAGGCGGACTGTTCGCGTCGATACTCGAAAAGACCGGCCTTTATGTGAGCGGCGGCAAAGGGTGGCGTTTCCTCTCGCCTACGGAAGGTGAGGACGACCCGTGTCGCCTCGCCCCCGTATGGCAAAAGGCGCTCGATCTTGTGAAGCGGAATGCTGGCCGCACCGTCGCGGTCTCGGAAATCTTCGACGAGTGGCGCAAGCCGCCTTACGGCGTCAAAGACGGGTTGTTGCCGATTCTGGCCGTCGCGTTCATGTTGTCGCAGCGCGACAAACTCGCCGTCTATCGCGAAGGTATATTCCGGGCGCGGTTTGACGATGTCGATGTTGATTATCTCGCAAAGGACGCTGGCGCGATCCAGTTGCGCTGGATGAACCTGACCGAGGTTTCCCGCCGCTTGTTGTCTGATATGGCGCAAGTCGTGCGCGCGCTCGACAGCGAAAACGAACTCGTGCACCTGGAGCCAATTGATGTCGCACGTGGCCTCGTCGCGATCTTCGATCGGCTCCCGCAATGGACCCGACGGACGATGCGCCTGTCCGCTAACGCGGTTCATGTCCGCGAGATTTTCAATCGCGCCAACGATCCGAACAAGTTCCTTTTCGACGATATCCCGGCGACTCTCGGAGAAGACGTTTCATCTGCCAAGAGCAAAGACCTTGGGCGCGTCGTCGCGAGTGTTCGCGGCGGGCTTGAAGAACTGGTACATGCCTATCCCGAGATGCTGAACCGCTTGCGTGACATCATGCTCGCAGAATTACAGGTTCCGAACGCGTCGCCGGAATCGCTCGCTGAGTTGCGCGACCGGGCCGAGAACATCAAGCAACTTGCCGGGGACTTCCGGCTAGATGCGTTTGTCGTCCGGCTGGCCGCCTTCGACGGCACCGATAAGAGTTTCGAGGGGATTGCCAGCCTGGCCACCAACAAGCCGCCGCGCGACTGGGTTGATCCCGATCTCGACCAGGCTGCAATCGAGATTGCTGATATGGCACAGAAGTTTCTTCGCGCGGAGACCTATGCGCGCGTCAAAGGCCGTCCCGACAAGCGTCATGCGATGGCCATCGTTATCGGCACTAATGGGCGACCTACGCCGTTACTCGAGGAATTCGATTTAGCGGATTCAGAGCGTGACGCTGTGAATGCGCTGGTCGAGCGTGTCGAGGCGATGCTCGACGGTTCTGACACGTCCCGGCGCAGCATCATTTTGGCGGCTTTGGTGGAACTCAGCGCACGCTACATGCGAGACTCGCATGCCCCAAAAGCGAATGGGAAAAGAAAAGTGGTGCACCATGGGCGATGACATAACGAACCGCCATCATCTTTGTTACACACAGAATTTCGAGCAAGCCCGTAGCTTGAATACACAGATGAATCAGGTCCCAGTGCTGGCAATGACCCTTACTGGAGGGTTGTGGTTTGGCGCTGGGGTCACGAAGGATATTTCTGAGGAAATCCGATTTGCACTTCTGATATTTGCCGGCTTCTGCAATCTATCGCTCATCTTCGCTGTTTTGCGAATCCGAGACGTTTTAGAAAGCTATCTAGAGAAACTCGAAGAATTTAATCCGAACAGCTTTGCCTCCGGCAAACCCGCGAATCCCAAACTGCCGTGGTTGGGGTCCTATAGCATGATATTGATTTACTGCACTCTATTACTGATAGGGGCTCTTTTTTCTTTCGTTGGCGCATTCTGGGTTTACTGGCCATTCGAGACGAACAGTTGGACTGGCGTCATTATTTTAATTGTCTTCCTCACCGCGATATACCTCACACTGTTCAGTCGCAGAAAGTCTGCGCCCTAATATGCAGAAATTTGACATACATCCGCCCCACCCTTCTTCTCGAATTGGAGAAGTAAAAGCGACGAAGTATTACTATAATCGCAACGCACAAGCGTATTTTGATTCGACGTTACGCGTCGATATGTCCGCTCTATACAACCGCTTCCTAAAGTATGTCGAGCCAGGCGGCCGAATACTAGACGCGGGAAGCGGCTCAGGGCGTGATACGCTCGCCTTTCTGCAGCACGGCTATAAGGTCGATGCGTTTGATGCCTCTCCTGCCCTTTGCAAACTGAGCACGCAGCTAACCGGAGTTGAAGCTCAGGTTCTCCGTTTTCAGGAGTTCGATTGTGCTCCCCGATATGATGGCATTTGGGCTTGCGCATCCTTACTACATGTTCCGGAGGGCGAACTGGAGAATGCTATTAGTCGATTGATCGGAGCGCTAAAACCTGGCGGAGCATTGTATGTATCGTTCAAGCATGGCGCCGAGGAACGTATCTCAAGGGACGGTCGTTTTTTTCTCGATTTGAATAAGGAGTCGTTGCAACAGCTCTTCAGACACTTCCCGAGTATGAGCCTGGAAGAGGTGTGGCTGTCGAGCGGTGAGGGCACACATCAGGGAAGGGATGAGTGGCTGAATGCGATTGCTCTAAAGGCACACAAGAAGGGTGACCAATGATCATACCTTCGTCCCCGGAGAAGCACGTCCTTGGTCTATCTGGTGGGCGCGATAGTGCGGCCCTTGCCGTCTATATGCGCCAACACCGCCCGGAACTGGAAATAGAGTATTTTTTCACGGATACCGGCAAGGAATTGCCCGAAGTCTACGAATTCCTCGGGCGCCTTGAAGGGTTTCTCGGGCAGGAAATTCACAAGCTGAATCCCGACCGCGACTTCGATTTCTGGCTCAAGCAGTACAATGACTTTCTGCCCTCGCCGCAAACGCGGTGGTGTACGCGGCAGCTCAAACTCCGTCCGTTTGAACGCTGGCTCCGCCCGATGCTCGAAGACGGCATGACCGTCTACAGTTATGTCGCAATCCGCAGTGACGAAGAATACAGGGCGGGTTACGCCTCGAAACACGACAACCTCGTCATCAAGCTGCCGTTCAAGGACGCGGGCATAGACAAGCCCGGCGTTCTCGAAATTCTTGACGGCGCGGGCCTCGGCCTGCCCAAATACTACGAGTGGCGTACACGCAGCGGCTGCACCTTCTGTTTCTTCCAACAGAAGATCGAATGGGTGCGTCTCAGAGAACAACACCCGGAGGCGTTCGAGGAAGCTAAGGCGTATGAGAAGGATGCTGTAGAGCACGGTTCACCCTTCACCTGGAGCCAGGGAGAATCACTGGAAGAGCTGGAGCAGCCGGAGCGGATTGCGCAAATCAGAGCCGACCATGCAGACCGGCTTGCGCGCATGCGGGCAAAAATCCAACCGAACCCGCTAAGGCCAGATAGCGAGCCCCTGGATATTGATGACCTTTACGGGCAGACGAAGGGATGCCTTGCGTGTCACAAATGACGGTAAACAGGTCAAAGGCGGGCTGCAACGGGGGTAAGAAGATTGAGTTTCGATCTACTCAGAGATTTTGCGAACGAAACCAACCAGGAAATCGGAGCCTTTCGGCTCAACTTCATCCTGTCGCCCAACAAGATGCAGCGGGACGACTACGACCTTGAAGAACTGACCTGGGACTCTATTCACTTCGGCGACGACGCCGAGATCGAGAAGATCCCCAACGACAAGCGGGGCATTTATGCGCTTGCCATTTGTCACCCGAGCAAGGTCCTGCCTCCGCACGGATATATCATCTATATCGGCATCGCCGGGAGGCGGTCGGATCGGCCGCTCCGAGAGCGTTACAATGATTACCTCAACGAAAAGCGCCTCCAGAAGGACCGCCAGCACTTGGCCTATGCGATCGGCACCTGGCAAGAAGTACTGCGGTTCTACTTCGCGCCAGTCGATGACGGGTTTTCGTCCGAAGACCTAGAAAAACTGGAGAAACAGATAAATACGGCGTTATTGCCGCCATACTCACGTGGCGACCTGGAAGCCGACACCAACCGTAAAAGGAAGGCGTTCCCCTGATGGCAGAGAAAAAGAAATCGCTTGATCCGATAGCATTGCCCGCTCTTCGCGGCATCATGGGGGATTGGATTTACTACACCTGCCTGATGGATATCGGCGAGCTGAGCAAAAGGGTACGCTATGCGGACGAAGTACATAGGAACAAGCTGCTGTCCGACATGATACAGCGTCGTCTCAATAGGGGACGCGCCACCCAGATTGCTAGGTATCTCGAAAACCAGCCCGAAAGGTTCTTCAACGCGCTGGTTGTGGCCACCTACGGCGGACAGCCAAACTGGCATGCACTGGACAATGTGAAGAGCCGGACCGAGAACGGCGAGCTGAAGGACCTGGATGACACCACGGTTGCGTCGGTCGGCTTCCTGACGCTCCGGGGAGACGAAGAACTTTTCGCCATCGATGGGCAACACAGGCTCGCAGGGATCAAGAAAGCCGTTCAAGACGGTATTGCGCAAGACCCCTACGACGAGGTCTCGGTGATCTTCGTCGGACACAAGGTTTCCAAGAATGGGCTCGAGCGCACGCGCCGCCTGTTCACGACGCTGAACAAGACCGCAAGACCTGTCACCAAGGGTGAGATCATCGCGCTTGACGAGGACGATGTCATGGCGATTTGCGTGAGAAGACTCATCGAGCAGACTGATCTTTTCGCGGGCGACCGGATCGCCTTCGTTGCGAGCAACAATATGCCGACCA
The DNA here is from genome assembly GCA_002706405.1 of Rhodospirillaceae bacterium. Taxonomy (GTDB): domain Bacteria; phylum Pseudomonadota; class Alphaproteobacteria; order Rhodospirillales; family Casp-alpha2; genus UBA1479. The sequence goes on along the minus strand of PALN01000086.1, from coordinate 15,000 downwards.
CGAACACGACCAGCCTGACCACGATTGCTAATCTCTACGATATCTTGACGATATTATTTACCAACGCGCAATCCGATCTGAAAAAGGAAAAGGCGGATTTGCAACGAGTGCGTCCCAATGATGAGACGCTGGATAAATATTTCAAGTACGCGGAAAGCTATTTCGTTCATCTCAGAAAAAATTTTAAGGCATTGGATGAATTTTTCAGCGCGAAGAACACCGAATCGGTTATCAAGAAGCACCGCGGCAGCCACGGGGGCCATGTTCTCTTCCGCCCCATCGGGCTGGAAATCATGACCCGTGTGATCGCCCGCTTCACGAAGGATATGAGCCTGGCGCAGGCCGCCAAGACGGCCGCCGAGCTGCCCCACAATCTCAATGAAGAGCCGTTTCAGTGGCTGATGTGGGAGCCGAACAAAAAAATCATGCTCAATGGCCACAAGGTCACAGTTCGTGAAGTTCTTTTGTACATGGTCGGGAAGAATTCAAAAAAATATTCCGAAGCGACATTGCTTGAGAGATATCAAAGAGAATCCGGCGACGACACGGCTGAATTGCCGGCAAAGATTAGGTGATACTGCATACCGCGAAGCAGATGGGTGATAACGGACACGAACGACATGCACAGGAAATGTCAGACGCATCATACCCGCCGTGAATGAACCATGACCAGATCGACCGACACGCCGGACGCCGCGCCGGGCATGGCCCTACAAACCCTGCTACGCAACGCCAAGACATCGGCATTGCGTGAGGTGATCGGTCCGGAAATTGTGGACACGCTTCAGGGGCTTGATCCTGAGCTGGACTCCGGCACCCGGCTCGGGGCGCTTGCCGTCAGCCTTATCGAACCTTCCGAAGCATTGCGCGACCCAGAGATGCGCGACCGCATCATCCGCATGCTGCCTTTACCCAAGGCCCGTGAGCTAGGGGGGCACCTCGGCGCGAGAGACGACCGCACACTTTATGACAATCTCTGCACAGCTGCCGCAGACCCCGCGGCTCGGGATGTGTTGTATTCGTTCTTCGGCATCGTCCGGGACGTTCGCGCACCGGCAAACTCGTCACCAGACGCCATGAAAGTGATTGCCGGTTACCCGCTGTTCGATCACCAGCGCGTCGCCGCCGAGCGTGTCTCGCAAGCATTAGGCGACGTACCACGCAAGGTCATTCTTCATATGCCCACCGGTGCAGGCAAGACCCGCACGGCAATGCACATTGTGGCGGAGCATCTTCGCCGTCACGAACCCACAGTAGTCTGTTGGCTCGCTCAGAGTGCAGAGCTTCTGGACCAGGCTGCCGACGAGTTCGAGAACGCATGGCGGTTCCTCGGAAACCGGGCAACCGGGCTCATCCGCTTCTGGGGACACAGGAATCCGGACGTTCTCGACATACATGACGGTGTGATCGTTTCCGGCCTCGCGAAGATGTCGGCGCTCGACAACCGTGACGCCGCAACCTTGTTGCGTCTGGCCGATCGCGTCTCGTTGACAGTTATCGACGAGGCGCACCAGGCGATCGCGCCGACATACGCAGCGATCCTCACAGCCCTCTACAGTAAGCGACCTCACAACGCCTTGCTCGGACTGACGGCGACACCAGGACGAAGCTGGTCCGATATCGGTGAAGACCGCAAGCTTTCGGATTATTTCGACGGTCGCAAGGTCGCACTCGAAGTCGAAGGGTACGAGGATCCTGTCAGCTTTCTGATCGACCAGAACTATCTTGCGCGCCCGATTTTCCGCACACTGAATTCCGATGCGGGTCTCAAGCTGACCAAGAACGATGTCGATGCGCTTTCGTCCGCGATTGACGTGCCGGAACAGATTCTGGAACGTTTGGGTACGGATACACAGCGCAATCTAAAAATCCTGGCCGCCGTCGAAGACCTTTTAACGCGGCACCGCCGCGTCATTGTGTTTGCACCCTCGGTAGAGAACGCGCGCATGCTTACGGCGATCCTTTCCATACGAGGACACGAAGCATTCGTTGTAACGGGTCAAAGCAATACGGCGGAACGCGAACGGATAATCAGGCGTTTTAAAAGTAAAGATAATCGCGCTATGGTCGTGGTGAACTACGGTGTCTTAACCACCGGATTCGACGCGCCCGCGACAAGCGCGGCGGTCATCGCGCGCCCGACACGGTCGCTTGTTCTATACAGCCAAATGGTTGGAAGAGCGACGCGCGGCACGCGGGCCGGAGGAAACGACGAAGCCGAGATTGTAACGGTTGCCGACCCGCACCTGCCCGGCTTTGGCAGCGTTGCCGACGCATTCAAGAACTGGGAGGACGTTTGGGATGAGCCTGACAGAAGTTACTGAGTCGCAAAGGCTCGACGGAGAAATCATTCCTCCTGAATTGGCTGTTAAGGCCATGCGAGACAGCGGTTACAAGAACACCGCATACGCGCTCGCTGAGCTGATTGATAATTCCGTCCAAGCGAATGCCAGTAATGTCGAGGTAATCTGCCTTGAGGCATACCGGCAGGTCAACGAACGTGCCAGCCGCAGAATCCAGGCAGTCGGCATCCTCGACAATGGCGACGGAATGACGCCCGAGACGTTGCGCTTAGCCCTACAGTTTGGGAACGGCACGCATCTTAAGGACCGGAAGGGCATAGGCCGTTTCGGCATGGGTTTGCCGAATTCGTCGATATCACAGTGCCGCCGGGTGGAAGTCTGGACGTGGCAGAACGGCCCCGATAACGCCATGTATTCTTATCTCGATGTAGACGACATCGAGGGGCGGCGGATGTATGCGGTTCCGGCACCCGAGCACAAACCCTTACCTAATGAATGGCGTGTCCGTTCCGACAACGTCGAGACGACCGGCACGCTCGTTCTCTGGACGAATTTCGACGACCATCGCCTGAGCTGGCGGGGCGCCCTGGCGACGCTGCGCCACACGGGATCTCTGGTTGGGCGGATGTACAGGAAGTTCATCGACGATGGGCGACTGTCGATCCGGCTTCTAGCATTGCTTGAAGACGAGGATGAGTCGACCTTCGACGAGCCGGTGTGCGTCAACGACCCGCTCTATCTTATGCGCAATTCGTCGACGCCGGCCCCGTTCAACATTGAGCCGATGTTTCAGTCCTGGGGTGACGACGAGGTGTTCTCCATCAACTATGAAGGGGAAATTCACGATGTCGTGGTCCGTATGAGCTGGGCGCGCGATGAAACCGTGCCGCAAGACAAGAGTGATCGCGGCGCGAAGCCCTATGGCAAACATGCTGCCAAGAACATTGGCCTGTCCATCGTCCGCGAAGGCCGCGAATTGGACCTCGACCCGGCATGGACCAACAGCTACGACCCGGTCGAACGCTGGTGGGGCCTCGAAGTCGAGTTTCCCTCAACGCTCGACGAAGTGTTCGGCGTGACGAACACGAAACAGAGCGCGACGGTCTTCTCCCATATGGCGCAGTTCGACTGGAAGGCCGAGGCCAATCCCGGAGAATCGCGGTCGGAGTTTCAGGAACGCATTCAGGGCGAAGGCGATCCCCGCGCGATTCTGCTGCCCATCGTGGATCACATACGTGATCAGATTCAGGAAGTGCGCAAGCGCCTAAAGAAACAGAATGTTGGGCGCCGGACGAAAGAAGACCGGCACGACGAGCCAGATGTTTCCGACCTGGCTACAACGAAATTTCGCGAACGGGCTGAACAAGGACACGAGACAGAATCGGATCGGGAAGAATTCACCCAGGAAGACCGCGACAATCTCGAAAAAGACCTCACCGAAGACAAGCACTACCGGAACGATGTCGCCCATGAAATCGCCCAAGCAACATACACACGTAAGCGTAAGGTCTTGTTCCTGGAAAAGGCGATGGAAGGCTATGCCTTCTTTAATGTCGAGCACAAACAAGGCGGGTTAACCGAGGTCGTTTTCAACAGCAACCATCCATTTTACGATCAGCTCATAGACGCGCTAAGACCGCAGATCGGAGATGAAACCGACGCTGAGTTGATGGAGCGGATACATACAGCTGCCGATACGATAGAGCTACTTTTTGCGGCCTGGGCGCGCTACGAGATGGAAGAAGTGCACCAGAAGAACCGGCTGTTCGAGATACGCCAGGAATGGGGAAAAATGGCGCGCTTCTTCCTCACGGAAGAGGAAGACGAATGATATGGCGGTTGTCCTTCCCGGCGACGGCGTTCTCGAACTTGTCCGGACCGCAACTGACCGGGTGGTCATAGCAGCGCCGTACATTAAATCCCCAACCCTGCGCCGGATACTTGATGCCGTTCCCGAAACAGTCTCGGAGTGCATTTGCGTCACACGCTGGCTTCCCGAAGATATCCTCACCGGCGTCTGCGACCTCGAAATCCTCGAGAACATCGCCGGCGCGCGCGGCGGACACCTACTGGTACATCCGCACCTACATGCAAAATACTACTCGAATGGTCGGGATTCCCTTGTCGGTTCCGCCAATCTTACTGCGCGCGGTCTAGGCTGGCACACGCCTTCCAATGTCGAATTGCTTGTTTCGCTTCCAGCTGAGTTCGCCGGGCTCGCCGAATGGGAACACGCGCTGCTCAGCTCTGCCGTGCGAGCCACCGAAGAATTACGAGACCACATTCGGCGGCAGGTGGATGCTCTGAGAGAGAACGAGAGTCCGCACCGTCTTCCAGAAGTCGAAGATGACACAGCGATAGAGGTTGAGCAGACATTGTGGGTGCCACATTGCCCTACCCCAGACCGCCTGTGGCAGGTCTATCGCGGGCGCGGCTCCGATACGATGGTGAGCAGCGCGTTCGAAGCGGCGCAGGAGGATCTTGCCGCGCTGTCTCCACCGCAAGGGCTAACGCAGGATCTTTTCACCGCCTATGTGGCGGGCATAATGAAACAAATGCCGTTGCTTACCGAAATAGACAAGCTGGCGGCCGCCGGTTTGACGGACACACAAGCGCATGAGTTTCTGACTGATAATCTCGGCGACACTGTTGCGGAGGGGGGCCACGCGCAGGTCTGGCGCGTGGTAAAACTCTGGCTGGTACATTTCTTCCCTGGTTCCTACCGGCTTGAGACCGGTCAGGAGGTGTTGGTCAAAGGCCGGGAACTACCCCCCCGCTGACGGTCAACGACCCTGCACCGGGGCTGTCGTGGACAGCCAAGTCCGTGGCTCTCTCGGTTTTCAGGACAGCCTCGAACGAGAATTCCATATTCCTTCCCGCAATCTCCTACTTCCGTAGACCGCCACAAAAAACTTAATCAGAAGGCAAGTGGCTGGGCACAACTCGAGGATCTGCTCGGATCCAGAGGGCCGCACATTACTCCCCCTGCATCTTTCGCCTCTCGCTGGGCGCCACCCAATCCACCTTTTTCAGCATGTCTGGCGAGACCGTTTCCTTGCCGCTTCGGACCGCGTGCTCGATAACCAAACACATCAGCTTCCAAGTCTCCCCGGTCAGGCCTTCGCTCATCCGAAAAATTCTCTCAATGAAGGCCTTGTCGGTGAATTCACCGTCAGGCTTTAACCCAGCGCGAAGGCAAATCTGAACGATGAACGCAAAGTAGTCTTGTCCCATTTTCCATCTAGGAAGGAATAATGGTTCGAACCGAGAGCCCGATTGCTGATCGGTCTGGAACGTTCGGAGGAGCTTCTTCGTGCCAACTCCAACGATAGAGATTTCAAGCTCATTGCTCAGATGCCTGATCACATTGCTGTAAATGTTCCGTTGCGGGGTCGTGCCGGAGAGCATATAGGCAAGTTCGTCAACAATGAGGACCCTCGTCCTTAATTTCTCCAACAACTTCAGGGTTTGGTCCTGTAATTTCGTAATCCGTCCTGTGCATTCCTCAGGTGCTTCAATTCGACGAAGAATACTCAGATAAAGTGCTGAAGCGTCCGCTGTGGGCGGCGCCTGAACGTACATCACGGGAGCCCAATCCAATTCGTCATCGTCTGATCGCGCGGGAGTTACCTCGCGCTCAAACTCTTTAACGAGTGACGTCTTTCCGGAATTTGGAAGCCCGACAATCAACAGGCACGGTGGCCGGCTTGTCCGTGGATGTCGGTAGATTGACCTTAATTTCTCAAGTCCAGCCGTAGCAGCAGGATAGTCTATCCAACAGGGTTTCCAGATCGAGTCTACGGCCCGATCCATCTCTGACGGCGGGTCGTCGTCTAATGGCCCGAAGAGAGAAGATTGCTTCTCATTTGTAGAAGCAATATTTGACTTTTCCCTCAAGGGCCCCGTTGTTTCCGCGTTCACTGGCACGTTTATTCCCTCCATCGCGGCGTAAGGACATCGTCCGTCAATTCGAACTTCTCGCCAGTTCCACTTGAGTTATCGACGACCAATTTTGGCCGCTCGCGCGGCTGTTCGGGGCTGCTCTCTGTGATTGTCTTCCGTCGTTGTGCTTGGCGCCGGGTTTTCTTGGTCACCCTCACTTCTTCCTCGATCTCAATTTCGATCTTTTCCAACGTAGCGAAGATTGCGTCCTCGTCTCGCTCAGCCGCTTTTTCGTCCTGCAGCCGTTTCTTAACCGCTTTCAGCTCCCAGAGACTGATCGATGGGTGATCGTTGTATCGGTAAGGCACCTCGAAATAGGTCTTCAGTTCGGGATCGAAGAAATAGATCTTCGAGATGTCTCTTGGGTCTCGGCGAACAAGGAACTCTTGGGTCTGCCCACCCTTCTTAGCGTTGACCCAATCCTTCAGGCATTCGTCGAAGTACCAAATTCTGTCCCAGACGATCCCTTCAGACCGAACGGATCGAGTGTCGTGTGGCAAGAAATCGATGGAGAACCTGTCTGGATCCGCTATCTCGGGAATCATCCCACGCCCCAGCTTCTTGGTAGAGCCGAGAACGCCAACGATCCCTTCTCTCCACTTTTGAAGCGGTGACATGTCGATGCCGCTGTGATGCGTTTGGTGATAGACGGAGACGATGTACTCGGTGAGGATTTTCTCCAACTTCGAAAACGTGATTGCCGCGTTCTTCTCCGAATCGTAGACGCCTTTCATCACGATATTCGAAAAGGTCGTTCCAGGAAGTTCGTGGGTTTTCCTGCCGATGGTCCCTATTGCCCGTTCGATATGCCCTCCAAACTCCGGGCGCTTGACTAGTCTATAGTCGACGTCGATCCCATACTCTTCGCACCCTTTGAGCACCGTCTCGCTGTGGAAGTCCTTCCCGTTGTCGAAATGGAGCTTGTCCATAAGCCCCCAGACCGGCCACTCGGCATCTATGCCCAGGCGCCCCAAGTCGGTTTCCTTTCGCAAAACCGAATTTCGGATGCACATGCCAACCGAGAAGGCACTGGGCGCTTCCAGCGAAAGATACATGCCGGTAATCATTCGGCTGTAAACGTCGATCGCCAAGGTGATCCATGGCCGGCCTATTGGCTGCCGGTACACATCGTCCACGATCTCGATGTCGAGCTTCGTATGGTCGATCTGAACGACGGAGAGAGGCCTCACGGCACCCGGGAAGCGTCCCTTGACGTAGGCGTGATCATCACGGGCCTTTTTAGCACCGTGGCGTCGTTTCGTTACCAAAGCGGCCGACATATCCTTGATCCGACTGCGAATCGTATTCGCAGAAGGTGGCTTGAGTCTCGCCGCCTTGCACGCCTGGCGAATCTCGGCGATGACCTTCTTCTGCGTTAGTTTCTGCTTAGTCAGATATCGACGATTGATGAAGTCCTTGATGATGGCTTCCACCTTTTTGTGGAGCCTACTTTTTCTTTTTCCTCCGCGGTCTGGCGCCAGATCGCTCAAGAGACGGCGGTTGGTGTAGGCACGAAGCCACCTCTGCAGCGATCTTGCGCCGTACCCTGTCTCTTCCGCCCTCTTCTTGCATGCCTCCGTCTTACCGCGCGTCACAGCGAGCAACGGTTCAATCGCGGCATACCTTCTCCGGGCTTCGCTCAGCTCTCCTTCCGTAAGGCCGTCGAACGCTCGTGTTTTTGGTGGCTCGCTGTCAGGAGGAACCCGTAGCTCGCTGGTCGCAGCCGTGACGATTTCGCCAGATTCATTCAGTTGAAGGAGAACGCGGTCGACATCGATGATACTGGTGATCGTCGCCTCTCGACCGTTCAAGGAAAATACGCCACCTATCTTGTAATCAATGGTTGCCGGCATCGTTTCCCCCGGCAGCAAACCACACTTTTGACGTGCCGTCGATTACACGGTCCAGGTCGCAACTAAGCGTCCCGTCGGCAATCATTGCCCAAACTGTCGGGAGCGCGTGGGCACGCTCATGTTCATCGGGCCAAAGCTCCTCAAACATTCGCCCTATCTGGACATCACGTATCCGACTGAGATACCCCTCGATTTCTTGAGCAACGCCTTCGTCCGAGCTCTGATTGTTGAATGGCTTCAAGAACACAGCGTTTTCGAGCCGCGGGATCCGGATTTCCTTTTCAGTCCACAGTTCGAATTTCCAGCCTCGGGATCTGGAGAACTCTCGAGCTGCGTGAAACTTCATGTCTAGGTCCGGTGTGACACGTGAACTCGGCTTCACTTCAACCAACTGATTGGCACCATTGGACCGGGTAACAAGAAAGTCGGGCGTATAGTGCCGGCTTTTCCCCTCTTCATCCCGATATGAAATTCTAACCGGCTGTTCCTCGATCGCCTCTACATCCGGGTCGAAGCGCATCAGGAGAATGAAGTCCCTTTCAAGCGTGGACTCAAATGCGATCGCCCGCGCGCCACGTCCCGGGTTATGTCTGCCGGTGACCGAACTACGGCTAAGAGGAATGGTCCTAACCGGCACAATGCTCTCCAACTGGCACAAGATATAGATCGTATTTTACTATTAGCACAAAGTTTAGTGCCGCACAGGCATATCATCAACTCCTTGAGAGTAACTAGGTCAATGGGCCCCCCCGCTTGTAGTCTGGTAAGGAGTTTTTGGGCGAATCCGTATCGGCACTATAACGTTAGAGAAAATTAATATTCGGATGCGATATGAATTGCATAAAACGCAACTCATGGCATCGGCATGTCGAACCAACATGCACCCACCCGTTGGCCTGGACGTCCGAGACCGCTAAGTGGTGAGTCTCTAAGTTCCTGGTTCGCCCGAGTTGCTCATGCAAACGGTTTGTCGCCAGCGGACCTATATTCATCGATCCTACAAGGCGGTCGCCTGAACTTTATCGACCTGGACAGGTGGTGCGACCCGCTGGTCATTCAAACGCTCGCGGAACGGACCCACACACCAGTCGATTATGTCACCCAGATGGGCCTCTCTGCCTACCAGGGGCGTGTTTATGAACGTGATGACCCAAATGCGTCGCTGGTCTGGTTACCGCCGATCGGCGGCACGAAGAAGAAGTCATTCGGCCAGCAGGCATGCCCGCTTTGCCTTGATCAAGAGAAGCCTTACCTCCGAAGAACCTGGCGATTGTCGTTCGTGACGGCTTGCCGTACTCACGGCACCCATTTGATCGACCGTTGCGAGTCTTGCGGAGCGCCTATAACGCCCTCAAAGTTCAAAGGTGCAATATCGTTTCAAGGTTGCGTACGCTGTGGTAGCGATCTGCGCCGGATATCGGTTCACACGGCATCGGAAACCGATCTCGAGATTCAGCGCAGATTGTTGGATATCGCATCACATGGTTTCGGATATTTAGGCACCGCCGGGCATGTCCACTCTCTGGCCTACTTCTGGATTCTGCGGCGTCTCTTTCATTTAGTCGTCGCCGGCGAATATGCACTTCCTCTGAGAATGCACGTTCTGTCCAAACACGATTGGGACATTGCCCCCAGCTCAATTCGGCGAATCACTGTAGTCGATCTCCTTCCACCCCTCCAACGGACACATGCGATCAGGATCGCGGACTTTTTGATGTCCGATTGGCCACATCATTTTATTGAGGCTTGTGATGCCGTTGGCTTAAGGAAGAACAGGCTGATTCGGGATGAGAAGAAGACCCCATTCTCGTTCCTCAGAATCGTGGATGATTCTCTCAATCATGCCATGACCAAGATTGCAAAAGACCAGGTGCGCGCGGCGACGGCCTACATGGAAAAACAGGGAATCGATGCGACGCCTGACGCCTTGAGCGCATTCATGGGAAACAAGTTACACACCCAGAGGTGCCTCGCCCCCACCAAGCGCAAGTGCCTTCCCTACGGCACTCACAGGTACTGGAAGCTCGACGGCGTCTCTCCGGAGACTCGCGCCAAGGTCAAGAAAGCGGCCAAACTCGCAGGCGAAAACGTCGGTTCTTGGGTCGATAGGGCGCTACGAGAGAAGCTGAAAGTTTCCGCGCCAACTTATTGAAATCAATATGACTCTGTTTAATTTTGCGCCAACTTTGATTGGTTTTTCGCCAATTTAAATTGGGATTCGCCAAACTAAAATGAATCCGACAGGGCAAGCGCGAATTTTCAGGAAAGAAATTTGGCGGAGGGAGGGGGATTCGAACCCCCGATAGAGTTGCCCCTATACACGCTTTCCAAGCGTGCGCCTTCAGCCACTCGGCCACCCCTCCGCATGGTCCGCGGGCCGCCCAACGGGCGGGGCGCGGAACAGGGGGCGGAAAATAGCGGGCGGCGGGGTGGCTTGCAACGGTTAAAGCGGCGGCGCCCCTAACAAAGCGCGCACGGCATTGTGTCTCGATAATCATTGCCCGGAATGGGCCCCGGCCCCATAACAAAACCATGATGACCGGTTGGACCCTGAAGCGCGTGGCGTTCTACCTGGGCTGGGCCCTGCTGCTGACGGCATTTGCCGCCGGCGCGGCCGAAGCCCTGGTCAAGGCCGTGCCCGGGCGCGGCCTGCATCTGGTTTCCGCCCATGACCTTTGGTACACGGCCTGGCCGGGCAATCTGGTGGTCACGCAAATCCGCGTGGAGCGCCTGTCCCCCGAACTGTGGTCCGGGGTGATCCGCCCGCTGCTCGCCCTGCCGGCCTGGCTGCTGACCGGGCTTCCGGGGGGATTGCTGGCCTGGTTCTGCCGGCCCAAACGGCCCCTGACCGCGGACGAGGTCCAGGATCTGCAGGAGCGCGAGGATTCGATGTTTCTGTATGACGAGCTGGCCGAGCAGGCCATGCAGGACGGCTACGGCGACGGCGACGACATGGCGCCGACCCATGAAACCCAGCATTTCCTGGACGAAGCCGGGCTGACGTATGCGGAATCGGAAGACGATTTCGACATCAATACGGACAACATGCCGCCGCCGGGCGGCGGCCGCTAGGCCATCCCGCGGAAAAGCGGCCTAGTTTCCCGAGCCGCGCCGCCTGGCCGCCCAGCGCATCGCCATCACCGAAACGATCGGCAGGGCCAGGGCGCCGAAGATCAGGGCGTACCAGACCAGGCCGTTGAGAAGGAAATCCGCCGTCGGGCGGCACAGGCCGAACAGCTCCCCGCCGCCCGCGACGCAATATTTCTGGCCACCGTCCTGGCGCAGGGTCCAGACCATGAGGGCCCCCGTGACCAGGGCCGCCAGGAACAGGCAGCCGGTGAGGAACGAGCGGATCGGGGCTTTGGGATTGGGCAGCATGGCGGATCAGCCCCCCCGGATTATTCGCCGGTCTTGAGCGCGGCCAGGAACGCCGACTGCGGGATTTCCACGTTGCCGAACTGGCGCATGCGCTTCTTGCCCTTCTTCTGCTTTTCCAGAAGCTTCTTCTTGCGCGTGATGTCGCCGCCGTAACATTTGGAGGTGACGTCCTTGCGCATGGCGCCCAGGGTCTCGCGGGCGATGACCTTGCCGCCGATGGCGGCCTGGATGGCGATCTTGAACAGCTGGCGGGGAATCAGGCCCTTGAGCTTTTCGCAGATCTGGCGGCCGCGCACCTCGGCATGGGATTTGTGGACGATGAAGGCGAGCGCGTCCACAGGCTCCAGATTGACCAGGATCGAGACCTTGGCCAGATCGCCCTCGCGGTAGCCTTCCAGTTCGTAATCGAAGCTGGCGTAGCCGCGGCTGACGGATTTCAGGCGGTCGTAGAAATCGAACACGATTTCGTTGAGCGGCAGGTGATAGACGACCAGTGCCCGGTTGCCCACATAGGTCAGGGTTTCCTGTTCGCCGCGGCGGTCCGTGCACAGCTGCAGCACGGCGCCGAGATATTCGTCGGGCACCATGATGCTGGCCTTGATCCAGGGCTCTTCGATGTAATCGATGGCGGAAGGATCCGGCATGTCGACGGGATTGTGCAGTTCGCGCATCACGCCGTCGGTGCGGTAGACCTTGTAGACCACGCTGGGCGCCGTGGTGATGAGATCCAGGTCGAATTCGCGTTCCAGCCGCTCCTGGACGATTTCCAGATGCAGCAGGCCCAAAAACCCGCAGCGGAAGCCGAGGCCCAGGGCGGCCGAGGATTCGGCCTCGAAATGGAAGCTGGCGTCGTTCAGATGGAGCTTTTCCAGGGAATCGCGCAGGTCTTCGTAATCGCCGGCGTCCGTCGGGAACAGGCCGCAGAACACCACCGGCACGGAGGGCTTGAACCCGGCCAGGGGCTTGGTCGCCGGCTTACGGTCGTCGGTGATGGTATCGCCCACGTTGGTATCGGCGACGCGCTTGATGGCGGCCGTGAAATAACCGACCTCGCCCGGGCCCAGTTCGTCGACCTTGGTCGGCTTGGGGCGGAGATAGCCGACCTGTTCGACCTGATAGGCGGCGTCCGTCGCCATCATGCGGATCTTCTGGCCGCGCTTGAGGGTGCCGTCGACGACACGGACCAGGATCATCACCCCGAGATAGGGGTCGTACCAGCTGTCGACCAGAAGGGCCGAGAGCGTTGCGTTCGGGTCGCCCTTGGGGGCGGGCAGGCGGGTGACGACGGCTTCGAGCACGCTGTCGACGCCGAGGCCGGTCTTGGCGGAGATTTCCAGGGCGTCCGAGGTATCCAGGCCGATCACGTCCTCGATCTGCGCCTTGACCCGCTCCGTTTCCGCCGCCGGCAGATCGATCTTGTTGAGCACGGGGACGATCTCGTGATCGACGTCGAGGGCCAGGTACACGTTGGCCAGGGTCTGCGCCTCGACCCCCTGGGTCGCGTCGACCACCAGCAGCGAGCCTTCGCAGGCGGCCAGCGAGCGCGAGACTTCATAGGTGAAGTCGACATGGCCCGGCGTGTCGATCAGGTTGAGGACGTATTTCTCGCCGTCCTTGGCCGTATAGTCCAGGCGCACGGTCTGCGCCTTGATGGTGATGCCGCGCTCGCGCTCCAACTCCATGTTGTCGAGCACCTGTTCCGACATCTCGCGGTCGGTCAGCCCGCCCGTCGCCTGAATCAGGCGGTCGGCCAGCGTCGATTTCCCATGATCGATATGGGCGATGATCGCAAAGTTGCGGATATGGCTGAGTTCGGTGGTCATGGCGCGGTCATGTAGCATCGGGAACGGGCGCTGGCAAAGGGGAATCGCATTTACCAGCCCCCCCGGCTTTGCTATGCAAAGCCGATACGACCGGACAAGAACGGGCCCGCCATGAACTGGACGCTGTTTTCCGCCTTTGTCGCCGCCACGGCGGTGCTGATCATCATCCCCGGGCCCAACGTGATGCTGGTGATTTCCCGCTCCATGCGGTTCGGCGTCAAGGCCGGGCTGATCACCGTCGCCGGCACGGCCTTCGCCCTGGCGCAGCAGCTGGCGATCACGGCCCTGGGCCTGGCGTCGGCCATGGCGATCCTGTCGGACGGGTTCGAGGTCCTGCGCTGGCTGGGCGTGGCGTATCTGGTTTACATGGGGGTGCAGGCCTTCCGCGAAAAGCCGGTCACGCCGGAAGCCGCCGCCGCGACCGCGCCGCGAACACGGCACATGTTTCTTCAGGCGGCGTTCGTGGCCTGGACCAACCCGAAGCTTCTCGCGTTCTACGCCGCGTTTTTTCCTCAGTTCCTCGACCCGAGCCTGCCCGCGGGCCCGCAGTTATGGGCGATGTGCGGCGCCTTCCTGGCCATCGCCGTGGCCTTCGACAGCGGCTATGCGGTGATCGGCGGGCGGTTGTTGGGGGCGTTCAAGAGCGAACGCGCTCAGCGCATCCGCAATCGGGTCTCCGGCGGCATCTTGATCGCCGCCGGCGCCGGCTTGGCCATGGTGCGCCGGAACTAGGCAGCCGCCGGGTCTCCGCCGCGCGGGCCGCCGTCGGGTTCTTAATCTATTGATATCGTCGGGAGATGGTCAGTTTCGCCGAAGCGGGACCACGTTGGACCCGGGCTTGCGCCGGGCCGTCGCCCGGGCCAGACCATCCAGGTAATCATCACGTGCGAAATTATTGCCGCAGACCATACAGGTCACGGGTCCGAACGGGTCACGATCCGGGTCGAAGCCACCCGGCATGACGTTTTGTGCCTCCCCGCATTGCGGGCAAGGCACGGGATAGAGCTCCTTGGCCATGGGCCAATCATCCCCAGGTAAACAAGCCGGTACGAAAGCCGCAGGGGCGGACGCCGCTACCCATGCGACGCCCGCTTCTGCAACATGTCTCCCGATCGCCGCCGGCACAGGTCCGGAAACGACCGCCGCCCGGCCGATCACAATGTCATCGGGGCGGTGCGGAGATCTCTAATCGATGGCTTTCAGGTTCGCGGCCGCTTCGCGGCCATCACGCCCAGGCACCAATTCATATTCCAGCTTCTGCCCTTCGGCGAGTGTTTCCATCCCCGAATCACGAACTGCAGAAATATGCACGAAAGCGTCCTTACCGCCCTCATCGGGGGTAACGAAGCCAAATCCCTTGGTCACATTGAACCACTTTACGGTTCCAGTAGGCATCTTTGATCAACTTCCTTTGTCGAGTGGAGTAACGGACCCCCAGGATCTTCGCCTTTTTGGGGCCTTGCCATGTTCCATGGCTGGCGCGCCCAGGTCCGGTCCGGCCCAACGAAAGAAACCCCCCTTCGCCGCCCGAAATCCGGGACTCCCCAAGCGATGCCGTGATTATCATCATACGGTAATGGACGAAACGCAACCGAAACTCGCAGAGACCGTAACGGCAACTTGAGCAGAGGTTCCCCCGCGGCGGCCCGCAGACGGTGACGATGCTACAGGCCCGGGTTGTCCAACCCGGCCTGGCGGCAG
>PALN01000085.1 GCA_002706405.1 Rhodospirillaceae bacterium | reverse complement strand
GATGCTTGAAAAAGGCGCGGCGGGGGACGGGTGTTGCGAATACAGGTCTACATACGAAACTGGCTGATGTTCTGCTCCCATGAGCAAGGCTCCTTCTTCGTCCGAACGCGATCCGTTCGAGAAACAGAAGGTGTCGAGACCCGGACATGCCGAAGGCACTGGTCTCCCGTGGGTGGGACGGAAACGCGGATCAGGTGCCGTTCCGGCGAGGGGCCGGCGCGCTCCTTGTTGCATTCCGTTCCGGCACGGGCTTCAGGGTCTGTTCTATCGCCGTCATGAGTGCCTCCAAATCGTCGGCATGCGGGCTTCGCCACATCCATTTACTCGCTGAAATCCGACGCAAAAGTCGGGCCAAACGGCAGATGGCGGTTTTTCATATGCTTAACGGAAGATGACCGGGCACAAACCGCCTCAACCCGGCAATTCCTGCCATGCAGGTCGGCAGAATTTGCCGGGGAAAACGGCTCCCGCAGCCATGGACAGGGCGCGTCCCGGGGCCTAGTGTCACCGTTGCGGAATTGCTCTTGGGAAGAAACACCGCCATGCCGAACCACCAATTGACCCGTCGCCGGATGCGCCCGGCGTTTCGCCGCACGGCACCTGCCGTTGGTGTGGCGATGCTGCTGTTTGCGGGTGTGACCGTGGCCGGCTTGTCGGTGGCCGACGCGGCCGGTGCGGCGGAGCCGAAACTGGCCAGTCACCGCGCGGCCTATGAGATCACCCTTCACCAAAGCCGGGAGGGCGTCGGGCCCACGGCGGCGCGCGGCCTCATGGCCTATGAATTCACGGATGCTTGCGAGCGCTGGATCGCCGAAAGCCGCATCGTGCTGGATGTGGTTTATGGCGAGGAAACGCCCGTGCGCACGGATTGGAACTTCACCAGTTGGGAATCGAAGGACGGCCGTGACTACGGCTTCAGCATGAGCCACCGGCGCAATGAGCGGCTGGAAGAAAACCTGAAGGGGACGGCGCGGCTCGACCCGGGCAAGGGCGGCGAGGCCGCCTTTACCGGCGAAGTGGCAACGCAGATGTCCCTGCCCAAAGGCACGTTGTTTCCCACGGCCCATCTGGTCGCCAGCCTGAAGGCCGCGCTCGCCGGCCAGAAGGTGTTTTCCCGCCCCATGTTCGATGGCGGCAGCCTGGATAATCCTTACGATACCAACGTCTACATCGTCAGCCCGAAAGACCGCGCCGACAAGACATTGGCCCTGTTGAAGAAGGCCGGGTTCACCATGAACCTGCCCGTGTGGCGCCACCAATCGGCGTTCTTTTCCATGAAATCGAACGAGGGCACGCCCGTGTTCGAGCTTGAGGTGGATTACCGTGCCGACGGCGTCGCGGAGCGGATCATTCAATCCTTCGGCGATTTCGCCATCCGTATGACGCCGATCAAGATGGAACGGCTCAAGGGCGGCTGCTGATCTCCGCCGGCCACAGCCAGGCAGCCCCCCGGACGCCCGATGCATCGCCGTGACGGGCCGGGACAAGGCGCGTCGCCACCTCATCGGAAAACACCCATTTTCCCCAAAGCCGCGGCACGTTCGCGTACAGCCGGCTCAGGTTCGACAGCCCGCCGCCCAGGACGATGGCGTCAGGGTCCAGAAGGTTGATGACGGTGGCGAGTGCGCGGGCCAGGCGGTCTTCGTAGCGTGCCAGGGTGGCGTCGGCGGCGGCATCACCGGCCTCGGCGCGGGCGGCGATGTCGGGCGGGGACAGGTTCTCACCCGTAGCGGTCAGATGGTCATGGGCCAGCGCGGGGCCCGACAGAAAGGTTTCGATGCAACCGGACAGGCCGCAATAGCAGCGGGGGCCCGGCCGTTCGTCGTCCCGCGGCCAGGGCAGGGGATTGTGCCCCCATTCGCCGGCCACGGCGTTCAGGCCCGAGACGGGCCGCCCGTTCAGGGCGATGCCGCCGCCGACGCCGGTGCCCAGGATCACCCCAAATACCGCGGCGGCGCCCTGAGCGGCCCCGTCGGCGGCTTCGGACACGGCAAAGCAGTTGGCGTCATTGGCCAGCCGCACGGGCCGGCCGAGGGCGCTTTCCAAATCGACGTCGAAGGGATGGCCGATCAGCCAGGTCGAATTGGCGTTCTTGACCAGTCTTGTGGCCGGCGAAATCGTACCGGGAATGCCGACGCCGACGTGGCCGACCGGGCCGGCCTCTGCCTCCAGATCGCGGATCACGTCGCAAATCGCCCTGATGGTGGCCTGGTAATCGCCTTGCGGAGCGGCAATTCGGCGGCGCGCCAAGGGAATCCCGGCGCCGTTTAGCACCAAGCCCTCGATCTTGGTGCCGCCCAGGTCAATTCCGGCGCGCATGGCCGACGCGAAAATTAATATTCATGGTGTGACCGCCGTCATGTTCAAAACGAAACGAGGTTAATACTTTTTTACCATTCGGTCCTTAGAACTAAGCGGAACAACCGCATTGGGATGAGGAACCGATTGATGACGATAATCGCGGAAAATGCGACCGAGAAAAGGGACGTTTATCCGGTGTTTCGCGGATTGGCCGAATTGGGAATTTCCGACGCTGACCTGGCAGAGGTGCTGGACGCCTCGCCGGCGGCCGTGACGGCTTGGCGCGTGGGCGACGCCCGCATTCCCGCCCGTCTGATCGCATTCCTGACGCTCATCCTCGACTCATTGGTCGAGCGCAAGGGCACGGAAGCCGCGGTCACCGCCTCGATGTTTCCGGGGCTGTCCGCGCCGGGCCAGATCCGAACCGTGCGGGCGCGTGACAATCTTCAGCAGCAGCAGGCCTTCAATTGCGGTTTCGACCGCGCGCATATGGAAGCGGGCCTGCGCTTGTTCCTGAACTGGCGAAATCGTAAGGTGTTCACGAGTACACGGTTCGTGGGCGTGGAACGCGGCCGGGCCGCGGAAACCGGGCAGTTAGGCGTGGTTGCAACCTGACGCCGATCTATGCGGTCGGGGGACCGCAGGCGCAGGGGCCCGCTAGGGTGCCAAGGGGTAGACGAGGGATAAATGAGCGACAAACTGTTCGGATTGACGGAAGAAGGCGTCAAGACCGCGCTGGACATCAAGACCCGATATAAAAAGCGGGAACCTTTGGTGGTCCCGTCCGAAGGCGACAAGTTTCTGGCGCCCGAGAATTTCCTGAATTCGACGATCAATCTGGGCGGGCTCGAAGACCCGTTGCCGCTGGCCCTGGTTTCGGCCCGCGATCCGGAAGCGCCCATGGCCCTGGCCGCCGTGGCGCGCCTGTCGCCGCTTGGCCGCAAGACGCCGCTGATTACCGGCATGTTCGAAATCGTCGGCGATATCTCCAAGCACGAAGCGGTCAAGAACGCGATTTCCCTGATCACGGAAAGCGCTTTTGATCCCAACGCCATTGCCAAGCTGCGCCGGGAAACGTCACGCTTCATCGTGCGCACGCGGGCCGAATACACCACGGCCCTGCGTCAAAACCTGCACAACCTGATGGACGGCAGCGTGTCGCCCCGTTACTTCGTGCAGGAATTCTTCCAGCTGACCGAAGCCGGCAACATGCGCAACGACATCCGCAAGAAGCTGGTCATCAGCCTACTGATGTCGGAAACCGTGCGGCCCAGCGTCAAGTTCCTGATGCTGGAAAACTTCCATGAAATGCCGGCGCCGGTGCAGACGGCGATCATTCAGGCCCTGCTGCGCGCCGACTCGTCGCGCCATGTCGACCTGATGAAGGAAGAACTGCGCTGGATCGTCGCGCAGGGCGTCGAGTACAACCGCGCGCACTGACATCCCCGCCGTCAGATAGATCAGCCGACGGCAGCGCGCCTTACCTCCACTTACCAGATTTTCGATCGGGACCGCAGCGGCGGTCCGGGTGGTTTCGGCTATGAACACCGCTTCCGTCGTCGCCTCCCGGGCGCACCGGAATTGACGAAGTAGCAATCGGAACAGGGCGCACGCCCCGCTTTTCCTGCGTTCGCATGTATACCTATCCGCCCTGAAACCTATACTTTTGGTCAATAGCGTTTGATCGCGATGTCTGCGACAAAGAACGCGGACATAGATGTCCTCCTTCAAAAACATCCGCTTAAGGAAGATGAGGAGAACCAAGCCGATGAGACCACAATTGTTGGTTTACGTATCGCGCAACGACCCGGACTATTTCGTCATCACGCCAACCCATCTGGCGCATCAGGCGCATGTCGATTTTTACTGGAGTGCTTCCGACGATCAGCTTTCCCTGGTGCCCCGGGAACGGGCGCGGGAGGTGCTGAAGCAGTTCGGGTGTCAGGACGCGACCGTGGCGGAAATTGATGAATCCGGGCCGTTCTGTCACGCGGCCTGAGGCCAGTTCCAACACCCCTCATCACACCAGAAACCGAACTTGACGCCGCGGCGAGCCGGCTTGCCCAGGCGTCGTTATGCGTGCTAGCAGTCACATTCCCATCCAGACGATTATCCGGAGCCCATCCTTCCGTGTCTTTCCAACCCGATTACGCCTTCGACGGTGAACCGCCCCTCGGCGAGACCTGGGAGGTTGCGCCCGGTGTGCGCTGGCTGCGCATGCCCCTGCCGTTCAAGCTGGATCACATCAATCTGTGGATGTTGGAAGACGGCGACGGCTGGACCCTTGTCGATACGGGCATCAATACCGAAGAAACCCGCGATGCCTGGGACCGTGTGTTCGAGACCACCTTGGCCGGCAAACCCGTTACGCGCATCATCGTCACCCATTTCCATCCCGACCACGTGGGTCTGGCTGGCTGGCTGGCGGCGCGTTTCAAGGTGCCGCTTTGGATGCCCTACACGGAATGGGCCACCGGGCGCATGCTCAGTTTCGAAACGCGTGAGAGCGCGGGGCCGGTGTCCCATGCCTTCTACAAGGCCGCCGGGTTCAGCGGCGAGCGCCTGGACCAGGTCGAACGCCGGGTCGGGCGCTACGGCGGCAATATCTCAGCCATTCCGGCGGCCATCCGGCGCATCGCCCATGGGGATGAATTCGCCGTCGGGGCTCATTCCTGGCGCGTGATCGAAGGCAACGGCCATTCGCCGGAACATGCCTGTCTGTACTGTGCCGACCTGGGCGTGCTGATATCCGGCGACCAGATCCTGCCCAAGATCAGCCCCAACGTCTCCGTCTGGCCGCAGGAACCCGAGGCCGATCCCTTGGCCCGGTTCCTGGACAGTCTCAAGCGGTTCAAGGACCTGCCGGCCGATACCTTGGTGCTGCCGTCCCACAACTGGCCCTTCCGGGGCCTGCTGGAACGCCTGGACGACCTGGCCGCCCATCATGTGGAACGCCTGGACGCCGCCCAGGCCGCCTGTGCGGCGCGGGACGGCGACGGCGGGGCGACGGCGGTCGATGTGCTGGAGCATCTGTTCAAGCGCGAGATGGATACCCACCAGATGTTCTTCGCCATCGGCGAAAGTCTGGCGCATTTGCATCATCTGATGACGCTTGGTCGGGTCCGCCGCGTCATCGACGCCGCCGGGGTTCACCGCTTTCAGACGGCCGCCGTATAGGGCGGGGCGGGGAAGTACTCGATCCCTTTCTGGACGAAGCGGGCGAATTCCGGGCTTTTCAACTGGCCCAGCAGCCACAAGGACATGTCCATGCCGGCGGAGATGCCCGCCGAAGTCACGACATTGCCGTCGCGCACGAAGCGCACATCATCCATGACCTCGACATTGCCGCCGCCGCGCAACAGGTCGACCGCGGCCCAATAGGTCGTCGCCCGCTTGCCCTGCAGCTGACCCGCCCGGTGCAGCAGCAGCGCCCCCGTGCACACGCTGGTCACCCAGCTGCAGTCCGGCGCGACCTTCTTCAGCCAATCGATCTCCGGCCCGCCGTTGGCGAAGATCGCCCGCGTGCCCTGGCCGCCCGGAACCAGGACGATGTCCAGCTTGGGGTGGTCGTCCAGGGTGTAATCGGTGACGATCCTGAGGCCCTTGGCACAGGTGATCTCGCGGCTGCCCGACCCGATGGTGCAGACGGCAATACCGGAATCTTCCTGCTTGGCGGCCCAGGAGAACACCTCCCAGGGGCCGATGGCGTCCAATTCTTCCATGTCGTTGAAGGCGAGAATACCGATTTGCGTGGTCATGATGGTGTCTCCGGTCAGGGTTGGGGTTCGGGAAAGGTTCAGGCGGGCGCCAGGGAGGCGAACCGCATGCGGTAGTCCTGGGGGCTGACCCCCAGACTGCGATGAAAGGCGCGGCGCATGCGTTCTTCGTCGCCGAAGCCGCATTGTGCGGCGATCAGCTTGACGGGCAACTCGCTGTCTTCCAGCAGGTTGCGGGCCGCCTCGATTCGGGCCTCCTGGACGAAGCCGGCGGGCGTGCGGCCCGTGGCCTTCTTGAAATGACGGTTAAAGGTGCGCAGGCTCATGGCGGCCTGTTCGGCCATGTCTTCGACGCTGATGTCGTCGGCAAGCCGGTCGAGCAGCCAGATCTGCACCTTGCGGATATCGCCCCGGGGGGCCATCTGCGCCGACAGTTGGCGCGAGAACTGGGTCTGGGAGCCCGGACGCTTCATGTACATGACCATCTCCCGCGCCACGTTCAGGGCCAGGGCCTTGCCATGGTCTTCTTCCAGCAGCGCCAGGGCGAGGTCCATGCCCGCAGTCACGCCGGCCGAGGTATAGACGTTGCCGTCCTTGATGAAGATCGGATCGGGTTCGACCCTGACGTTGGGAAACCGGTCGGCCAGATTTCGGCAATGGGCCCAATGGGTCACCGCGCGGCGTCCGTCGAGCCGCCCGGCGGCGGCCAGGATATAGGCCCCGGTACAGACGGAAACCACCCGCCGCGCCGAACGCGTCAAGCGGCGGATGTCGTCGATGGCGTCGCTGTCTTCGATGAACTTCAAAGACCCCTTGCCACCGGCGCAGATCAACGTGTCGATGGGCGGAACCGCGTCCTTGAGGGTGCTGTCGGCGAACAGGGAGATGCCGGTCGATGTATGGACGGGGCCCGAGCGCCCGGCGATCATGCGCAGGTCGTAGAGAGGGCCGCTGCCGCCCTCGGCCATATGGACTTCGTTGGCGGATCCGAAGACGGCGGCGGGCCCGGTTGCGTCGATGATCTGGCAGCGCTCGAAGATGACGATGCCGATCCGCTTCGGTGCGGTCAGTCGGCGCGTGGGTATATCCGCCTGTGATGTCGTATCGGGTGCCATGACCGGAGTGTGCGTCGGTCCGGTGTTTGGCGCAATGACAACGAACCCACTTTTTATGCCATTTGTGCTGGGCAGGTGTTTGCCGACATGTTGGCGTCTTTCCGCCCGGCTGCCGCTGTGCGTATGATGGCGGCACAATAAACCAGGAGGAAATGGCCACCATGAGCCAGAAGACAATTATCACCTGCGCCGTCACAGGGTCGGCGCCGACACCGGAACGAACCAAGGCCACGCCCGTCACGCCGGAACAGATCGCTCAGTCGTCGCTTGATGCCGCAAAGGCGGGGGCGGCGGTCTGCCACATCCATGTGCGTGAACCCGACGGTACGCCGAGCATGAAGTTCGAGTACTACGAGGAAGTCGTGAAGCGCATCCGCGACGCCGGGTCCGACATGATCATCAATCTGACGACCGGTCCCGGTGCCCGCTATATGCCGAGCGACGAAGATCCCTTGATCGCCGGTCCGGGGACGGAATACGTCACCCCGGAAAAGCGCACGGCCCACGTGGAGAAGCTGAAGCCGGAGGTTTGCTCGCTCGACGTTGCGACCATGAACTTCGGCGAACGCGCCTTCATGAACGTACCGCGCCACATGCGTGTCATGGCCGACCGCATCAAGGCGGCGGGTGTGAAGCCTGAATTGGAAGTGTTCGACACCGGCCACATCGAATTGTGCAAGCAGCTGATCAAGGAAGGCCACATTGATTCGCCGCCCTATTTCCAGCTGTGCCTGGGCATTTCCTACGGCGCCACGGCGACGCCGGAAGCCATGATGCACATGCGCGACCGGCTGCCCGAAGGGGCACCCTGGTCGGCGTTCGGCATTTCACGCCAACAGTTCCCCATGGTCGCCCAGGCGGTTCTTCTGGGCGGCAACGTTCGGGTCGGGTTGGAAGACAACATCTACCTGAGCGCAGGCGAATTGGCGCCGTCAAACGCCGCCCTGGTCGAGCGCGCGGCAGCAATCATCGAGAATCTGGGATCTTCGGTGGCGACGCCGGACGAGGCGCGGGCCATTCTTGGCCTGAACTGACCCATTCGGGACATTACCGGGTGGCGTTATGCCGCCCACATGAAGTGACCGGTGCGGGGGCGGCGATGCCGCCCCCCAAACCGGCCTCATGCATTAGACGGCGATCCGCGCCTTCTCGACGACGGCGGGCATCTCAAACAAGCCGGCCAATGCCGTGAGAATCGTCAGCGCGTCCTCACCCCGCAGGGAATAATAGATCGTCTGCGCGTCGCGGCGCGTCTTGACCACGCCGTCATGGCGCAGGCGCGCCAGGTGCTGCGACAGGGCGGACTGTGACAGCCCGACGATGGATTCCAGTTCACCCACGCATTTTTCGCCGCGGGCGAGGTGGCACAGCACCAGAAGGCGATGAGGGTTGCTCATGGCTTTCAGAAGGGCGCTGGCCTGCTCATAATTCTGTTCTACGGTATAGGTCGGCATGACGATTGTTATTGTCCTTATTGACGATGGTTGTTGTTGCTATTGACCGCGCCTAGTCACCCTTGAGGTTCTGCGCGATGGGGTACGAGGGCCTTATATAAGGAGTTTCGCGGGCAGATCAAACCGGACAAAAGGCCAGGGTATGCCATACTTTCGGACAAACTTTGGTCTAGACGATTCAATCCTGTCTCTTTCATTGATCATGGTTATTTCGCCGCCTGGGGGTCTGCGGCGGACGCGTCGGCGCCACGCCCGGCCGAGGGTTTGCCCCGTTTTTCACCGACGCCGATGACAAGGGTCAAAAGGGGCGGAATGATGGCAAGCGTCAGAAGCGCCGACAACGACAGGCCCCCCAGCACGACCGACCCCAGCCCGCGGTAAAGTTCCGAGCCGGCCCCCGGGAAGACCACCAGCGGCATCATCCCGAACACGCTGGTCAGGGTCGACATGAAGATGGGGCGGATTCGGTTGCCGGTCGCCTCGCGGATCGCCTCGGTCGGGCTCATGCCGTCCTCGCGCATGTGCACCAGGGTCTGATGCACCAGCAGGATGGCGTTGTTGACGACGATGCCGATCAGGATCACGAAGCCCAGCAGGGTCAACATGTCCAGCGGCTGGAACGTGAACAGGTTCAAAAGCGACAGCCCGACGACCCCGCCCGCCGTGGCCAGGGGCACCGACAGCATGATGATGAGGGGATAGAGGAAGCTCTCGAACAGCACGGCCATGACCAGATAGACGATGATCACGGCAATCCCCAGGTCGAGCTTCATGGCCTGCCAGGTCTGGTTCAGCTTGTCCGCCGTGCCGGTCAGGCGCAGCGATGTGCCGGGCGGCAGGCCTTCCGCATAAATGGGGTCGATGATCTTGGTCTTGATGATGTCGAGGGCCTGTTCCAGGGGCACGTCGTCCCGCGGCAGGATCGACAGCGTCACCGCGCGCTGGCGTTCGAAGTGATTGATCTGGGTCGGGCCCGTGGTCATTTCGATGTCGGCCAGGGAGGAGGCGGGGATGATCAGCCCGGCCGAGGTCACGACCGGCAGGTTACTGATGCCCTGGGTCTCGGTGACCTGATCCAGCGGCCCCTTGATCATCAGATCGACCAACTTGTTGCCCACCGTAATCTCGGCGACGCGCAGACCATCGTTGAAGGCGTCGATGGTGTCCGACAACTGGCGCGCGGTCACGCCGTTGTCGGCAAGCTTGACCCGGTTGGGACGGATGCGGAGCTCGGGGGCACCCAGCACCAGTTCCGGCTGCGGGCGGACCTGATTGCCGCCCTTGCGGGGGAATTCCTGGTTGACGCGGTTGAAGGTCTTGAGCGCCGTTTCCATGAGCGGTTCCAGGTCCGGACCCAGGATGTTGAGGTCGATGGCGCGGGTTCCCGTGACGCCGCGTCCGAACAGGGAGCGTTGGGTGATCTGGCCAAGCGTGCCCGGTTCCTTGAAGGCGGCCTCGCTGAGGATCGGAATCAGGTCCTTCACCCGCGTCGGATCATGGGCGGCGGCGCCCAGAATGGTGCGGCCGCGGAAGGTGACGAAGAAGAAGCGGTTCAGCTTGGGGCGTCCCTGGGCGTCCGGCTCCGGGCCCGAGACTTCGGCCAGCAGCGGGAACACCTCTGTCTCGTAGCCGCGCGCGATCTGCTCCATGGTGTCCAGGTTGTAGCCCGGCGGCGGCACGATGAAGCCGATGATCAGGTTACGGTTGCCCGAGGGCAGGTATTCCAGTTTGGGCAGCAACAGCCAGGTGACCCCGGTACAGACACTGCACAGAACGACGACCACGGCGACGGACCGCAAGCGCGATGCGGTGACCCATTTGGTCAGACGCATCAGCGATCTCATGAACAGACCGGCGAAATCGTCGATGACCGGGATATGCCGGCGGACGATGCTGTCTTCGCCGGGCGATCCCAGAATGCGGTTGGCGAGTGCGGGGATCAGAGTGACCGCGACCAACAGCGAAATCAGCACGGAAACGGACAGTGCCACGGCGATATCGCGGAACAGCTGGCCGGCCTCCAAGTCCATCACCAGGACCGGAATGAACACCATCACCGTGGTCAAGGCGGACACCAGGACGGCGACCCAGACCTGCTTCGCCCCGCGGTAGGCGGCTTCGGCCCGCGTGCGGCCCAACTCGCGATGGCGGAAGATGTTTTCCAGCACCACGATCGCCGCATCGACGACCATGCCGACGGCAAAGGCGATGCCGGCCAGCGAGATCACGTTCAGTGACCGGCCCATGGCGGCCATGGCGACGAAGGCGCCGATGACGGACACGGGGATGGCCATGGAGACGATCAGCGTCGCCCCGCCCGATCGCAGGAACAACAGCAGCATGAGCGCGGCGAGGGCGCCGCCGACCACGATGTTCTGCTGCACGAGGTCGATGGACGAATTGATGTAGATGGTCTCGTCGTAGACCTGACGCAGTTCCAGGGCCTGCGACGGCAGGGCGTATTCGTTCAACTCCTTCACCGCCTCGCGGATGCCGCGCATGACCTCGATCACGTTGGCGCCGCCTTCGCGGACGGCGTTGAAGGCCATGGCCGGCTGGCCGTTGAAGCGGATGCGTTCGGTCGGTTTGGAGGTGTCCCAGGCCACGGTCGCGATATCGCCCACGGTGACACGCGCGAAACGCCCGGTGGCGGCGTCCCGGTCCGAGCGCAGGATCACGCCGGACACGTCCTCCAGGCGCTGAAATTCGCCTTCGGTGCGCACCACGTAACGGCGCTTGCCCTCGTCCACGTCGCCCGCCGATACCGACGAATTGGCGGCGCGCAGTTTTTCGACCACATCCGTCACGGTCAGGCCGTAGCGGGCCATGCGGTCCGGTTCGACGAAGATCGTCATTTCCTTGCGCGCGGCGCCATACAGGTTGACCCGCGCCACGCCGGCCACGCGTTCGATGCGGTCCTGGATGACTTCCTCGGCGAAATCGCCGAACCGGTGAATTTCCTCGTTGTTGCCGGGCTTGCGGATGATGACGAACCAGGCAATGGGGTTGTCTTCGGCGCTGGCGGTCTGGATCGACGGCTCGTCCGCTTCCTCGGGATAGCCGTTGACCCGGTCAAGCCGGTTGGACGCCAGCAGCAGGGCCTTGTCCATGTTGGTGCCGATGGCGAATTCCAGATTGATGCGCCCGCGTCCGTCCTGGGATTCGGAACGGATCTCCTCCAGCCCTTCGATGCCCTTGAGGACCTCTTCCTGCTTGACGATGATTTCGCGCTCGACCTCGGCCGGGGCGGCGCTGGGCCAGACCGTCTCCACACTGATGACCGGTTTGCGGATGTCCGGCGTCAGTTGGATGGGGATTGAATAAAGCGCCACCACGCCGAATAGGATCAGCATCAGGACCGCCGCCATGACGGCGATGGGTCGCTGGATGGATAACCGGATCAGGTCCATGGATGGGCGTCTCCGGGCCTCAGGTTTTCGGCTTGGGCGCCGGGGCCGCATTGGCGGCGGGGGCTTGGCCGGATGTCGGCGGCGCGGTGAACGAGATGTCTTGGCCGGGACGCAGGCGTTCGTTGCCGCGCACGACCACCAGGTCGCCGGTGGCAAGACCGCTTTCGACGATCAGGCGGTTGCCGACGGCTTCGCCCAAGCGCACCGGGCGGACCAGCGCCTTGCCGTCCTGGTGCAGGAACACGACGGTCTTGCCCAAACGATTGAGGATCGCATCCTTGTGTACGGTGACGACCGATGCCGCGCGCGTGGCGGGCACGCTCAGGGTCACGCTTTGGTTCGCGGCGATGCCTGTCGCGCCGGTCGCGGCATCAAGCTGAAACCGCACCGTGCGGGTGCGGGTCTGCGGGTTCTCGTCGGGCACGACGGCGCGGACGATGGCGTCGATCGTCTTGTCGGCGGACAGCGTCGCCGTGACGCGGACCCCCGGCACCAGGCCACCCACGTTGCGGGCCGGAACGTCGGCCTCGATCTCCAGGTCCGTATCGTTGATCAGGGCGATCAACGGATCACCGAGGTTGACGAAGGCGCCGGCTTCCGTGTGGCGGCGAGAGACGACGCCGCCGTAGGGCGCGACGACATCCGCGTAGGACAGGGCGATTTCAGCCAGTTTCAGGCTGGCCTTGGCGCTTTCCAATTGGGCCCCGGCGACGGCGAGCTCGGCCTTGGCGACGGCGACTTCCTGACGCTTGTCGTCAAGGCGGGCCTGCGAGAAGGCGGCCGATCTGCGCAGGCCTTCCAGGCGCGACAGTTCCTGCTGGCGCAGTTTCAGGGTTTCCTGGGCGGTGTCCAAGGCCGCCTGCCAGCGATTCAGTTCGGCGGCCTTCAGTTCCCGTTCCCATTTCAGGCTGTCTTTGACGAGAACGGCCAGGACATCGCCCTTGGCAACACGGTCGCCGACATCGACCTTGAATTCGGCGACGGGGCCGCTAATCCGCGCCGCGACAGGACCGGCCTGACGGGCGATGAAGCGGCCGATCACGGGCACGTTCTGATGCGAGGCCTCGGCGAGCACGCGGTCGACGACGACGGGCACGGCCTGCTGCGCCTGTGCTTGGCCGACCGTCAGGGACATCATGCAGACAGCGGCGATGGCGGGAAATGCGGAAAGGGTGAGCCGGGCGACGGACATTAAGGGACGTTCCTCTGGTTCGGGCCCGAATTCGGGTCTGGGCCTGCGGCGGCGTCAGTTTAGGCAGGGGGCTTGCGCCCCGCAATCAGTATTGCAAGCAATTTTGCAGGTAAATCCCTGCGGCGACAGGCTATTTGCGCATCGCGAAAAGGCGGTTGGCAAGGGGCGGGGGTTCTACCAATATAATTGGTATGTCGCACCTGGTCGCCCCTCCTGCCCGTGTATCCGCCCGTGGAGCGGCCGTCCGGTTGCCCCGTATTTCCGGGCTTTTGGCGGGCTGTGTCGCGGTTTTGTTGATTGTGCTGACGGCGGGCGGCCTGCGTGCCGATCTGATCGGCCACGGCGGCATGGTGCGGGCGGTCGACGTTTCGCCGGACGGCCGGACGGTCATCACGGCCAGTTTCGATTTTACGGCCCGGTTGTGGGATTTCGGCAGTCAGACCGAAGTGGCGGTCCTGGATGCCCATGAAGGGCCGGTGACCAGCGCCGTGTTCACGCCAGACGGCAAGTACGCCGTGACCACCAGCGACGACGCGACCGCGATCATCTGGGACGTTCCCTCAGGCAAGCTGGTCCGGCGGCTGACCGGGCATGGTCACAAGGTCATGGCGGCGGCGGTGTCGCCCGACAGCAGGCGTGTCGTGACCGGATCGTGGGACAAGAGCCTGCGCATCTGGGATTTGGCGACAGGCAAGGCAGTCCGCGTGATCACGCATTCGGCGCCAATCAACGATGTCGCCTTCGTCAACGGCGGAACCTGGGTCGCCGCCGGCGGACACGACGGCAAGGTCGGGATCTGGTCCATCAAGGACGGCCGTCTGCAGCGGGTTCTCGAAGGCCACCGCCAGGGCATCACGAAGATGAATACCTTGCCCGGGGGCGCGCGGCTGCTGACGGCCAGCATCGATCGCACGCTTCGCGTGTGGGACGTGAAATCGGGCGAGACGGTTTCGGTACTGACCCATAGCGACGACCGCACGGGCCAGGTCTTTGCCGCCGCCGTGTCGCCGGATGGGGGGCGGGCCCTGTCGGCGGGCCGGGACGGTCGTCTGGTGGAATGGGACCTGGCGACGGGTGATGTCCTCACGATCATTCCCGCCCATGACAAGATCATCTGGGCCGCCCGTTTCGCGCCGGACGGGCGGTTCGCGCTGACGGCCAGCGCCGATGAGACCACCGCCGTATGGCATCTGGAAACGGGGGACCGCATCGGGCTGAAGGCCAGTGACAAGACAGGCAAGCAGCCTTGGCTGGCGAGCGATCATCCCGGGGCCCGGCTGTACACCAAATGCGCCAATTGCCACGCGTTGGATGCCCAAGCGGCGACGCGCTCCGGCCCGCATTTCGAAGGCTTGTGGGGGCGCCGGGTCGGCGCGGTCGAGGGCTATAACTATTCCGGCGCGCTCAGAAACAAGTCCTTTACTTGGAACGAAAAAACCCTATTTGATCTGTTTTACAAAGGGCCAGACAAGTTCCTGCCGGGCACCAAAATGCCGGTCCAGCGGGTGCCGGACAGAGAGCAGCTTGCCAATCTTGTGGACTATCTCCGGGTTCTGACGGACGCGGCGAAACAATGACGCCGACCCGTGCCAAGGAATGGGCCGGGGAAAGGAAACAACGCCCATGACGACCCAGCTGTATTTCCATCAAGCCTGCGTGGAGCACGATCCGGGCCACGGCCATCCGGAATGCCCGGAACGTCTGCGCGCGGTCATGCAGGCGCTGGAGAGCGAGCCGTTCGCCAATCTGCTGCGCCTAGAAGCGCCGATGATCGACCTGGAGATGGTCAAGAACACCCATGGCCACGATTATGTGGAAACGGTGATGGACAACGTGCCGACGGAAGGGCGTGTCTATCTTGATCCGGACACCAGCATGTCGCCGAAATCGGCGGAAGCGGCCTTGCGCGCCGCCGGCGGCGCCTGTTCGGCGGTCGATGCGGTTCTCAATGGCGAGGCCCGCAACGCGTTCTGTGCCGTGCGCCCGCCGGGCCATCATGCGGAATCGTCGCAGGCGATGGGGTTTTGTCTGTTCAACACGGTCGCCATTGCCGCCCGTCATGCCCAGATGACCGAGGGCATCGAGAAGGTCGCGGTGGTTGATTTCGACGTTCACCACGGCAACGGCACACAGCATTCGTTTCAGAACGATCCCAACCTTTTCTACGCGTCGTCCCACCAATGGCCGGCCTATCCGGGCACGGGCACGCTGCAGGACACGGGCGTGGCGGACAACATCTGCAACCTGCCGCTCAACCCGGGCGACGGCACGGATGCATTTCGCCGGGGCTACCGTGACCGCATCCTGCCGGCGCTGCGCAAATTCAACCCCGACCTTCTGATCATTTCCGCCGGATTCGATGCCCATGCGCGGGATCCGTTGGCATCGCTGATGCTGACGACCGAGGATTTTGTCTGGGTCACGGTCGAACTTTTACGTGTCGCCCGCGACTGCTGCGACAACCGGGTGGTGTCCTGTCTTGAAGGCGGCTATGACCTGAACGCCTTGGCGGAAAGCAGCGCCGGGCATGTGCGCGCTCTGATGACGCAGTAAACCCCTGAATTCCGCCCCCGCCGCAGGGCCTTCGCACTTGCGGCAAGGGGGCGGGGGCCCTACACTCCGGCGCCTTGTCGATAAGGTATTCCATGGCTAAGCAGAAAACCCCAGATACCGACGCCCAGACGGAAATCCCGGCGGATGTCCGCGCACTGAGCTTTGAAGACGCGATGAGCGAGCTTGAAGACATCGTGCGTGGGTTGGAGCAGGGGGCCGGGTCCTTGGACCAGGCCATCGATTCCTATTCACGGGGCGTTGCGCTGAAGACCCATTGCGAGGCCAAGCTCAAGGAAGCGCAGTTGCGTGTCGATAAGATCGTCGTCGGCAGCGGCGGCACCCTGACCACCGAACCCGCCGACCAAGAATAGTCCCGGAAAACGAAGTACATGAAAGATTCCAACTCGGAGTTTCAGACCGCGCTGGGCGAAAACGCCAAGCAAGTGACGGACATGCTCGACGCCCTGATGCCGCTGACGGACACGCCCGAGGCGCGCGTGGTCGATGCCATGCGCTATGCCTCCCTGGCCGGGGGTAAGCGGGTTCGCCCGTTCCTGGTGACGCAAAGTGCGGCGCTGTTCGGTGTCGATTCCACCTCGGCCCTGCGCGCGGCGGCGGCGGTTGAAATGGTTCACTGCTATTCCCTGGTCCACGATGATCTGCCGGCCATGGACAATGACGACCTGCGTCGTGGCCAGCCGACCTGCCATATCAAGTTCGACGAGGCGACGGCGATCCTGGCCGGTGACGCCCTGTTGACCAAGGCATTCGAAGTGCTGGCGGCACCGCAAACCCACTCCGATGCCCGGGTGCGCGCGGATCTGGTCCTGGCCTTGGCCAAGGCGGCCGGCGACCACGGCATGGTCGGGGGCCAGATGATGGACCTGTGGGCCGAGCAGAACGACCTGAACGTGGCCCAGATCACCCGTCTGCAGCGCATGAAGACCGGCGACCTGATCGCCGTTTCGGCGGAAGCGGGGGCGATCCTGGGCAAAGCCTCCGAGGAAGCCCGCTCCGCCCTGCATGCCTATGCCCATGACATCGGCCTGGCGTTCCAAATTGCCGACGATCTGTTGGACGTCGAAGGCGACGCGGCGCTGGTCGGCAAGGCGACCGGCAAGGACGCGGATGCCAACAAGGCGACCTTCGTGTCCCTGTTGGGCGTCGACAAGGCGCGGCAGCAGGCGGCCATGCTCAGCGAACAGGCGGCAGGACATCTTGAAATGTTCGGTGAAAAGGCCGACCTTCTCAAGGAATTGGCGCGATTTATCGTTGAACGGCGCGCCTGATACGACCGAATAGACGGAAACGATTTCAACAATAGGTCCGGACAGGCGTTCGGATGGCAAACTGAGGGTCTGAAACTTGGAACAAGAAAGCCTCACCCCGATCCTGGACCGTGTCAATGATCCCAAGGACATGCGGGATCTGTCGGTTGACGAGTTGAAGCAACTGGTGCGCGAACTGCGCGACGACACGGTGCGCAGCGTATCGATCACCGGCGGTCATCTGGGCGCGTCCCTGGGCGTGGTCGAATTGACCGCCGCCATCCATCATGTTTTCGATACGCCGAACGACCGCCTGATCTGGGACGTCGGCCATCAATGCTATCCGCATAAGATTTTGACCGGCCGCCGGGACCGCATGCATACCCTGCGCCAGGGCGGGGGCCTCTCGGGCTTCACCAAGCGCACGGAAAGCGAATACGATCCGTTCGGCGCGGCCCATAGCTCGACCTCGATCTCGGCCGGGCTCGGCATGGCCGTGGCCAGCAAGTTGGCCAATGTGCCCAAGAATGTCATCGCCGTGATCGGCGACGGCGCCATGACCGCCGGCATGGCCTATGAAGCCATGAACAACGCCGGGTCCATGGATGCCAAGCTGATCGTCGTGCTCAACGACAACGACATGTCGATCGCTCCGCCCGTGGGCGCCTTGTCGGCATACCTTTCGCAGCTGATTTCGTCGAAGCAGTTCCGCTCCGCCCGTCATTTCGCCAAGGAACTTGCCAAGAAGTTCCCGCGCTCCATCGAACAGGCGGCGGCCAAGGTCGATGAATACGCCCGCGGCATGGTCACCGGCGGGACTTTGTTCGAG
>PALN01000084.1 GCA_002706405.1 Rhodospirillaceae bacterium | reverse complement strand
GGCGGTCGAAGAGCAGGGCATGGCGACGCAGGAGATCGCGCGCAATGTCGAGCAGGCCGCCAGCGGCACCCAGGAGGTGTCGTCCAACATCATCCAGGTAACGGACGTATCCGGTCAGTCGGGCGAGGCCGCCGCGCAGCAGTTGGAAGCGGCCGAACAGGTCAAGTCGGGCATCGACCATATGAACGAGCGCCTGCTGGAGATCATCCGCGACAGCCAGGATCCGGAATATTCGACCCGTCACGCCATGGGACAGAGGGTTTCGGTCACGGTGGGTGGCGTGGTCAAGGAGACGACGCTGCACTTCCTGTCCATGGGCGGCGGCGTGGTGCTCGACCGCGGGCTGGACGTCACGGAAGGGGATGCCTTCACCATCGACTTGCCGGACCTCGGGCCCTATCAAGCCTCCATCGTCGCCAAGACGGAGGACCATACGCATGCGCGCCTGGATATGGACGATGCGGAGGCCGAACGTCTGATGGCGTTCATCCGGGCCTTGGCTTAGGGCGCTGCTGCGGTTTTGCGGGTTTCGGGCCGCCGGGATCAGACTTCCGGCGCGCCCGGTCCGCCCGTGAAGCGGTAGTAATACCACAGCATCAGGGCCGCAGTGGACCGCCAAGGCCGCCAGCGTTCGGCGATGACGGCCAGTTCCTTCGGCTTGGGCCGGGCATCCAGGCCCATCAGGCGGGCGGCTGATTCGGCAAGCGCGAGATCCCCAGACGGCATGACGTCGGGCCGTCCCAGCGCGAACATCAGATAGATTTCGGCCGTCCATTGGCCGATGCCCTTCAGGCGGGTCAGGGTTTCCAGGACCTCGCCGTCGGGGGCGTGGTGCAGGGCGGCGAAATCCAATTCGCCCGCCACCACGGCGTCGGCCACGCCCCGGATGTATTTGACCTTCGGCCGGGACAGGCCCAAGGCGCGCAGGTCATCGTCGGTCTTGGCGAGAACGGCCTCGGCGCTCACCGTGCCCAATCCGGCTTCGACCCGGCGCAGGATGGCGGCCCCGGCATGGGCCGAGACCTGTTGGCCGATGATGCTGGCGACGATGGCCGGGAATCCGTCCGGGCGTCGGCGGGGCAGGGGGGCGCCAGCTTCCGCATAGGCGCGGGCCATGTATTCGCATTGGTCGACCAGTTCCAGAAGGCCGGGCGTGGCGGGCATGAGGTTATCCTATCCCAGCGTTCCGGCGAGCGCCCGGTCCATGACGCCGCGTAGCGCCGCCGCGTCCACGGGCACCGGGTTTTCGCGCGCGGTGACGTCCCCGGCGGCGGTTTCCGCCAGGGCTTCCAAATCGTCCTCGCCGACGCCAAGGCCATCCAGGGTATGGGGAATGTCGAAGGTCTCGCGGATTTCCAGCGTCCAGTCCAGCAGGCCGGTGAAATCGGCCCGGGGCAGACCCATGCAGCGGGCCAGCACGGCAGAGCGTTCGTCGATGGCGGCCCGGTTGTGGTCCAGGACATAGGGTAGGACCACGGCGTTGGTCAGGCCGTGGTGGCTATCCTTATGTGCCCCGATGGCGTGGGAGATCGCATGCACCGCCCCCAGTCCCTTGTTGAAGGCGACCGCCCCCATGGCGGCGGCGGCCATCATCTGGGTCCGGGCTTCGATGTCGTGGCCGTCGGCGACGGCGCGCGGCAGCCAGGCGGCGATCAGGCGCATGCCCTCGGCGGCGATGCCGTCACACAGGGGATTGTAGGTGGTGGCGCAATAGGCCTCGATGCAATGCACGGCGGCGTCCATGCCGGTCCAGGCGGTCAGGTTCGCTGGTAGACCGATCACAAGCTCCGGGTCGCAGATCACCGTGCGGGCCAGCAGGTTGGCGTGATAGAGGATGCGTTTGGTCCGGCTGCCTTCGTCCGAGATGACGGCGGCATAGCCCATTTCCGATCCGGTGCCGGATGTTGTCGGTACCGCGATCACGGGGGCGATCGCCGTGCCGTCGATTTCCCGATAGCGCGGCCCGCCGACGGCATAGTCGAGAACCGGCCCGTCGTGACCGGCCTGCAGGGCGACGGCCTTGGCCGCGTCCATGGCCGAGCCGCCGCCGATGGCGACGATGCCGTCATGCTCGCCGTTCCGATAGGCGGCTGCGCCGTCGGCGACATTCGCCGCCGTGGGGTTGGATTTGACCTGGGAGAACACCTGCGGAGCGAGACCGGCGTCGGTCAGAAAGGTCTCGGCCCCGGCAATGATGTCCGATCCCGCGAGACCCGCGTCGGTGACGATCAGCGGTCGCTTGATGCCCAGACGGGCCGTGGTCTTGCCCAACTCGCTCAGGCGACCGGGGCCGAAGCGCACGGTGGTGGGAAAGGGCCAGATGGCGGACAGGCGGGCGGGGTCGACGGTCATGGAGAAAGGCATCCTGTAGGTCGGTTACGGGGCGCCAGTTTCCCCAGGCCGGAGTTAAATGTCCACCGCCCTAGAAATCGACCGTCGCCAGCGCGCGGGTCACCTTCGTCTGGGCCCAGGTTGTGGGGGGCGCCGGCGGCTGGTTCTCCGAGGGGATGCTCGTCCCCTGGCCGATGGTGTTCAGTTCCACCGTGCCCGCCCGCGTGGTGACCGTGACGGCGGCGCCCTCCAGCAGAGCGACCTCGAAGGCGCTGTCCAAGGTGCCGCCCCAGACCGTGGTGCCGCGGATGCCGATGGTCGCCGTGTTGGTGGCGACGGTCATGGCGTCGGGATTTCGCGCGGCGATTGCGCCGGATGCCGCCTTGAAGGCGCCGGACAGGAGACGCAGGGAGATGCTTTCCTTGGACGGCGTATCCTCGAAATCCGACAGGGCGAACGTCGCCCGTTCGCCCAAGGTCACGACGGACCCGTCGCGCAGGGAAAATTCAAGACGAGCCCCTGCGCCGGTGGAAATCACGTCACTGACAAGAACGTCGCTGCCGACCGACAAGGGGCGGGGCATCGCATTCTGCATGGCCGTGGCGCCGTTCTTCAGGCGCAGGACCTTGCCCACGACGTCTCCCTCGGCGGCTTGTGCCGCAGGCCCCGCGATCATCAGGAACAGGGCGCCAATCAGCCCTATGATCGTTATTCTGCGCATGAGCGATTCTCCCACATTCCCGGATCGGCGTACCCGCCGAGACGACCAAGGTCCGCGTCCAATTAGGCGATAATGTGGCCTACTGGGGGACTTTCGTCCATGGCCGGGGTGGTGATAGTGATCCTATGTCGCGGCCCGGTATGGGCCGGCGGCGAATTGGGGGTACACTGCCCCGACAAATTGGGAGCGCCCGTGCCACGACAAGACGGAAAAATTGGGATCGACGGGCACGGCGGTGACCTGGCCGCCGCCTTGGTTCGCTTTGGTCCGTCCCCGGACGGCTGGATCGATCTATCCACCGGCATCAACCCGACCCCCTATCCGCATCTGGAGGTGTCCCCGGATGCCTGGGCACGGTTGCCGCAGTCCTCCGCCCTCGATGCGTTGAAACGGGCCGCGGCGGATGCCTATGGCGCCGCCGGACCGGACCTGATCGCCTGCGCGCCGGGAACCCAGGCGGTGATCCAGGCACTGCCCCGGGTGCTGGGCGTGCACCGGTTGGCGATCCTTGGTCCCACTTATGCGGAACACGGGGCGGCCTGGCGCGCCGCGGGGGCCGACGTAACCGAAGTCTCCGATCTGCCGGCGCCGGACCGATCCCTGGTGCTGGTCAATCCCAACAATCCGGACGGCCGCACGGCCGGGCCGGGCCGCCTGACGGCCTGGGCCCGCGACGCGGCGGCGGCCGGCCAGTGGCTGATCATTGACGAGGCCTTCGCCGACGTCCGCCCGGACATCAGCCTTGTTGGCTCCTTGCCGCTGGCGAATGTCGTCGTCCTGCGGTCCTTTGGAAAGTTTCATGGGCTCGCGGGCCTGCGTTTGGGCTTCGCCCTTGCGGAACCGGATGTGGTCCGCCGCCTGGAAGCCGATCTGGGACCCTGGGCTGTCGCGGGGCCGGCGCAGGAGATTGGTGCCCGGGCACTGACCGATCACGCCTGGGCGGCGGCTGAACGCACCCACTTGTCGGCCCGGATGGTCCGGCTTCGGGATCTGCTGACAGAGGCGGGTCTGGGCATCGTCGGCGGCACGGACCTGTTCGTGCTGACCGAGCACGGCGACGCATTCGCCCTGTACGACCATCTCGGAGAGGCGGGTATTCTCGTCCGGCGGTTTGCGACGAATTCAAAATGGCTGCGGTTCGGGCTGCCGGGGCCGGAAGAACATTGGCGGCGCCTGCAAACGGCGCTCACGGCCTTCAACGGGACCATATGCGTCCCCGACCGTCGCCATGGCTGAGGCGATGGACGCCCTGGCGCGGGCGATCACCCGTCATCAGGCCGGCGCGCTTGATGACGCGGCGCGTGCCTACCGCGCGATCCTTGCCGATCATCCCGATCACGCGGATGCCCTGCATCTTCTGGGGCTGGTGCATTTCCAGACAGGCGACGCGGCTGCGGCGACGGACCATATCCGCCGCGCCATCGCCATCGATCCTCGTGTCGCCATGTACCATGCCAATCTGGGCCGGGTCCTGATGGCCCAAGACCGGGCGGCGGACGCGGTCGAGGCTTATCGCGAAGCCGTGGCATTGTCGCCCAAGGATGCCGCCGTGCATTCCGACCTGGCGGCGGCCCTGGTGACCACGGGGGATTTCGATGCCGCGCGGTCGCGGGCCCGTCTGGCCCTGGAACTGGACCCCAACCTGGCGCCGGCGCATCTCAACCTTGGCCTGGCCCTGCAGGCCGGCGGCGCGTCGTCGGCGAGTGGCGCCGAGGCCTGCTTTCAGCGCGCGGCGGCGCTTGACCCCAACCTGGCCGACGCCCATCAGGCCCTGGGACAACTACATCAGGCACGGGGCGAGGACGACGCGGCCATGGAATGCTACCGCCAGGCCATCCGCGTCCAGCCCGGGATGGCCGAAGCCCGTTGCAACCTGGGCAACCTCCTGCGCGAGCGTCTCGACCTCTCGGCCGCCCTGGCGCAATACGACGCGGGTCTGGAAAACGCGCCCGGCGTCGCCGCCCTGCACGCCAACAAGGGGGTGGCGCTGCATGAGTTGGGGCGGTTCGACGACGCCTTGGCGTCCTACGACCGCGCCCTGGCGCTTGATCCGGATGACGCGGAATGCCAGCGCAACCGGGCCATGACCCTGCTGTTGTTGGGCCGTTTC
Source organism: Rhodospirillaceae bacterium (assembly GCA_002706405.1). Taxonomy (GTDB): domain Bacteria; phylum Pseudomonadota; class Alphaproteobacteria; order Rhodospirillales; family Casp-alpha2; genus UBA1479. Next base: position 83,973 of record PALN01000084.1, on the reverse strand, counting down.
GCCGACGGCTGGGAGGCCTATGAGGCTCGCTGGCACACGGCACGTTTCAAAGGCCAAGCCCGGGCCAGGCAGAAGCCGCGCTGGACTGCGGGCGGCGGCGGTGGCGCGACGGTTCTGCTCCGCGCGGAACAGGGGCTCGGCGATACGCTACAGTTCGCCCGCTACGCCCCCATGGTGGCGGCGGCCGGCCAGCGTGTCGTTCTGGAATGCCCGGGGGCCCTGGTCCGCTTGATGACGTCGCTGGACGGCGTCGTACAGGTCATCGAACAGGGCGGCGGCAGTCCGCCGCCACGCCATGATTATCAGGTTCCCCTGATGTCCTTGCCGGGCGAATTCGCGACGGACCTCTCGACGATACCGGCCGATGTGCCGTATCTGCGGGCCGCCGAAAGCGATACCGCCGTGTGGCGCCGCCGCCTGGAAAAGGTTGCGGGGCCGCGCATCGGCATTGCCTGGAAGGGCAGCCCGGATCATCCCCGCGACCGGGTGCGTAGCCCCGGCCTGGCGCCGCTGCTGCCGTTGCTCAAGCTGCCGGGGGCGGCCTTCGTCTCGCTGCAAAAGGATGGCGCCCCGGATCTTGCAGCGCATGGTGCCACGGCCGTCATCGACATGACCGCGGACTTGAGCGACTTCGCGGCAACGGCGGCCCTGGTCGACTGCCTTGATCTGATCGTGACCTGCGATACCGCGGTCGGCCATCTGGCGGGGGCGCTGGGACGGCCGGTGGCGATGCTGCTGCCTCATGTCCCGGAATGGCGCTGGCTGCTGGAACGGGACGACACCCCCTGGTATCCCACGATGCGCCTGTTCCGCCAACCGGCGGCGGGGGACTGGGACGGCGCCATTGACGCCCTTGGCGTCTATATTAGTCGCCATTGGTTGTGAATACATAACAATTCATTCGTGAAGATTAGTACCCGATATGTAAAAGTGGCGGCCAGTGCTTGGCGCGTGAAGAAGATCATGGCACCATTTTCCCCTGTTCTATGAAAGCCGCCGAAAAGAGTGGCTGTCATGCATGGGGAGGTGCATATGCCTACAGTCCAAAGTGGGGCGGAGGCTGAATCCAAGCCGTCCGTTTCTCGCCAAATCGACTACGACAATTTTGCCAATGAAATCCTGAAACGGGTCGAAGACCTGAGTCTGGAACTGGCCGACGTGGCCGGGGACGTGGAATCCATTGCCAGCCATTTCCAACAGCAGACGGTCATGGTCGATCAGATGCGCGAGAAGGCGCAGGAATTGATCGATGCCTTCAATCGGATCGATGCCGCCGGCAACGATACCTCGCGCGCGGCCCAGGAGGTTGGGGCGGTGATGAACGATTCCCGGGAACAGGTGACCGGGGCCGTGTCGCGCATCGCGGCCCTGGTCTCGTCCGTGACCAATATCGAACAGTCCCTGGGCGTGCTGGAAAAATCCCTCACTGGCGTAACCCGCATCACGCAGGACATTGAGGCCGTATCGAAGCAGACCAATCTTCTGGCCCTTAACGCCACGATCGAGGCCGCGCGCGCCGGTGAAGCGGGTAAGGGGTTCGCGGTCGTCGCGGGCGAGGTCAAGGCGCTCGCCAATCAGACGGGCAAGGCGACCGGCGCCATCGACGAGGCGGTCGCCGAACTGGTGTCCAACGTGTCCGGGTTGATGGATACCAGCCAAAAAACCATCGGAATGGCCGAGGAAGTGAACGCCGGCGTCGGCCAGATCAACAGTGCCGTCGACGGCATCGGCCAGTCCATCGGCACCATGGAAAGCCAGGTCGAGGATATCGTCGGCGCGTCGTCGTCGTCGCGCGATCAATGCAATGCCTTCATCAACGAGATGGAACGCCTGGTCTCAAGCTTCAAGGAAACAGGCGAACGGCTGCAAACGGCCGAACAACGCGTCAGTTCCTTGCTTGAACGCGGCGAAGGGATGATCGGCCAAATCAACCAGGCGGGGCTTGAGACGTCGGACAGCCGGTTCATCCGTGAGATTCAGACGCGGGCCAACGAGATCGCCCGCCGCTTCGAGGCTGCGCTCGATGCCGGAGAAATTACGGAAGACGCTCTGTTCTCCGAGGCATATGAGCCGATCCCGGGCACCGATCCGGAGCAGTGCATGACGCCTTTCGTCACCCTGACCGACCGCCTGCTGCCGGACGTTCAGGAACCCATGCTGACCTTCGATGACAAGGTCGTGTTCTGCGCCGCCGTCGACCGCAATGGATTTTTACCGACCCATAACCTCAAGTTTTCCCAGCCCCAGGGTGAGGACCCCGTGTGGAACAACGGCAATTGCCGCAACCGGCGCATGTTCAACGACCGCACGGGCCTGCGCGCGGGCCAGAACACGCGGCCCTTTTTCCTGCAGACCTACCGCCGCGACATGGGCGGCGGGAACTTCGTGCTGATGAAGGATCTGTCGGCGCCGATCACCGTGCGGGGGCGGCATTGGGGCGGGTTGCGCCTGGGGTACAAGATCTAGGATCGCCGCACTGACGCTGTCGCCTTCGTGCATTGCGCCGGGGGCGCATGATCTGTTAAGTCCAGCCTTGGATTTCATCCTCTCGGGCCGTCTGCCGGCGGCCCGGCGGCATCGCCGGAATGGAGAAACGTGAGAATGACAAGGCTTTTGGTGCGTCTGGCGGTCGTCCTGTTGCTGACGGTCGCGGCGTTCTGGCCGGCGGGTCCGGCGCGGGCTCAGGCTGCCCAGGATTTCGAAGCCGGCGTTGCCGCCGCCAAGGCCGGCAGCCTGCCGCAGGCAATTGAGCTGTTCACCAAGGCAATCGAGGCCGGCACGCTGAACGATGGGGATCTGGCGCGCGTTCACAACAATCGGGGCGCGACCCATCGTCGCATGGGTAACATCGACGCCGCGATCAATGATTTCTCCCGTGCGATCAAGTTACGCTCGAAGTATTTCCGCGCCTATGTGAACCGGGGTGCTGCCTATGGGGATGCCGGCAAGTTCAAGGACGCGGAAGAGGATTATGCCGAAGCGGCCAAGCTTCGACCGCAGGACATGACGACGTTCATGGAGCGCGCCAAGACCCGCGCCCAGAGCGGTCGCCTGGATATCGCCATTCTAGACCTGAACGAAGTCCTTCGGGTGCAGCCACGCAACCGCGAGGCGCTCATCCTGCGGGGCAAATACTACCGCTCCCAGGGTGACTATAAGCGGGCGGTGCAGGACTTTACCTTGGCGATTGAATTGAAGGGCTCGGAGCCCGACTATTTCACCGAACGGGGCCTGACCCGGGCCTATCTCGAGGACTATCCGGCGGCCCTTTCCGATATGAACATGGCCGCCAATCTGGGCGCCAACAATCCGGAAACTTTCTATTATCGAGGGCTGGTTCATGGTGCGCTCGGCAACCACGTCAGCGCCATCGAAGATTACAGCCGCGCCATTGCGTTAAAGCCGGGCTACCTCGCCGCGCTTCATGCCCGGGCGCTCGCGGCCTTGGGCGCCGGTGATGCGGAGATGGCGCGAACGGATGCCCTGAAGGTTCTGGAACTGGACCCGGCCCATGCGGGCGCTGCACGGGTCATCAAGACCCTGGACGAGCCGCCGATCCGCTAGGGGGCCGGCTCAGGGCGTTAACCTGTCCAATTCAGCCAACAGCTTGCCGATCTGGTTACGCCAGGACCAATCCTGCATGAAGGCGTTGGCCGCCTGTCCCCTGCGGCGGGCTTCCGTGCGGTCCTGGTAGATTGCCTCCAGGCTTTCGACGATTTCCTCCACATCGGACTCGCGCCAATACTCGGCTCCTTGCGGGCCGAAGGCGACAGGCGTCTGGCGGGTCAGCGGATAGCAATGCGCCGCGTTCCCTTGCGGGCCGATCAGGTCCAGGTGTCCGCTGTTGGCAGACAGGACGCAGGGGAGACCGGCAGCCAGGGCTTCCATGGCGACCAGATTGGTGCCGCCTTCGCAGCGATTGGGAAACACCGCCGCGTCGCATTCGCGCAACAGCGCCGGCATGTCGGCGTTGAAGGTCGGGCTGAGGTCCATATGGGCGCCTTCCGGCACGCCTTGGGCGCGCACCCAGTCGTTGATGCAATTGGGGAACGGCTGGTCGACGGCGGGCGGGCCACTTACGTGAGGGCTCGCCGCCATGTCGGACATGATCGTCGGCCAGGGATTCAGCCAAACGGTGACCAATAGGGCGTCGGGATGGCGGGCCTGGAATTGCTTGAACGCGGCGACGACAAGGTCCTGGCTTTTGCGCAATTCCAGCTTGCCGCCGGAAAACACCACGAAGCGGTCGCCAAACCGTCCGCTGCGCGGACCGGGGGCAAAGGCGCTGGGGTCAATGCCTTGAAACACGCATCCGACGCGGGGGAACCCCAGGTCGCGCAAGACCTCCGCGTTCCAGGTCGACCCTGCCATCATGATCTGAAAATGGGCATTGTCGGCGACCACGTTGCCGCCAGATACCATGTTTTCGAAAAAGGTGAATCCCACGTTGGGCTCACCCCGAAAGCGCGCGGCGGCGGCGGATTCTTCCAGGTTGTTGCCCAGCGAGTGCAGGACATGGACGCCGCCAAGGGTCACGTTGCCCTGGCTGCCCGCCAACTGTTGTTCGATCTGCTGCTGTTCCGCCATCAGGGCGTGGAAAAGGTCGCGGTCAGCGGCGTTCATCATATCCGGATTGGCGGCGAACAGGGTAATCGGTTTCGGCGTGCCCCGGCGCAGCACCTCGCGCAGCAGGTTTGTCCCGAACACGCCCCAACCGTGAACGGCGGAGGGCGGCCAGGTCAGGGCGATGGCATTGACGGCCATGTCAGGTTTCCGCTGGGGATTCCTTGGCGGTCACGATCTCACCATGCAGGGAGCAGGCGGGTTCGCACAGGCGCACGAAATCCTCGGTGATGGAGGCTGGTTCCTTGACCGTTTCCGGGTCTTCTCCAGGGAAGGCGCGGGCGCGCATGTTGGTTCGCGTGGCGCCGGGATTGAGAATGTTGACCTTGACGTTGGTCTTCACTGTTTCCTCGGCATAGATCCGGGTGGCCATTTCCAGCGCCGCCTTGGACACGGCATAGGCCGACCAGTAGGCGCGTGGCTCATGCCCGACCGTGGAGGTGACCATGACCACGCGCCCGGCGTCGGAGGTGCGCAGCAGCGGGTCGAACGATCGGATCAGGCGCCAGTTGGCGGTCGTGTTGATGGCCATGACTTGGTCCCAGACCTTGGGGTCCGTATGGGCCAGCGGGCTCAGGTTGCCCAGCATGCCGGCGTTGCCGACCAGGATGTCGAGCCTGCCGTGGCGCTCGAAAATGGCGGCGCCCAGGCGGTCGATGGCGTCGAAATCGGTAAGATCCATGGGGACCAGGGTGGCGTTGCGCCCCGATGCGGCGCGGACCTCGTCGTCCACTTCCTCGAGCGCGCCGGTGGTTCGGCCAATCAGGATCAGCTCCGCACCTTCGGCGGCGAAACGTCCCGCCACGGCGCGGCCGATGCCCCGGGTTGCCCCGGTGATCACTGCGATCCGGTTTTCAAGACGGCCGCCGGACAAGAACTTAGCCCTCTTCCAGCAAGGAAAGCTGGCGCGGCCCTCTGTCCGCGTCACGGTCGGTCAGGGGAATGGGGTATTCGCCCGAGAAGCAGGCATCGCAATAGCGCGGGATTTCCATGTCGCGGCCGGTCTCGCCGACGGCGCGGTAAAGCCCGTCCCAGGAAATGAAGGCCAAGCTGTCGACACCGATGATGTCGGCCATGCCTTGAATGTCGTGCTGGGCGGCGAGCAACTGCGAGCGTTCCGGCGTGTCGATGCCGTAGAAGCAGGAATGGGTCGTCGGCGGGCTGGAAATCCGCATGTGGACCTCGGTCGCCCCCGCGTCGCGCACCATCTCTACGATCTTCACCGAGGTCGTGCCGCGGACGATGGAATCGTCCACCAGGACAACGCGCTTGCCCGTCAATTCGGCGACGTTGCCGTTGTGCTTCAAGCGAACGCCCAGGTGGCGGATGTTGTCCGTCGGTTCGATGAAGGTGCGGCCGACATAGTGATTGCGAATGATCCCCAGTTCGAACGGAATGCCCGTCTCGCGCGCGAAGCCGATGGCCGACGGCACGCCGGAATCCGGGACCGGCACGACGACATCCGCCTCGACCGGAGATTCGTGGGCCAGTTCGGCGCCGATGCGTTTGCGCACCTCGTACACGTTCTGGCCTTCGATGATGGAATCGGGCCGCGCGAAATAGATATGTTCGAAGATGCAGAAGCGCCGCGTGCGGCTTGTGCCGAAGGGGTGGTAGCTGTTCACGCCGTCGGCATCGATGACGATGATCTCGCCCGGTTCCACGTCGCGGATGAAGTCGGCGCCGATGATGTCCAGCGCGCAGGTCTCCGATGCCAGGATATGGGCGTCGCCCAGGCGGCCCAGAACCAGCGGCCGCACGCCCATGGGGTCACGCACGCCGATCAACTTCTTCTGGGTCATGGCGACCAGGGAATAGGCCCCTTCGATCTGGCGCAGGGCATCGACCAGCCGGTCGATGACATGGGCGCCGTCGCTCACGGCCATCAGGTGGATGATGACTTCGGTGTCGCTGGTGGACTGGAAGATGTTGCCGCGCTCGACCAATGCCTGACGCATCTGATAGGCGTTGGTCAGGTTGCCGTTATGGGCGACGGCCAGACCGCCGAAGATGAATTCGGCGAACAGGGGCTGAATGTTGCGGATGAACGTGCCGCCCGAGGTCGAATAGCGCACGTGGCCCATGGCGACATTGCCCTGCAGGCGGGCCATGGTATCCATATCGTTGAAGTTGTCGCCGACCAGACCGAGGGCCCGATGGCTGTGGAACTGTTCACCGTCGTAGGCGACGATCCCGGCCGACTCCTGGCCCCGGTGCTGTAACGCATGTAGGCCCAAGGCCGTATGCGCAGCGGCGTCTTCATGGCCATAGATGCCGAATACGCCGCATTCTTCGCGTATTTTGTCGTCATCCCAGGGGGCCGACTTGCGGTGGGCCGAGGCCGTGAAGGGAGACGCGGGCAGGAGCAGGGGAGACTTCATGTCGGGTATGTACTCCGGATCGGATCGCTTTTCACCGTTAATTTGACCGGCGGTCTCGATTATTTGGGCTGGCCGGTGGCATTTTCGATGGCGCGGTCCATGATTGCCCGCTCTTTCGAGTCATAGGCGTCTTTCGGCGAGGTTTTTCCACCATCCGCCGGCGGGGTGAATAGGCGCTTGAGGGCCTCGCCCTCGGTCTTCGGCAGGGACGGCATGCGCCCGGAGAAGCCCGAGGGGGCCGCGTCCTTTAGCTTGCTATCCAAATCTTCGGGAATCAGGCCGCGCAAGGTGTCGGAGCCGCGCAGGATCAGCGGCATGGATTTCGCGTCGCGGATCCAATTCGGCTGTTCCTCGGGCGTCATCAGGAATTCGACGCCGAGATAGATCAGGCAGACGATCAGCCCCCCGCGCACCAGCCCGAACAGGAAGCCCAGTGAGCGGTCAAGCACGTTGAGCGAGCTCTGCTGGATGTGCTTGGCGATGGCGCGGATGATGAAGGACAGGGAAAACAGGGTGAACACGAAAACCACGACACCGGCCGCCAGGTCGGCCGCCAGTTGAATGGGGATCAGGTCTCGGGCGTAGGGCTGAACGTAAGGAAAGCCGTAAATGGTTGCGAAGATGGCGCCGATCCAGCCACCGATCGACAGGATTTCATGCATGAACCCGCGGGCATAGGCGAATATGGCGGACACCAGGAGCACTGCGAGGACGGCAAGATCAACGACGTTCACCGGCAATTCCTTGAGCGTTTCCATGTTGCGGTTCGCCTCCGGCGCCGGGTCACGAAGCGGACCGGGCGGGCTGCCGGGGCGCAGCACCAGTTTCGAATAGGGTCACAAGGTCGTCCAACCGTTCCAGCGCCTTTACCGTCAGGCCCGCATCTCGGGCAGCGGCCCCTTCCTTGCTCTTGCCTCGGACCCGCGGCACGAAGGCGCCGGTGAAGCCCAATTTTCCGGCCTCCTTCAGGCGCACGTCCGTGCGGCTGACGGGGCGAATTTCCCCGGACAGGCCGATTTCACCGAATACCACCGTTTCCGGCGGCAGGGCGACGCCCGTCAGGGACGATACCAGCGCCGCGGCCACGGCAAGGTCGGCCGCCGGCTCGCCGATGCGAAGGCCGCCAGCCACGTTTAGGTACACGTCGCATGCCCCCAGCGCAAGGCCGCACCGGGCTTCCAGAACGGCCAGGATCATGGACAGGCGGCCGGAATCCCATCCGACCACGGCCCGCCGGGGCGTGCCCAGGCTGGAATGCGCGACCAAGGCCTGTATTTCCACCAGCACCGGCCGTGAGCCTTCGATCCCGGCGAACACGGCGGAGCCGGCTTCGCGGCCGTCGCCGTCGTCGCGGTCGCCCAGGAACAGGGCCGAGGGGTTGGTGATTTCCTTAAGGCCGCCGTCGGTCATTTCGAACACGCCGATTTCGTCGGCCGGGCCGAAGCGGTTCTTGACGGCGCGCAGGATGCGGAACTGGTGGCCGCGTTCGCCCTCGAAATAGAGCACCGTATCGACCATGTGCTCAAGCACCCGGGGGCCGGCGATGGTGCCTTCCTTGGTGACATGGCCGACCAGGATCAGCGCGAAGCCGCGGCGCTTGGCCAGGCGGATCAGCTCCTGGGCCGATGTCCGCACCTGGGCCACCGTGCCGGGCGCCGATTCCAGGGTGTCGACGAACATGGTCTGGATGCTGTCGATGATGACCAGGTCCGGGCCGCCGGGGGCGTCCAGGGTGGCCACGATGTCGCGCACGTTGGTCGCCGCCGTCAGTTGCACGGGTGCTTCGGACAGGCCCAGGCGCCGGGCCCGCAGGCGCAGCTGCTCAACGGCTTCTTCGCCGGAGATATAGGCGGTTGAATGATTGGCGGCCAGCTTGGCCGCGACCTGCATCAGCAGGGTCGATTTGCCGATCCCGGGATCACCGCCGACCAGCACGGCGGAGCCCTGCACCAGCCCGCCGCCGGTGACGCGATCGAACTCTTCCATATTGGCGACCCACCGCGGCGGCTGGGGATTTTCACCCTTCAGGCCGACGAATTCGATCTTGCGTCCCTTGCGGCCGGGGCCCAGGCCTTTGGGCGTGGCGTCGCCCTGGGTTTCCTCGACCAGCGTGTTCCAGGCATCGCAGCCGTCACACTTGCCGGACCATCGATGATGGACGGCGCCGCATTCCTGACAGACGTACTGGCTCGCCGGGCGCTTGGCCAATGAAACCTCGCCTTTCCAGGGTGGTCGAGATGGGCAATTCGAGATCGCCTCTCATATCGCGTGGGGCGGGCCGGGGCAAGGCAAACCCGGGTTGCCGCCGACCGGACGTCTTGCCCGCATCCCGCTTTGCCGCCATAAGATGAGGCCGGGAGGACATCATGAGCGACGATGAGGATACAGAACCGGCCCTCACTCCGGACGCTGCCGAACGGCGGGTTGACCGGGGCATGGCGATGGCGGCGCGCATGGATTTGGACGGCGCCCTGGCCGATTTCGCGGCCATCGATGCCGCCTTGCGCTTTTCCAAGGACCCGGTGGCGCGGGTGCAATGGGCCCGCGCCCTCAACGGGCTCGGCTATGTTGACCTGATGGACGCCAAGGAGGCGCGGGCGGCCGTATCGGAACCCGACGAGGAGACCGAGGACGCCGTCCGTTGGGGCCTGAAACAGGCGCTCGCGCGGTTCGAACAGGCCCTGGCGGTGCAGACGCATGCCCGGTTCCGGGCCGCCGTGACCGGTAACCGAGCGTATGCCCTGGTCCTTCTGGGCCGCACCAACGATGCGCGGGAAGCGTTCCGGCGCTTGTTCGCGGATGGCGGGCGGGAGGCCTATGAAGGCCAGGTAAGGGATATGGAGCGACGCCCCGTTCCCGAGGATCGGGCGGTCCGCCGCATGCTTGACGAGATTTGGGAGGAAATGAAGCCGTGACGTTACGAAGAAGTGTGCTGTTCTATCCGGCGCTGAGCACGGAACGCTGGGACGAGGCCATGGCCTCGGGTGCCGACATGATCGTGTTCGATCTCGAAGACGGTACCGTGCCTGCCCGCCGGGCCGAAGCCCGCATCGCCGTGTTGCCGCTTTATGCGGGGCCACACAAAGCGGATCAACCGCTGCGCCTGCTCCGGGTCAACAACCCGCGCACGGAAGACGGCCTGCGCGATCTGCTGGCCGTTGCCGATTGCGCGGATGCGCCGGACGGTCTGATCCTGCCCAAGATCGAGCATGCCGAGGAAGTGCGCTGGGTCGCGGACGTCCTGCGCCCGCGCCATCCCGGTCTCGAACTCGTGGTGCTGATCGAAAGCCCGCGCGGGATCAAGAATGCCATGGAGATCGCCTGTTCGACCGCCGGGCATGAAGGCCCCCAGGTCACTTGTTTGTTTCTGGGCACGGCGGATTTCTCCGCCTCCATCGGTTCGGACCTGGGATGGGACGCGTTGGCCCATGCGCGGGCGGAAACGGTTCTGGCCGCGCAGGAAGCCGGGATCGATGCCATGGACGGCGTGTGGTTCGACCCGTCGGACGAAGCCGGGCTGATCGATGAAGCACAGCGCATCGCCGCCATGGGGTTCACGGGAAAGGCCTCCTACGACCAGGTGCAGATCCCGCATATCCATGCGGCGTTCACGCCGGCCCCGACGCAGGTTGATTGGGCAGAACGGGTATTGGCCGCGGCAGCGGCCGATCCCTTGGGCACGGCCCGCGTCGACGGCAAAATGGTCAATGAATCCATCGCCCGACGCGCCCGGCGCATTCTCGACCGCCGCCCGGCGTAGGATCGTTCCCTGGGCAGTGTCTTTGGCCGTTTGGACGGAGTTGGGGGCGCGGTGCTCCAAGAACCGAGCATTCGCCCGCGACACGGCCGCGATGCTGGCCTACTTCAGGTATTTTCCGAAGGCGTCCGTGGCCAACCCGCATCGGCTGGGCGGATGGTCTCTTGTGTCCATGGGGATCGCCAGGAGAATGCGCGTGACCAAAGGTTTGTCGAGGCGTGAGTTCAGGATGGGGCCGACACGCCGCGCGACCTCGGCCAGAACCTGTTCGTCGAAAACCTCGATATCCTGGAACGCATTGCTGAGTTCCACGTTCAGAATGCTCAGGATATGGGGGTATTGGCGGCACACGTCGGAAACGGCGCCCTCGTCCGTGATGAAGATAAAGGGCATGGCGTGGGTCGGGCCGCGTTTCCATTTACCCAGGCTGCGAGGAAGGGTGACCTGACGCAGAACGATCGCCACGGGGGCTGCCGTGGCGTCGCGCACCGTCGGGGTGAATGCCGGCAGGGGCATGTCCTGCTGGGATGGCTTGACCTTTGGCGTGTCTGCGCCGGTTTCTTGCGGGGGAGCGGAATCGGGGCCGCCAGCCTGCGCGGCAGGGTCAGCGTCATCAGCCGTTTGCGCCCCGCCGATGACCAGGGCGGCGATCACCCCGATCAACAGGACCGTCAGAACGAGTCCCAGGCCAATGAAGTATTTTGGGTTCTTGAACAGCAGGTAGATGGCGTTTTTCGTGGCTGCCGAATTGGCCGCGGCGCGCCGGTTCTTCCGGCGTTTCTTTCTTTTCTTATCGGCCAGATAGGCCTCGGCCAATTCTTGCCGCTGAACCTTGATCTGGCGCAGCATGGTGATGGCGGCATCCGTCGGAACGACACCATCCGACTGGGCCAAGAGGTCTTCAAGTTGCTGAGTTAACTGGGCGACCTGGAGTTCGTCGTTATTCCGGGTGAACAGTTTCCGGATGACGATCATCATGCAGGCGCGCAAATTATCCGCCGTTTGGGCGGTACGGATCACCGAGATCAGCCCCTGGTCGGGGTCTTCGAAGACTTTTTCCCAATCGGTGACGCCGTCCGGTGTTTGCGGAAAGGCCGGTTTGGCTGTTTCACCCATGTCCATCACAATCGTTTTCAGGCATGCCCAAGAGTATGACGGGCGATTATCCCCCAATTGTTCAGTTGGGGGCGGGAATTCTCAGGCCCGAACCTGCATTTTGATCGGGCCGTCGACGCGGCCGTGGATGAACTGGTCGACCACCGGGTTGGCCGCTGCTTCGGCGGAATCCGGGTCACCGGCCCAGACGATCTTGCCCTGATACAGCATGGCGACGCGATCGCCGATCTTGCGCGCGGATTCCATGTCATGAGAGATCGACAGCGCCGTCGCGCCGACCTCCTGGTTCACATGGACGATCAGTTCGTTGATCATATCGGCCATGATCGGGTCGAGGCCTGTCGTCGGCTCGTCGAAGAAGATGATTTCCGGGTTCGTGGCGATGGCGCGGGCGAGGCCGACTCGTTTCTGCATCCCGATGGACAGATCCGCCGGCCAGGCGTCGGCCAGATGCGGCTTGAGGCCGACCAGGGCCATCTTCTTGACGGCGATTTCGCGGGCCTCGTCGCGCCCGCATTGCTTGCGGGACAACAGGCCGAAGGCGACGTTTTCCCAGACGGGCAGGGAATCGAACAGGGCGCCCCCCTGGAACAGCATGCCGACCTGGCGGTTGACCTGGTCGCGCTCCGAGGTCGAAAGCCCAGTGACTTCCTGGCCGTCGATCTTGATGGAACCGGCGTCGGGCCGAAGCAGGCCCAGGATGCATTTCAGCAAGACCGATTTGCCGGTGCCCGAACCGCCGATGATCACCACGCTTTCGCCACGGGCGATGTCCAGGTCGACCCCGGTCAGGACCTTCTTGGGCCCGAAGCCCTTGGTCACCCCCCTAAGCTGGATCTTGGGTTCCATTGCTCAAAGCCCGAAAAAGGCTTCGGTCAGGATGTAGTTGAAGCAGAGAATGAGGATCGAGGCCGAGACCACGGAATTGGTCGTGGCCGCCCCCACACCCTGTGCGCCGCCCTTGGAATAGTAGCCGTGGTAGCAGCCCATGAGCGCGACCAGGAAGCCGAACACCGAAGCCTTGACCAGGCCGGAAATGATGTCCAGCGGCTCCAGGAAATCCCAGGTGTTCTGCAGGTAGATGGAGGGGTTGAAGCCCAGCTTGTAGACCGCGACCAGGAAGCCGCCGAACACGCCGATGATGTCGGCGACGAAAATCAGGATCGGCAGCATGATCACGCCGGCGATGATGCGCGGCACCACCAGATACTTGATGGCGTTGGTGGACAGGGTCGTCAGCGCGTCGATCTGTTCGGTCACGCGCATGGTGCCGATTTCGGCCGCCATGGAGGCCCCGACGCGCCCGGCGATCATCAGGCCGCCCAGCACGGGGGCCAGTTCGCGGGTCACCGACAGGACCACCACGTTGGCGATCGCACCTTCGGCCGAGAAGCGGGCGAAGCCGGTATAGCTCTGCAGGGCCAGGACCATGCCGGCGAAGATCGCCGTCAGGCCGACCACGGGCAGCGAGAAATACCCGATTTCGATCATCTGGCGGATCATGATGCGGGGGTAATAGGGGGGCAGGAAGCAATGGGTGACCGCCGTCATGGCGAACATGATCAGCCGACCCGCGGCGCCGAGAAAAGCCAGGAAGACCCGGCCGATGGCTTGCAATAGGTTCATCGTGACTAGGCCGTGTCGCCCGCGTAGACGCGGTGGTAGCGGCGGCCGAGCGAGGTCAGGATTTCATAGCCGATGGTCCCGGCCTGGGCGGCCAGATCGTCGACCGTATGATGGGGGCCGATCAGGTCGACCGCCATGCCCGGCCTGCACTGGGCCTCCGGCACGGCCGTAACGTCGATGGTGATGAGATCCATGGATACCCGTCCCACAAGGGGCGCCTCGTAGTCCCCGATATACGCCGTCGCCCGGTTGCTCAGAGAACGGAGATAGCCGTCCGCATAACCCACGGGCAGGGTCGCGATGCGGGAAGGGCCCGCGATCCGGTGAGTGGCACCGTAGCCAACGGTCTCGGCACTGTCAACGTCCCGCACCTGCAGGATTTTCGCTTTCAGACGAATGACTTGCGCCATGGGATTAGGGCTGCCGGGGGTCGGGTTGACGCCGTAGAGGGCGACCCCCGGGCGGGCCAGATCAAAGTGATAATCGGGGCCCAGGAATACGCCCGAGGAATTGGCGAAGGAGGCCCGCCCCATGGGCAGATGCGCCCGCGCTTCCCGGAACAGGGCAAGCTGCTGGGCATTCTGCGGACTGTCTTCGTCGGCGGAGGCGAGGTGGCTCATGACGGTTTGGATGTCGAGGCCGTCCAGCAGGGACGGATCGTCGACGACCTGCGCGAATTCGCCCCGGTCCAGGCCCAGGCGGCACATGCCGGTGTCGACATGGAGGACGCAGGGCAGGGGATTCCCCACTTTGGCGCAGAAGGTGCGCCAGCGCGCCGCGTCGCCCAGGCTATTGAGAGCGGGGATCAAGTTGTATTCCCGAAACGCCTCTTCGGCCCCGTCATGGGCGCCGTTGAGGACATGAATGCGGGCGTCGGCCAGGTGTCGGCGCAGCGTCACGCCTTCGTCCGCGTGGGCAACGAAAAAGTCGCGGGCACCTGCCGCCCACAGCGCCGTGGCGGCCGGTCCGATGCCGATTCCATAAGCGTCGGCCTTGACCACGGCCGCCGCCGTGGCGCCGTTGGAAAGCCTGCTGGATACGAGCCGGTAATTGGCTTGAAGGGCGGCCAGGTCGACGGTCAATACAGCGCCGGCCAGAAGCGCATCGACGCCGCCGGATTGCTGTTCGTCAGTCTTCGCCATGGAAGCGCTGGCGGTAGGGATGGTCCTTCGACAGGTTTCCGAACCGCGTGAAGGCACCATTGAAGTGCATGGGCACGTTGCCGATGGGGCCGTGGCGCTGCTTGGCGACGATCACTTCGGCGACCTGGTGGATGTCCTGTAAGGCGCCTTCCCAGCGCTCCAGGCGTTCGACCAGCTTGCCGTCGTCTTCGTCGGCGCGGCGCGACGGCTTCTTGCGCTCCATGTAGTATTCTTCGCGGTAAATGAACATGACCACGTCGGCGTCCTGTTCGATGGATCCCGATTCACGAAGGTCGGCCAGCTGCGGGCGCGGCGGGTCGCGTTGTTCGACCGTTCGTGACAGCTGCGACAGGGCCAGCACGGGCACTTCCAGTTCCTTGGCCAGGGTCTTCAGGCCACGGGTGATTTCCGACACTTCCTGGACGCGGCCGTCGCTGCGGCTGGTCGAGCTGCCGGACACCAGCTGAAGGTAATCGATCACGATCAGGCCCAGGTTATGGCGGCGCTTCAGGCGCCGGGCGCGGGTGCGCAGCGCGCTGACCGTCAGGGCCGGGGTATCGTCGATGAACAGGGGGATGTTGTGCAAGGTGGTCGAGGCATTGACCAGCTTGGTGAACTCCTCGTTCTCCAACATGCCTTTGCGGATGCGGTCCGACCCGATTTCGGCCTGTTCCGAAAGAATACGGCTGGCCAGCTGTTCGGCCGACATTTCCAACGAGAAAAACCCGACCACGGCGCCTTCCGACCCCTGGGTGCGGGAGTAATTCCAGGCCACGTTGAAAGCGATGTTGGTGGCGAGGGCCGTTTTGCCCATGGAGGGTCGGCCGGCGAGAATCACAAGGTCCGACGCATGGAGGCCGCCGAGAAGGGCATCCATGTCGATGAAATCCGTGGCGACGCCGGACAGCCCGCCATCGCGCTTGTGGGCGAGTTCCGCGGAATTGATGGCGGCCACGACCGAGGACTTGAAGTCCTGGAACCCGCCTTCGTAATTGCCCGAGGTGGCAAGGTCGTACAGCGCTTGTTCGGCCCGTTCGATCTGGTCCGTCGCCGTCTCGTCGACGTCGCCGCCATAGGCGCCGTTGACCACGTCTTCGCCCAGGTTGATCAGTTCGCGCCGCAGGTACAGGTCATAGACGATGCGCCCGTATTCGCGGGCGTTGATGACGGTGACGGCGCTGGCTGCCAAATCGGTCAGATAGGCGGGACCGCCGATCTCCGACAGGGAATTCTCGTTCTCGAAGAACCGCTTCAGGGTGACCGGGTCGGCGATCTGGCCGTGGTCGATGAGCTTTTCCGCCGCCTGATAGACCTTGGCGTGCTGTTCGACGGCGAAATGTTCCGGCTTGAGGAACTCGGCGACCTGCTCATACGCCCGGTTGTTGACCAGAAGCGCGCCGAGAAGCGCCTTTTCCGCATCCAAGTTGTGCGGCATGGAGCGAAATCCGGCGGCCGCGCCTTGGTCATGAGGCCCGCCATGCGGGGGCGCGTCATAGGAATCCCCGGGTAAATCTTCGTGATACGACTGGGTGTCTTCGGGGGGATCGGTGAGGGTCGTGTTCATGGCTTACTGGTTACCGAATGCCGCGCCGATGGGGTAGGGGCTGGCGTGGGGATAAGTGCTTCACTGGGGATCAATTCCATACCCTGCGGTAGGAATGTGAGTATGTGGATGAAATGTGGGTAAATTCAAGGCACGCGCCGAACGCCAGCCCAGGCGCGGCCTTGGGCCAGCCGGTCAGGCGGCGGCGCCGTCGCGGGTTGATGCCTTTTGCCGGCGATTCGTCCGCTTCTCCCATTCGGTGATGTAATCGCGGGTCAGCGGCAGCACGTCGCGCTTTTTTGTCAACTGGATCTGGAACACCACGTTGTCCATGTTGCGGAACGAGCATTCGCTGGCTGCCAGGTAGTATTCCCACATGCGGCAGAAACGCTCGTCATAGATCTCCTTGGCCTCGTCGCGCCGCTTCTGGAAGCGCGCGCGCCAGTGCTTCAGGGTTTCGGCGTAGTGCAGGCGCAGGATTTCCACATCGGTGGTGATGAGGCGCGTCTGCTCGATGTTGTGCATGACCTCGGACAGGGCCGGGACATAGCCGCCGGGGAAGATGTACTTGCGGATCCAGGGATTGGTGGCGCGCGGGACTTCCGACCGCCCGATGGTGTGGATCAGCGCCACGCCGTCCTCGGTCAGAAGGTTTCGCACGGTTTGGAAGTATTCTTTGAAATGGGTGATGCCGACGTGTTCGAACATGCCGACGGACACGATCCGGTCGAACGTCCCCGTCTGTTCCCGGTAGTCGCGCAGATGGAACTGGGCGCGGTCGGACAAGCCCGCCTTGGCCGCCCTTTCCCGCGCCACGCCCAACTGCTCCGTCGACAGGGTCAGGCCCGTGACCTGGGCGTCCAGTTCGCCGGCCAGATAGAGCCCCAGCCCGCCCCAGCCGCAACCGATATCCAGGACCTTCATGCCGGGCTTGATCATCAGCTTGGCGGCCAGGTGGCGCTTCTTGTTCAGTTGTGCCGTGTCCAGGCTGTCCTGCGGGCTCTGGAAGTAGGCGCAGGAATACTGGCGGTCACGATCCAGGAACAGCTCGTAGAGCCGCCCGTTGAGGTCGTAATGATGGGCCACGTTCTTCCGCGCCCGTGATGCGGGATTGTACTGCTGCAGGCGGCGGAACAAGGTATCGGCGGCGGCGACCCAAGCCATCATCGGGTGTTCGCCGCTGCGTTCCATGTTGAAGGTGATGAAGTCCAGAAAATCGAAGATCGTGCCGTCCTCGACCGTGAACGTGCCGTCCATATAGGCTTCGCCCAGGTACAGGGCCGGGTTGAAGAACAGCTTCCAATGGAGCGATGGGTCGTGAAACCGGATGGTCAGATTGGCGCCCGGTGACCCGGAAAACACATGTTCCCGTCCGTGCGCGTCGATGGCTGTCAGTCTGCCGGTCTGGACGATATGGCGAAGTACATGCGCGAACAGCATATCCACCTTCCCCCCTGGGGCAGGAATGCACGTTCTTACCCCTGGGCGTTTCCTTAAACGCGAAAGCAACCGTGGTACTTTATAATTGTTCTAAAAATTGCCGATGGAGTCAATCCGCCCTGTGGTCCCGTTCCCCGCCGCTTGGGCACGAAAAAAGGCGGCCCCGTGCGGGCCGCCTTCTTCTTGAACCGTTTGTCCGCGGATATGCGGGCGCGGTTTATTTGTCTTCGTCGCTCGCGTCTTCGGCCGGCGCTTCGGCGGCGGCGGCAGCGGCGGCTTCCGCAGCGGCAGCGGCCGCGAGGGCCCGGGCTTCCGCGTCCGCCTTGTCCTTGGCGGCGGCCGCGGCTTCGTCGGCGGCGTCTTCGGCGGCTTCGGCAACGGCCTCACCGGCGACGTCTTCCTCGAACACGGCATCCGCCTGGGCGGCCACGGCTTCGGCCGCTTCGGCCGCGAGATCAGCGGCTTCCTTGGCGTCTTCACCGACCAGGGCCATGCCCGTATCGGACTGGACCTGGGCTTCGTCCGGGGTCCGGGCGACGTTGGCGGTGATGGTCACCGTGACTTCCGGGTGCAGGCGCACGATCACGTCGTGCAGGCCCAGGTTCTTGATCGGGCGGGCCAGTTCGACCTGACGGCGGGCGACGGTGAAGCCGGCGGCATCCAGAGCCTCGGTGACATCGCGGGCATTGACCGAACCGTACAACTGACCGGCTTCACCGGCCTGACGGATCAGGATGACCTTGGTGCCGTCCATCTTGGTGGCGACGGCTTCCGCTTCCTTGCGGGATTCCAGGTTCTGGGTTTCAAGCTGCGCCTTCTGGGCTTCGAACACGCGCTTGTTTTCTTCCGTCGCGCGCAGCGCCTTCTGCTGGGGCAGCAGGTAATTGCGGGCAAAGCCGGCTTTGACCTTCACCACGTCGCCCATCTGGCCCAGTTTCTCAATACGTTCCAACAGGATCACGTCCATTGCGATCTCTCCTACTCAATCATCATGCGGCGGGTTGCCGCCTGCGGGGCCGATCAGCCGATGGCGGATGCCACCCCATTGTTCCAGGACGCCGATTGCCGCGGTCACAAGAAGACCGGCCCAACCGACAACGAAAATTAGAAAGTAGATAGCCACCAGGGCGAAGCCCCCGTGCCGGACCCGCCGTGCCCAATGATGGATGACGGCAAGGCCCAAAAGGAAAAACGGCACGGCCAAAGCCAGGGTCAGATTGCGGGCAAGGAACTGAAGTTCGCCGCTCGCCACCAGGGACACCAAAGCCGCCCCGACCAAGGCCCAGGAAATCCATTCCGGCAGGACCAAATTGGCATAACGCGGCGTCGGGCGCAGGTTACGCCCGATCCGTGCCAGGAAGGACTGCGCCACGGCCGCGCTGATCATGGCCATGATGATCCAGCTTGATCCCAAGGATGCCGGCAGCAGCGGGCTGTAAAGCTGCACCATCTCGTCACGCATCGCCTGCGGCATGTCCGGAGCCATGGCGGCCAGGACTTCAGACAGGCGGTCGGTGACGATGATGCTGAGACCCGTGCCGTTGGCGATGAACACCAAACCAGCCAGAAGCATCAGCGATCCCGCCATGCCGGACAGGCCGGCGACGATCGGGCCCGGGGCCATCCATTCGGTATGGCCGTCGGGGGCTTGGCGCTGAAGCATGGCGTGCCGGATCACAGCCCAGGCCGGCAGCAGGTGGACCAGGGCGAACACCCCGGCCACCAGCACGCCGCCCAAAACCAATGCCGCGACGAAACCGCTTAAGGTTGCCACCGTGCCCGCCGTCACGCCATAGGCGAAACCGGTCAGGTAGATGGGCAAAGCGGCAACATAGAACAGCAACAGCCCACCGGGGGCGCCGTTCAGGGCCGGCATGGCCGCCACCAGGCTTAAAAGACCTGCACAGATGGCGATCAGGTACGATTTCGGCATCGGCTTAAGTATCCCTGTTCCGTGCCCCGTTTCGCGGGGCACGGTTAGCAGTTACTTCACCACGTAGGGAAGCAAGGCAAGGAAGCGGGCTTGTTTGATGGCTTTGGCAAGTTCACGCTGTTTCTTGTTGGAAACGGCTGTAATACGCGAGGGGACGATCTTTCCGCGTTCGGAAATGAAGCGGCCCAGCAGGCGCGTATCCTTGTAATCGATCTTCGGGCCGTTCGGTCCGGCAAACGGGCAGCTTTTGCGGCGCCGATTGAAGACCGGCCGGGCACTCCGGCCAGCGGGCTTTGCGGTTTCTTCACTCATGCGTCGTCTCCTTTGTCACGGTTGCGACTGGAGTCGCCACCATCGGAATCAGGGCGCGGGCCACGGTCGGGACGGTCACCACGGTCAGGGCGCGGGCCCCGGCGCGGACGTTCGTCGCCGCGGTCCTTATTCTGAATGATGATCGACGGGCCTTCTTCAAGTTCGTCGACGCGCAGGGTCATGTGACGCATGACGTCTTCGTTGATCCGCATCTGGCGCTCCATCTCGGCGACGGCATCGGCCGGCGCATCGATGTTCATGAGCATGTAGTGGCCCTTGCGGTTCTTCTTGATCCGATAGGCAAGGTTGCGCAGCCCCCAGTATTCTTTCTTCTGGATGCTGCCGCCGCCGCCGGCGATGGCTTTTTCGAAGAGTTCGACCAGACCGTCGACCTGTGCGGACGAGATGTCGGGTCGCGCGATAAACACGCTTTCGTAATAAGGCATATAAGCTCCCTTTGGCTTGTCTCAGCCCCCACCATGGGGACATAGCCGGCCATACACGTTTCCTGACCGACAAGGAGGTCGGGGAATTTGCCCCGAGGCGGCGCACTATACACATTCCCGGAAACCGCGCAAGCAGGCAGAAATTCAGCGTTTCAAGCAGATGTTGAGGGGCGGGCGCCCACCGGCTACCCTCGTCCTGCGCCCTTGACAGTCCAGGGGCGGGGCGGCAATACCTCTCGCCCCAATTCAACGAAGGGAGCACAGTCGCTTTCATGGCACGCGCGCTGATTTTTCCGGGGCAAGGGTCCCAGACCGTGGGCATGGGTAAGGACATCTATGATGCCTTCGCCGCCGCCCGCGAAGTCCACGAGGAAGTGGATGAAACCCTGAAGCAGAAACTTTCCAAGATCATGTTCGAGGGGCCGGAGGATGACCTGACCCTGACGGCCAACGCCCAGCCCGCGATCATGACGGCCAGTCTGGCCGTTCTCGCCGTGCTGCGCGCGGAAGGCGGTTTCGACATCAAGGCACAGGCCGACTTCGTGGCCGGCCATTCGCTGGGCGAATATTCGGCCCTGGCCGCCGCCGGGTCTTTCTCGCTGGCCGATACGGCGCGCCTTCTCAAGACGCGCGGCACGGAAATGCAGAAGGCCGTGCCCGTGGGCCAGGGCGCCATGGCGGCGCTCATGGGCCTGGAAATGGACGCGGTGGAAAAGGTCTGCGCCGACGCCATGGCCGCCCCGGGCGCCACGGAGGGCGAGGTCTGCCAGGCCGGCAACGACAACGCGCCGGGCCAGATCGTGATCTCCGGCTCGACCGCCGCGGTCGAGCGAGCCTGCGACCTGGCCAAGGAGGCGGGCGCCAAGCGCGCTGTCCTGCTGCCGGTGTCCGCCCCGTTCCATTGCGCGCTGATGCAGCCCGCCGCCGACGCCATGGACGCGGCTTTGGGGGCTGTGCAGATCAATGCTCCGGCCGCCCCGGTGATGGCCAACATCACCGCCGCGCCGGTCGAGGATCCGGCCGAGATCAAGCGTCTTCTGGTCGAACAGGTGACCGGTATGGTGCGTTGGCGGGAGAGCATTCAGCAGTTGAAGGCCCAGGGCATCGACACCCTGGTCGAGATCGGCTCGGGCAAAATCCTGGCCGGTCTGGCACGCCGCATCGACCGTGATCTGACCGTCCAGAACGTGGGCACGCCGGACGAGGTCGAGGCGTTTCTGGCTTCGCTGTGACGCTGGCTGCTTTAACATAGGGGAAAGAGGAAACCGCGATGTTCGATCTTACGGGAAAAACGGCCCTGGTGACCGGGGCTTCGGGCGGCATCGGCGGGGCCATCGCCCGCGCGCTGCATGACGCGGGGGCCGATGTCGGGCTGTCGGGGCGCCGGGTGGATGCCCTGGAGCCGCTGGCCAAGGAACTGGGCGCGCGCGCCCATGTCCTGCCTGCCGACCTGTCGTCGGCCGAAGGTACGGACAAGCTCGCCGCCGAGGCCGAATCCGCCATGGGTGGCATCGACATCCTGGTCAACAACGCGGGCCTGACCCGCGATACCTTGATGATGCGCATGAAGGACGAAGACTGGCAGCAGGTCATCGACGTGAACCTGACGGCTGCGTTTCGCCTGTCACGGGCGGTTCTGCGCGGAATGATGAAGAAGCGCCTGGGCCGAATCATCGGCATCACGTCCATTGTCGGTGTGACCGGCAACGCGGGACAGGCCAATTACGCGGCGTCCAAGGCCGGCATGATCGGCATGTCCAAATCACTGGCGCAGGAAGTGGCGGCGCGGGGAATCACGGTCAATTGCATCGCGCCGGGCTTCATCCAGACGGCGATGACCGACGAACTGACCGACGCCCAGAAGGAAGGCATCATGGGGGCGATTCCCGCAGGCCGCATGGGCACGTCGGACGAAATCGCCGCCGCCGCCCTTTTCCTGGCCAGCGACGAAGCCGCCTACGTCACGGGGCAGACAATCCATGTCAACGGCGGGATGGCCATGATCTGAGCCTGAATTCCAACCCTCAAGAGGGTGTGAACAATGGTATGTAGAGGTGGCTGGTCAAACGCGTTCGATATGTGATAGGAAGCGGGCGAACTTGGTCCGGGACCCCCTAAATCCCGCCGCCACCGTCAGAATTTCAACCTTTATTTCCTGATCTATACAATGGGGAATCAACAGGGGAATCGATATGAGTGATGTTGCTGAACGCGTAAAGAAGATCGTCCACGACCACCTCGGTGTGGATGAAGCCAAAGTTGTTGAAAACGCGAGCTTTATCGACGATCTGGGCGCGGACAGCCTCGACACGGTGGAGCTGGTCATGGCATTCGAGGAAGAGTTCGGCATCGAAATTCCCGATGACGCCGCCGAGAAGATCCTGACCATTAAGGACGCCGTCACCTTCATCGAATCGCAGCAGTAATCCTGCTCGATTTCGTCCCACTTGCGCCCGCCCCCTTCGGGGGTCCGGGCGTTCGTGCGGCCTGATGAGATAAGCGCACATGAGACGTGTCGTCGTTACCGGACTGGGTATCGTCAATTCCCTCGGCACAGGGGTCGACCACAACTGGTCGCGCCTGCTGGCGGGGCAATCGGGTATTCGCAAGCTCGAAGGCTTTGACGAATACGATCTGCCGGCCAAGATCGGCGGCACCGTGCCCGTCGGCGACGGCACCGACGGCACGTTTGATGCCGAAGCCTGGGTGCCGAGCAAAGACCAGCGCCGGATGGATACGTTCATCATCTACGGCATGGCCGCGGCCATTCAGGCGGTCGAGGATTCGGGCTGGAAGCCGGACGCCGATGAGGACCGCTGGAAGACCGGCGTTCTGATCGGCTCAGGCATCGGTGGCCTGCCGGAAATCGCCGGTGGTGCGATTACCGTGCACGAAGGCCGGGCCCGGCGTCTCAGCCCGTTTTTCATTCCGGCAAGCCTGATCAATCTCGTGTCCGGGCATTTGTCGATTCGCTACGGTTTCAAAGGCCCTAATCATGCCGTCGTGACGGCCTGTTCGACAGGTGCCCATGCCATCGGCGACGCGGCCCGCATCATCATGTGGGAAGACGCCGATGTGATGGTTGCCGGCGGGGCCGAGGCGGCGATCTGCCCGCTCGGCGTTGCCGGCTTCTGTGCGGCGCGGGCCCTTTCCACCGGCTTCAACGATACGCCGGAAAAGGCGTCCCGCCCTTGGGACAAGGACCGGGACGGCTTCGTCATGGGTGACGGCGCCGGCGTGGTGGTGCTTGAGGAACTGGAGCACGCCAAGAAGCGCGGTGCCAAGATTTACGCCGAAATCATCGGTTACGGGATGTCGGGCGATGCCCATCACATCACGGCCCCGGCGGCGGACGGCGACGGTGCCTTCCGTTGCATGCAGGCGGCCCTGAAACGGGCCGGCATGAACCCGGAAGACATCGATTACGTGAACGCCCACGGAACCTCGACGCCGCTGGGTGACGAGATCGAGTTGGGCGCCATCAAGCGCGTGTTCGGCAATGCGATCGACGGGGTTTCCATGTCGTCGACCAAATCCGCCGTCGGCCATCTGTTGGGCGCGGCCGGTGCGGTCGAGGCGATCTATTCGATCCTCGCCATGAACAACGGCGTGGTACCGCCGACCTTGAACCTGGACAACCCGTCCGAGGCCTGTCTGGGCGTCGATCTGGTGCCGCACCAGCCCAAGGAACGCAAGGTTCGCGCGGCGCTGTCCAACTCCTTCGGCTTCGGCGGCACGAACGCTTCTTTGGTGTTCAAGGCCTACGACTGATTTAAAGTCGCGGTATGACCCGCAGACTTTTCCGCGCCGTTCTGGTTCTTTGCCTGCTCACCGCCGTGGCGGCGGGCGGCGGCTGGCTGTGGCTGTCCAAACAGATTTCTCGGGACGGGCCGCATGCGACGGACGAAGTCGTCCTGATTCCGCCGGGCAGCCATATCCAGGCCATTGCCAAGAGCCTTGTTCAACGCGGCATTGTGCGCTCGGACATGCTGTTCCGTCTCGCCGGCCGCCTGGCCGGGGCGGACCGTGCCTTGAAATCGGGCGAATTTCGCATTCCCGCTCGGGCCAGCATGACCGGCGTGCTCGACGTGCTGACCAGGGGCGAGACGGTGGTCCGCACGTTCACCATTCCCGAAGGGCTGACCGTGACGGAGGCCCTTGAGATCGTCGCCCAGGCGGAAGGCCTCATGGGCCCGCTACCGGCGCCGCCGGACGAGGGTCGTCTGCTGCCCGAGACCTATCATTACGCCTACTACGACACCAAGGTGCAGGCCGTGCGCCGCATGGAACAGGCCATGGAGGCGGCCCTGGCCAAGGCCTGGGCCGGGCGGGACGCGGACCTGCCCCTGAACAGCCCGGAGGAAGCCTTGGTCCTGGCCTCCATCGTCGAAAAGGAAACGGGCGTTAAGGCGGAACGCGCGCGGGTTGCGGGCGTGTTCCTCAACCGGTTGAAGCGCGGCATGAAGCTGCAATCCGATCCGACGGTGATCTACGGCATTACCGAGGGCAAGGCGCCCTTGGGGCGCGAGCTGACCCGCGCCGACCTGGACACCCCCACGCCTTGGAACACCTACGCCGTCGCCGGCTTGCCGCCGACCCCAATCGCCAATCCGGGTTTGGCGGCGATCACGGCGGTGCTGCATCCGGAAGCGACCAAGGATCTTTACTTCGTCGCCGATGGCACGGGTGGCCACGCCTTTGCGAGAACGCTCGCGGAGCACAACCGCAACGTCGCCAAGTGGCGCAAGATTCAGCGCAACGGGAAATAGGGTCGGCTATTCCTTGCCGCCGTCGATCGTCAGGATCGTGCCCGAGGTATAGCTCGACAGTGGGCTGGCGAAGAAGGCGACCGTATGGGCGACTTCTTCCGGCCGCCCGGCGCGGCCGAAGGGCAGGGACTTGTGCAGGTCCGGCCAGCGCTCCGCGTCGCCCCATTGCGCCTCGGCCTTGGTGCGGGCCAGCATGATGGCGCGTTCTGTCAGGATCGCGCCCGGGTTGATGCCGACCACGCGGATGCCGTCGGCGTGGGCCCCGTGGGCCAATGCCTTGGTGAAGCCCATGAGGGCTGCGTTGCCGGCTGATCCCGCGATATAGGCGGATGGATGGCGTTCGCCCGCGGCGCCGATGATGTTGATGATAACGCCCGATTTTCGCGCCGCCATGGCGGGATAGATTTCCCGGCACATGGAAATGAAGCCATAGACCTTCAAATCCCAGGCCTTGCGCCAGGTCGTGTCGTCGACGTCTGCCAGGGTGCCCGGCGGAATTGCGCCCGCGTTGTTGACCAGGATGTCGACGGCACCGACCTGCCGGGCAACGGATGCGACGGCGGCGTCGTTGGACAGGTCGGCGGCAATGGTTTCGACGGCCACCTGGTTCTTGGTGCGGATCGTGCGAGCTGTTTCCGCAAGGGCGGCGGCGTCGCGGGCAACCAGCACAAGGTCGCAGCCCTCCGCCGCCAGAACCTCGGCCACGGCCTTGCCGATTCCCTTACTGCCGCCGGTGACCAGGGCGCGCTTGCCCGAGATCTGTAGATCCATGGAAGGTTCTCCCCGAACAGGATGTGGTGTCTCGTTGCACTGAACGGCACGGGAGGAGGGCGGTCAAGTGGCGGTTAGAGGTGGGAGCTGCCTACCACTTCCGCCCCGAAAGCTTGCGGTTGAGGACCGGATCGGTCCAGGCGGGCGGCAGGGCCGCCAGCAGCCAGACCGCCAGATGCATTTGCCAGGGAAAGACGATGCGGGCATCGTCGCGGGCGAGGCCCCGGCGGATGATGGCTGCCGCCTTGTCCGCCGCCATCAGGAGCGGCATGTCGAAGGTGTTGGCGTCGGTGATGCGGCTTTCGACCCAGCCGGGGCAGACCACGTTGACGCGCACGCCGGTCTTCAGGCGCTCGCCCCGTAGCCCTTCGCCCCAGGTTTTGACCATGGCCTTGGACGCGGAATAGGCGGAGGACGTGGGCAGGCCCCGGAACCCGGCGATGGAAGCGATGAGGGCGATCTGGCCCCGGTCGCGCGCGTCCATGGCGGCCAAGGACGGCAGAACCGTGTTGACCACGCCGTCCACGTTGACCGCCAGGATGCGCCGCGTGCGTTCGGGCCCTTCCGGCACGCCCGAGGTCGAATTGGTGATGCCGGCGTTGGCGATGACCAGATCGAGGGGCGTTTTGTCGTCAGCCTCGGTGATCCAGGCTGCCATCGCCTCGGCATCGGTAACATCGATAACCCGGCCCAGGGCGTCGGCGCCGCGCGTGCGGCATTCCTCGGCCACGGCTTCGACCCGCGCGGCATCGCGGCCGGACAGATGGATCGTCGTGCCGTGCCCGGCAAAGGCCAGGGCGAGGGCACGGCCGAGGCCGCTGGACCCGCCGGTAATCAGAACGGATTTCGGATGGCTGAGGCTCATGCCCCGGTTATAGGGCGCAGGCGGGGGCCATGGGAAGCCCGGGCCGCTTGTTGGCGGCGGATCGCCTGGGTATAAGGATCGCACCGCCCTTGGGGCAATGCGGGAAAAGGATCGCAGTGTGGCCATCAGTTCAATGACCGGGTTCGCCCGCGCCGAAGGCAGCCTGGACGACCTCGCCTGGGTCTGGGAAGTGCGCAGCGTCAATTCCAAGGGCCTGGACCTGCGGTTCCGCCCGCCACCGGGGTTCGAGGCCCTGGACCCGCTGGTCCGCGCCAAGGTCAACGCGATATTCAAGCGCGGCAGCGTGTCGGTC
The DNA here is from genome assembly GCA_002706405.1 of Rhodospirillaceae bacterium. GTDB lineage: Bacteria > Pseudomonadota > Alphaproteobacteria > Rhodospirillales > Casp-alpha2 > UBA1479. The sequence goes on along the minus strand of PALN01000084.1, from coordinate 56,936 downwards.
AATCTGTCGACCCGGCGGGAGACGGGCGGCGGCGCCTACCGCATCAACGACGATTTCCTTGCCCAGGTGACCGCCCGCATGGCACGCCTGAAGGAAGAGGTGCCGGATGCCCGTCCGCCGTCTCTCGACGGTATTCTGGGTCTGCGCGGCGTGATCGAGCCCGTCGACGAAATGATGGCCGAGGATGATTTCGAGGCCATCTCCAAAGCCATGATGGCCGACCTGGGCAAGGCGCTCAAAGGTCTGGCGGCCATGCGTGACGAAGAAGGGGCGCGCTTGCTTGCCGTGCTGTCGGCGCAAATCGATCAGGTCGCCGAGCTGACGGCCCGCGCGGGCCAGGTCGCGGGCGCCCAGCCCGACGCCATCCGCCAGCGCCTGAATGATCAGATCCAGCGCCTGGTTGCCGACAACGCGGCGATGCCCGAAGAACGCCTGGCCCAGGAAGCGGCCATGCTGATGACCAAGGCCGATATTCGTGAGGAGTTGGACCGTCTCGCCGCCCATACCCAGGCGGCCCGTGAACTGCTCGCCAAGTCCGAAGGCCCCGTGGGCCGGCGCCTGGATTTCCTGTGCCAGGAGTTCAACCGCGAAGCCAATACGCTGTGCTCCAAGTCGCCGGATACGGATCTGACAACCCTGGGGCTCGACCTGAAAACCGTGATCGACCAGCTTCGCGAGCAGGTCCAGAATATCGAATAGAACGGATAGGGACGGCACCATGGTGGAAATTTCACGCAGAGGCATGATGCTGGTGCTGTCGTCGCCGTCGGGTGCCGGCAAGACCAGTATTTCCCGCCGCCTGTTGGCGGAAGACGACGACATCGTCATGTCGGTGTCGGCGACCACCCGCCCGCCGCGTCCCGGCGAGATCGATGGCAAGGATTATTACTTCTACGATCCGGACACCTTCGCCGAGATGGTCAAGAACGGCGAATTCCTGGAACACGCCACGGTGTTCGACAATTCCTACGGCACGCCGAAGAAGCCCGTGTGGGATGCCCTGGACCGGGGCCAGGACGTGCTGTTCGACGTCGACTGGCAGGGCACCCGCAAGCTGCGTGAAAGTGCGCGGGAGCATCTGGTCAGCGTGTTCATCCTGCCGCCGTCGATCGACGAACTGGAGCGTCGCCTGAAAGGGCGGGGCCAGGATTCGGATGAGGTCGTCGCCGGACGCATGGCGCGGGCCAAGTCGGAAATGAGCCACTACGCCGAATACGACTACATCGTCGTCAATGACGACCTGGATGCCAGCGTCGACAGCGTCAAGGCGATCCTCAAGGCCGAGCGCCTGAACCAGGAACGCCAGACCGGTCTGGTCGATTTCGTGCGCGGGATGGGTGTCGAAGGCTAGGCGGTCTGCGCCGCCAACTGCCGCGCCAACGCGCAGAATTCCTCAACTGAGAGATCTTCCGCCCGGGCTTCGGGGCTGATGCCCGCCTGGGCCGGATCAAGACCGATGCCCTTCAGGCTGGAGCGCAGCATCTTGCGGCGTTGACCGAAGGCCGCTTGCGTCACCTTTTCCAGGTCCGTCATTTTGGCGGGGGCCAGGGGTTCGGCGCGCGGGATCACTTCGACCACGGTCGAGGCAACCTTGGGCGGTGGCGTGAAGGCCTCCTTGGCGACGTTGAACAGCGGGCGGACCTGTGCCCGCCACTGGGTGACGACCGAAAGCCGTCCGTAAGCCTTGCTGCCTGAGGCGGCGGTCAGCCGATCGGCGACCTCTTTTTGGAACATCAGGACCATGCGGGTGAACTGATCCGCCTGGCGCAGCCATTGCAGCAGCAGCACGGTCGAGACGTTGTACGGCAGATTGGCGACGATGGCCCGGGGGGCGGGTGTCAGGGCCGCCAGGTCCTGTTCCAGGGCATCGGCCTCCAGGATATGCAGGCGGCCCGGATAGGCGTCTTGCAGGGCCTGCAGGGCGGCGACACAGCGCCGGTCCTTTTCCACGGCCCAGACGGCGTCGGCATCGGTATCCAGCAAGGCCCGGGTTAGGCCGCCGGGCCCCGGGCCGATCTCGATCACGTTGACGCCGTCAAGCGCCCCGGCGGCGCGGGCGATGCGTCCGGTCAGGTTGCTGTCCAACAGGAAATGCTGGCCGAGCGATTTGCGCGCGCCCAAGCCGAAATCACGAATGACGTCGCGCAGGGGCGGCAAGGGGGGCGGGGTGTTTGGCGGGGCGCCCATGGGCCGCTCAGCCGCCCCGGGCCCGATTGGCGGCGATCTGGCGGGCTGCGACCATGGCCGCGACAAGGCTCTGCGGGCTGGCCTTGCCGGTGCCCGCGATGTCCAGGGCCGTGCCGTGGTCCGGCGAGGTGCGGACGATGGGCAAGCCGAGCGTGATGTTGACGCCGCCATCGAAATCCAGGGCCTTGACCGGGATCAGCGCCTGATCATGGTACATGCAGAGGGCAGCGTCATAGCCCTGGCGCGCGCGCGGGCTGAACAGGGTGTCCGGCGGCGCCGGTCCCCAGGCGTCGATGCCTTCGGCACGCAGGGCCGCCACGGCCGGGGCGACGATGTCGCGGTCTTCGGTGCCGAGCGCCCCGTCTTCACCGCCATGGGGGTTCAATCCGGCGATGGCGAGGCGCGGCTTGTTGATGCCGAAATCACGTTTGAGCGCCGCCGCCGTGATGCGGCCCTTGGCGATGATGGTTGCAACGTCAAGGCTGGCGATGGCATCGCGCAGGCTGACGTGAACGGTTACCGGCACGGCCCGCAGCGCATCACAGGCCAGCATCATTACGGGCTCGTTCCCGCCGCAGAGTTCGGCGATGTATTCCGTATGCCCCGGATGCTTGAAGCCGGCGGCATAGAGCACGGATTTCTGGATCGGGTTGGTGACGACTCCGGCAGCGGTGCCATCCAATGCCAAGTGCACGGCCCGCGCGATCGCTTGGGTCACCGCGGCCGCGTTGGCGGGGTCGGGCTTGCCCGGTGTGACGGGAGCCGACAGGCGTTCCGCCAAGACGGGCAGGGCACGGTCAAACTGGTCGCCGGCTTGGCCGGGTTCGGTGATTTCTGCGATCGGAGCATCGATTTTAAGATGATCGGCAAGAGCCCGCAGGCGGTCCGGATCATCGATCGCGAAAAAGACGCCGGTGCGCTCGCGGGCCGAAGCCCAGGCCTGGAGGGTCAACTCACCACCCACTCCGGCGGGCTCACCCATGGTCAGAGCAAGCGGTCGGGGGCCGGTTACGGCGGTCGCGGTCACGTCTATCGCCGTTCGATGAAGGCGTTTCGTCGAAGGTCGCGCAGGAACTGCCGCGCCGCCAGGTCGAGGCGGTCGTTGACCAGGCGGTTCCGCACCTGTGTCCGCAGCTGATCCTTGGCATTCTCCGAAACGCGTTCGCAGACCATGAACAGCATGAATGCACCCGGGACCTTGATGATTTCGCTGGGTTTGCCGTCGGGCAGGTCCTTGATGGCGTCGCGCACAAGGGGTGACAGCTGGCTGGAGCGGACGCGCAGAGTATCCGACGTCAACCCGCCAGCCACGGTCTTCGGAATTGCGGCGACGGTGGCGCAATTGTCGGCGCGCAGGCGCAGGCGTTTCGCAAGGTCGCGCTTTGCCTCTACTTCGCTGGCCGGACCGGTTTCCGAGATCGGAATCGTCAATTGCTGGAGCACGATGTTGGGATCGACGTCGGGTCCGGAGGCACCCTGGGACACGCGCTGATCACGCAGCCAATAGACCGCCCAGCCGGCGGCCGTGCGGATTGGAGGGGAAAACTCCCCGATCTTCACTGCGGCAAGGGCGCGGGAGACTTCCGGGGCCAGCGAATTCAGGGACACCCAGCCCAGGTCACCGCCGACGGCGGCAGTGGGGCTTTGAGAAAAAGTCGTAGCCATGGCCTGGAACGGGGTGCCGCTTTTCAGTTCGCCCAGAATTCTCTCGGCGACCTTCCGCGTCTCTTCGTCCTTGGGTTGCGCGTCCACGGGCAGGAAGATTTCCGACAGCAGGGCGACGGGCTTCCCTTTTTCCGCATCCAGGCGGGCGATTTCCTCGTCGACCTCTTCATCGGAAATTTGGGTCAGGGCCCGGAACCGGAAGCGCAGGGCCTCGTTCCACGCCAGATCCGCGCGAATCTGCTGGTATAAGACCTCCTTGGACAGGCTCAGGCGTTCCAGAAGGTCAAGCATGCCGTTCGCGGGCATGCTGCGGGACTTTTCAAACCTTCGAACGGCGGCTTCGATGGCTTTTTCGGGAATGTCGATGCCAAGGGTCTTCGCTTCCTGGCGTTTCAATTCTTCGTCGATCAGGGTGTCGACGATTTTGGGCGCCAATTCCAACGCGGTTTCACGGTTGGCCGGCAGCCCGGACAGCGCGATGACGAATTTCAGGCGCGCATGGAGGTCATACTCGGAGATCGGCGCGCTGTTCACGGTCGCCACAATTCCCATGCGCTGGGCCTGGGCCGGCGCCGGAATGCCGGCGAAAACGGCCAGTAATAGGACGACGGCAAGCCGAGCGACCAAGCGGGATGGGGCGGAGCGGAATCCGATGGAGAAAATCATGATCTGCGGTAATCGCATTTAGAAGGTGATCTGTCCAAGAGTCTTTAACAGCAGATTGATGGTAAAGGCATCCGTGGGCTGCAGATCCCTGTCCTCATAGAATGTTCGCGACAGACGGGTTGTCACGATCAGGCATTCGTTTTCGAATATCAGGTCACTGGCGATGGAACGCATTTCATTCGCGGCCAGGTCTCGGACCGCTCTGACATTAATGCGCCAGTCCCGTGATACTTGCGAGGACGCGGAGAACGACAGTTCCTCACGGCCCGTGAACTCACTATCCGCCGGTTCTTCAAAGAAGATATAGCCGGCCGACGCGCGCAGCAATGGGACACCGGCGGTGGCTTGTACCTGGTGGCGTCGGGCGGAAAATCCGTCTTTGGCGATCTGGGTGCGGTAGGCAAGATCGAGGTACCGCGACGGATTGATGCGAGCGCTGGCGACGATGTCGGACAGATCGTCTTCCAGGCCGCTGCCTTCCGCGAACGTATCGTCGGTATGGAACCGATAGGTTTGCCCCACCAGTAAGGACAATCCATAGCCGGTCGGCCCGTAAAGCCCCCATTTCAAGCCGTAGTTGACCCGCGTGCCGCCTTCCACCCGGTCGATGCCGCCGAAACGGTTCACATCAAACAGGTTGGTGTCGTCGAATTCGAATTCCTGGCTGTCTTCGTTGGGGATTTCCGCCGGATTTCCGCCGTTCGGGCTGGTGATGATGTTGACGATGGGCTCAAGCGTTTGGCTGGCCTTACCCAATTGACTGATCAACGGAAAACGCCAATCGAGTGACGCATAAGGGAAAATTCGGCCCGTCATGCCGGTAAAATCGGTGTCGTTGGCGCGGCTTACGTTGTTGACGTGGTAGGCGTCGGCCCATATCCCGGTGGAGAAGTTGATCAGGTTTCCGATGGAATCGGAGAATCGCCGGTTCCACGACGGACGGATCGAGATGCGCCGGGTGTCGTTGCCGCTATCGTCGCGGGACACGGCGAGCAGGCTGGCTTCGACGTTGAAGTTTCCGCCAAAGCGGTCCGGTTCGCCGGCATGGCTGAATTCGACCAAGGGCATAACCAGGGGGCTGTCGATGGAATCCGCGTCGGCGCGTTGATCCTGGAACGCATAGGCGTTGACCGCCAGATAATTGCGGCCGCGGAAGCCTTCGGCATAGACCCGGCTTTCCAGCACAGGGGGGCTGTCGAAACCGAACCGGCGCAAGTAGGTGTCGTCGGTGGCCCGGTTGATGTCAAAACCGGCGCGCCAGGTCTTGTTCAGGTCCCAAATGCCTTCGGTCGCAATGTGGCCGCGGAATTCGTCTTCGGAATCGTTGATTCCGCTGACCTGCGCATCGAGCTTGCCGTTCATGAACCGCTTGCGGTAGTCGAGCGTCAGCTGCAACCCTTCGGATTCTGATAACGCCGGGGTGGCGGTAATGTCGGACGTTTCGTCAAAGGGATAGAAATAGGGCAGCCGGGTTACGAACCCGAGGTCGGATGATCCGCCAAAACCAGGTGCCAAGAATCCCGCCTTGCGCCGGATGCTGGGGTCGGGGTGGATGAAATAGGGCGTATAGAGCACCGGATAGCCATAAACTTCGAGCCAGGCATCCCGGTATTCGATCGTCTTGTTGCGTTTGTCGTGAATGACCCTGACGGCTTTGATCTGCCAGAGCGGCGGCGCGTCGGGATCTTCGGCGCATTGCTTGCAAGGCGTATAGACCCCTTTTCGCAACTCGGTAATGAGAGCGCCCGACCGTTTGGCTCCCTCCGCCGCGAGGCGAGAGCGATCGGTCAGGATCATGCCGATGTTGCGGACAAGGCCGTCCTTCAGGTCGCCGGAGATGGTAATCTGGTCGGCGAACAGGGTTTCGCCGGAGGGTTCCAGGATGGTGATGTTCCCGACCGCCTGCACGATGTCCGTGTTTTGGTTATAGGTTACCTTGTCGGCCAGCAGCACCCGTTCGCCATGGGTGATTTCCACGTTGCCATAGGCTGAAACCAGACCGTTTTCACGGTCGAAGCTCATTTCATCGGCCAATAAATTGACCGGAACCTCCGGCGGCTCATCGGTTGGGACGGGCGGTGCAGATGCCGGCAGGGCCTGAGGCAGCCTCGGCAGGAGAGGGGTTGTGGCGGGTTCGGAAACAGGCTTGAGGACCGTCGCAGGCGTTGGGGCCAGGGAGCCGCCGGCTGCGGGGGCGATGGGCCGTGGCGTGCGTTGAAAGAGAATGCCGAGCGGGCGTTCAGCCGTCGCGCCGCTCAGGGCGGCCTGTGCCGGTGCCGTCAGCGACAGCGCTGCCGCCAGAAGCGGCGCGGTCATAAGGCCGCGGAGCGTTTGTCGGCTGTTTTGCATGGCGGTCAGCCGTCCTCCAAATGCAGCAGCATCGCGGCACCCAGCATGGTCGCGACGCCCGAGGGGGTCCAGGCGGCAAGCAGCACCGGAATGCTATCCGATAGACCAAGGGCGAAGACGATATCGGAGAAAAAATACAGAACGAAGCCGGTCAAGACTCCGCCCGAGATGATGTACGTCGTGCCGCCGCGCCGCGTCTGGCGCAGGGTGAACGTTGCGGCGATCAGGACCATGGCGCACATCAACAGCGGTGCCGACAATAGGGTGTGCCAATACAGGCGGTGGCGGATGGCTGAAAACCCGGCGTTTTCCAACGTATCGATAAAGTGTGGCAGATCCCAGAAAGACATGGTTTCCGGCGGCGCGAAGTTATCCTGGATGCGGTTGACGGTCAGGTCCGTCGGCAGCCAGTAATTTTTTTCATATCGGGCCGGCAATTCGGGCTCGAATATCCAGGCTTCCGTGAGATGCCAGAAACCGTCCTCGAGGCGGGCCGATTGCGCATCGACGCGCTGGCGAAACGTGTCCTTGCCTTCGTAAAGGAAGACCAAGACATCACGTAACTCGACCTCGCTTTTCTGCTGCAGGACGCGTTCCGCGTGGACGACGCTTTGGCCTTTGTCGTCGGCCTGACGCAGCCACAGGCCCGAATTGGAAATGGATAAGAAACTGGTGTGTCCTTCAATACGGGTCGCTTCCAGCCGTTCGTAGCGGCCCAGCATGGACGACGACAGGGGGTTGATGATCGTGACCTGAAGAATGCCCAGAAGGAAGGCGAGGAACAGAACCGGCAGCATGAACTGCCAGGCGGAAATCCCGGTCGCCCGCGTCACGACCAGTTCATTGGTGCGCGTCAGCCGCCAAAATGCGGCCATGCCGCCGAACAGAATGGCGAAGGGAAAGGTTTTCTGACCCATGAACGGCAGTTTCAAAAGGGACATCTCCATGACCATCGCGAAGGTCACGGAATCATGTTGGGCCGTGCGCCGCAGCAGCTCAACGGAATCGAACAGCAGGATCAGCAAAAGGAACAGGCAGAAGATGCCAAGGAAGCTGACCAGGAATTGTCGCCCGATATAAACGGACAGGATCATCGACAAGCGCATGTCGTTCTCCGTCCTCAGGCCGTCTTGGGCATGGCTGGGGCCGCCGACGGCGGCTTGACCATGACCAGCCAGCAAAGCGGCATAGGTGCCAGGACAGCGGCGTAAAGCAGCGGAATCAGGTCAAGGTTCTTAGCGGTCATGTTTTCCACGCCGAGGATGATCGCCTGCAGCATCACCATGCTTCCGACGGCGGCGAGAACCCGCGCGGTTTGAGTCCGACGGCCGAAATTCCCCGTCAATAGGCAACTCAGGCCGATCATGGTAAAGGTCAGGCAGAGCATCGGCGCAATCAGCCGTCGGTGGGCTTCGACGATAAATTTTCCGACGTTCTGCGCGCCGATCAGGTGGATCTGATTGCGGGTGTCGAACAGTTCGTCAAGCGTGCGTTCCCGGGGTTCGCGCCATCGCGCTCCCTGGGGGCCGCCGATGGCCAGATTGTAGACCCAGCGGTCGAAATACAGGATCGAGAGCTTGTTGGTGGCCGTGTCGACTTCCTGCCGATTGCCCTTGAACATGACCACGCGAGGGCCGGTCGGCGTATCGATCATGGCCCCCCGGTCCGCCATCAAGGTGAACGGCTTGGTCTTGTCGCGGGTGTCATGAACCAGAATGCCATGCAACTGTCCATCGGGTGTGCGGGCGCGCACATAGACCGTGGTCGTCTTCCCGACGTTGTTGAATTCGCCTTCCTTCAACAAGACGTGGGACACGCTATTGCGGATGTCCCACTGCAGGTCTCGAAAAGCACGGTAAGATTCCGGCACCAATTTCAGGTGCAGCGTGTAGGACAGGAGGACCGTGATGACCGCCAGGATCAGCGCCGGCTTGGCAAGCGCGAACTGGCTGAAGCCCGTCGCGCGCATGACCACCAGTTCGCGGTCGGTGATCAGCTTCGCATAAATGAACACGACCACCGTAAACAGGGCGATCGGCAGGATGACGATCAGGAAGTTGGGCAGCAAAAGCCCGGAAAGATAGAAAAATGTCCCCGCGCTCAATCCTCGGTTGACGATCATCTCGACAAACCGCAGCGACTGCGTGAGCCAGATGATGCAGGTCAGGCCCGTCGTCACAAGGATCATGCCAACCAGAAGTTGGCGCAATACGTACCGCGTTAGCGAGTTCATTCGAATCCCCAGGGAATGAGGACCCCAAACTGTAGGAAAAAGGTTAACAAATCAAGGCACAACCCCCGTAATTCGGGGCGATGGCGAGGTTCCGTCGGGCCGCGCTGAAAGGCCTAGAAGGCGTCGGGCGAAACGGCGGCGACGGTGCCGCCGCCGGCCAGGATCGTCGCCCGCAGCGCCGCCGCCTGGGGCAGGTACTGTTCGGCGAAGAAACGGGCCGATAGGACCTTGTGATCCAGATAGGGATCGGTGTCGCCTTGGTCCCTGCGCCGGGCCGCGCACAAGGCCCCCTGGGCCAGCAGCCAGCCGCCCGTGGCGATGCCCATCAGGCGCAGGTAATGCACGGCGCCGGCGGCGGCCGGAGCCGGGTCCTGGGGCCAGGTATCGACGATCCAGTCGGTCGCCGTTTCCAGGGCGCGGACGGCGGCAGTCAAGGGTTCGGCCAAATCGCTCAGCCCGCCGTCATCGGCGGTCAGGTCGGCGATGGTTTCCCGCATGGCCTTGATCAATTCGCCGGCGGCAACGCCTTCGTCGCGGGCGACCTTGCGGCCGACCAGATCGTTCGCTTGAATACCGTTGGTGCCTTCGTAGATGCGGGTTACGCGGATGTCCCGCGCGTGCTGCGCCGCCCCGGTTTCTTCGATATAGCCCATGCCGCCGTGGACCTGAATGCCCAGGTCGGCGACCTCGGACGCAACGTCCGTCGAAAAGGCCTTGGCGACGGGAGTCATGAGGTCGACGAAGCTTTGGGCACGGGCGCGCTCTTCAGGATCGGCGTGGCGCCGGGAGATATCGACGGCGCCCGCGACCCGGTAGGCGATGGCGCGGACGGCTTCCGTCTGCACCCGCATGGCCAGCAGCATGCGGCGCACGTCCGGATGGTGGATGATGGTCACGGGATCGGCCCCGCCACCTGTGAGGGCACGGCTTTGCACGCGGTCCTTGGCGAAATCGCGGGCCTGCTGATAGGCCCGCTCGGCGATGCCCACGCCTTCCATGCCAACGGCCAGACGCGCCGCATTCATCATGATGAACATGTACTCAATCCCACGGTTTTCCTCGCCGATCAGGAAGGCCCGGGCGCCGCCGTCATCGCCATAGGACATGACCGCGGTCGGGCTGGCGTGCATGCCCATTTTGTGTTCCAGCGAGACGCACCGCAGATCGTTGCGCGCCCCCGGGTTACCGTCCGCATCGGGCAGGAACTTGGGCACCACGAACAGGGACAGGCCCTTGATCCCTTCGGGCCCGTCGGGGGATCGCGCGAGCACCATGTGGACGATGTTTTCCGCCATGTCGTGTTCGCCATGGCTGATGAAGATCTTCTGGCCCCGCACGAGATAGTGACCGTCGGCGCGTTCGGCCTTGCAGCGAATACGCGCCAGGTCCGATCCGGCCTGCGGTTCGGTCAAATTCATGGTCCCGGCCCACTGTCCAGTGACCAGCTTTTCCAGGTAGATGGCGTTGATCTCGTCGGAGCCGTGGGACAGCAGCAGCTCGATGGCGCTTTGCGTCAGCATGGGGCAAAGGGCAAAGGACAGATTGGCGGCGTGCCAGATTTCCGACACCGCCGTCGCCACCAGCACGGGCAGACCTTGGCCGCCCCAATCTTCCGGCGCCCAGATGCCGTTCCAGCCGGACTCGACGAACTGCTGATAGGCGTCGGGGAATCCCTTGGGCGTGCGGACCACGCCGTTTTCCAGGACGCAGCCTTCCTGGTCGCCCGTGTGATTAAGCGGAGCAAGGACGTCCGCGCCGAATTTGCCGGCTTCATCGAGAATCGCGTCGACCAGATCCGGCGTCGCGTCGTCGAACCCGGGCAGTTGGTTCACGGCATCCAGGCCTGCGATCTCGTTCAGCGCGAAGCGCATGTCGTCCAGGGGGGCTCGGTAATCGGCCATGGGCTGTCTCCTTAACACCTCGGTTGTAGGCAAGGATCGGGGCGCTGACAACGGTGCCGTTACGTCAAGGGCCGCGGTCATCTGGCGCCCGGCCTCCGGCCATGTAATATGACCCCCATCACGACGCATCAGGAGACTTTCCACCATGTCCGCATATGATCTTTTAATCACCGATACCGATGTCATCGACGGCACCGGCGGCCCCATACGGCGCGCCGATGTGGGGGTTTCGGGTGACCGTGTCATGGCGGTGGGAAACCTGGTGGCCGAAGGGGCCATGGCCAAGGAAACGATTGATGGCAGCGGCCTAGCCCTGGCGCCCGGCTTTATCGACGTCCACACCCACGACGACCGCCTGGTTCTGACCCAGCCCAGCGTGGCGCCCAAGACCAGCCAAGGCGTGACGACCGTGGTCACCGGCAACTGCGGCGTGTCGTTGGCACCCTTCGTGCCGGGCAGTCGGGCCGGTGAGTCGGACCCGCCGGGCCCGATGGCGCTGCTCGGCAGCTGGGCCGATTATCGGTTCCCCACCCTGGCCGATTACAACGCCGCCCTGGCCGACAGCCCGGCCGCCATCAACGTGGCTTCCCTGGTCGGCCATTCGACCCTGCGCGCCGGGGTGATGATGGATACCTTTGACCGTGCCGCGACCAAGGCCGAGATCGACGCAATGGCGCGGATGCTGGAGCAAAGCCTGAAGGACGGCGCCGTCGGCCTGTCCACGGGCTTGGCCTATCCCACGGCGATCCATGCGCCCACGGACGAAATTGTCGAACTGGCGGCCTGTCTCAAGGATTTCGGGGCGCTCTACACCACCCATATGCGCAACGAAGGCCCGGATCTGGTGGAATCGGTGGACGAAACCATCGACATCGCCCGGCGGTCCGGTGCGGCCACGGTGATTTCCCACCACAAATGCGTCGGTCGGGAAAACTGGGGCAAGAGCCACGACAGCCTGGCCCATATCAAGGCGGCGCAGAAAGACATCACCTTGGATTACGACCTGTATCCCTACACGGCGACCTCGACGATCCTGCTCAAGGATTTTCTGTCGACCTCGGAAAAGACCGTGCTGACGTCCTCCGTTCCCCATCCGGAATTGGTCGGCCGCGAATTCGACAGCGTCGTCGCCGAATGGGGCTGTTCCGTGGACGAGGCGATCCGTCGTCTGTCGCCGGCAGGGGCGGTCTATTTCCGCATGGACGAGGCCGAGGTGCGCCGCATCATGGCGTTCCCGGGCGCGATGATCGCCTCGGACGGTCTGCCCATCGACGAAGGGCGGCCGCATCCGCGCCTGTGGGGGACGTTCCCCCGGGTGCTCGGCCATTACTGCCGGGACGAGGGCGTGTTGACCTTGGAAGAAGCCGTCCACCGCATGTCCGGCAAGCCGGCCAGCGTGTTCGGCCTGAAAGATCGGGGGGTGATCCGTGAAGGAGCATTCGCCGATCTGGTGCTGTTCAACCCGAAGACGGTGATCGACCGGGCCACGTTCGAAGCACCGGAGACACCGGCCGGCGGGATCGAACGCGTTTATGTGAACGGGGCCTTGGTTTGGCATGATCTCGCCTGGACCGGGGCGCGGCCGGGCCGGCGGGTCGGACGGGCGGTGGCCTAACCCTGGGCGGCGCGGTTTGGCCGATGCCCGGCATCAAGGGTCTTTAAGGACGGCGTGACATTCGTGACAGGCCTTGGCCAGGTTAACGAATTCGCGATCAACCGTGGCCGCATCCACCTGCGCCGGATTTTCCGCCGCCGCTTTCGCCAATTCGGACAAACGTGATCCCTGCTGGCGGAACCGCCAGCCCAGTTCCCATATGTTCTGGTCGGGTTCCACGAATTCCGGTGCGGCATCCCTCTTGCCGCCGCTCGACTGCAGCCCCAGCTTTTGATCGGCGAGGCGGGCAACCTCCTTGAAGTCTCTGCGGGCGAGACTGTCCGCGATGCGAAGCAGGTGAAGCAGATGCCGATGCATGTTGTAGTTATGCGAGGGAGCGGGGGACTCGCTGGCCGTCTCAATAATCGCCGGACTGTTGGCGGCTGCGTTTGTCGAGGAGGCTGCGGCCATGCAAGCCAACACGCCGATGCATGCGGAAGCGATCTTGATGAATGTCCACGTACCCATTGCCTTTAAGTCTACAGCGAATCTGCATCCGAAACACGGGCTAAAGGCGGCGGCGGATCGCTGTTACCGGTGGTCTCAGGCGGCCATCGCCGCCGTGCCGCCGGAACTGGCGCGGTCATCCTTGGCGGGTGCCTCGACCTTGCCCCACAAAGCCTCGTGGACCGAGTAGGCGACGGTCTGCACCATGGGTTCGATGATCCCGACGCCCAAGGCAATGTGCCAATCGCGGGTCAGGACATAGGCCACCGTCACCGCGACAACCAAGTGCATCATGGAATAGGTGCCTGTTTTGATCAGTTTGCGTGACATGGGTGGTTCCTTTCAGGGCGGTTGCCAGCCGAAAATCTTGGGGCGGCGTTTGTTGAAATGAATATAGTGCAATTAAGAATTATTCGCAATAAAGAGAGATATGGATTGTTTCGCTGACTGTCATCGGAAAAACCGTTTTCGCGCGCATTCGGGCAAGAAAAAAGGCGGGCCCCGAAGGACCCGCCTTGACGCGTAAAATTCTGATATCGCGTTCTATTTTCCAAACAGGCCTTTGATCTTATCGCCCGCGCCTTCGATGGCCTTACCGGCCCCTTCGGTGACGCCGCTGGCGCCTTCGGTAACACCCTTCACGGCGTCCGTTGCCCCCTTGACGGCGCCTTCCATCATTTTGGCGGCGTTGCCGATCAGTTTTTCCGGATTGATGGACATGATGCCTGCGGTCAGCTTGTCGATCACCGCCTTGGTCACCGCGGCGGGACTGGAGCCGCCGGAGTCTTTGCCGATGTTGGTCAGGGTGATGTCGGGCAGGGCGGCATCGATCGTTTTCCCGCCCAGGATCCCGGCACTCAGGTTCACCTTGCCGCCGGTGATGGTCAGCTTTTCGATCACCAGCTTCTGTTCCTCGCCGGAGGCCGCTTCCGTTTTGGCTTCGCCGCCGGAACCCGCGAATTTCTTGGCATAGGCATCGACGTTCGCCTTGATGGCGTCGACGTTGGAACTGCCGTCGGCTTTTTCATAGGTCACGACCGGGCCCGTGATGGCGATGGACTTGATGACGATCGGGTTCTTGCCGATGGAATCCTTGTCGATGTGCAGCGAGATCGCGCCCAGTTCAAACGCGCTCGGCGTCTTGAAACCCTTGGGGTTGCCGACGGTCAGGCCTTTCAGGGCGCCGGTGCCCTGGAACATGTCCAGGTCCACGGAGTTCAGCGTTACCTCGGCCTGGGTGGCGTCGCTGCCGATGGTTTCGACGGCGGTCTTGATCAGGTCGCCGGCGAACACGAACAGATAGATGCCGACGGCGACGATAAGGGCGATGATCGCGCCAAGGATGTAGACGATTTTATTCATGACAAACTTTCCTTTGATTTTGCCGAGGTCGTGTTTTCTTAACGCGGCTGTATGGGCCGCCGCGTTCCCCTCCGTGCCCATGGGAGCATCTTAGGCGCAAGCAGGGTGGGCGGTCCAAGATTTCCGATCGCCGGTCCCGTCAGGTCAGGGCCCCGCGGGCGGTGACCTGCCAAAGCGCTTCGACCCGGCCGTTGCGCACGCCCACGTACCAGTCATAAAGGTTCACGGTCGGATCGCAGTGCCCGGGGATCAGCCGCACCTTGTCGCCCAACTTGAGCGCCTGTCGGGTCTCGCTCAGGTCCAGCCGCCCGTGTTCGTCCGACGGTTTCGAATAGGTGACTTCTTCCAGCTCGGACACCAGGGGAAAACCCTGGTCGTTGCCGAGCGCCTTGTGTCCGGCATCGACGACGCAAAAATCGTCGCTGGTTTTCGACATCACCGTGGCCAGCACGAACAGGGAATTTTCGAAGGCCTGGAACGGCTTGCCGTCGGCCATGCGGTTCTGGCCGTAGTCTGCATCCATGAACACGTAGGACCCGCATTGCAGCTCGTTCCAAACCTTTGATTTCGTGTGGAATTCGTAGGTCCCGGTGCCGGCGCCGCCGACCGTGTCGCATTCCAGCCCGGCCTCGGCCAATTGTTCGACCGTCTTCTTGGTCAGGACCTGGGCCGCGTTGATGGCCATCTTGCGTTCGGCGAAATCGCGGATGTGCTGGGCCGATCCCTGATAGGCCTGTAATCCGGCGAACCGCAGGTTGCGAGACCGGTCAATCTCCTTGGCCAGGGCCACCGCCGCTTCGCCCGGGGCCACGCCGCAGCGCCCGGCGCCGACGTCGATTTCCACCAGCACGTCCATGATCACGCCGACCTGGCCGGCAGCGGCGTTCAGATCCGCCACGTTGTCCGCGTCGTCGGCACAGACGGCGACCTTGGCGTGACGGGCCAGGGCCGACAGGCGGTTGAGCTTGTGCCGCCCCACCACCTGGTTGGAAATCAGCACGTCGTTGATGCCGGACTGGACCAGGGCCTCGGCCTCGGAGACCTTCTGGCAGCACACGCCGACCGCGCCCAATTCCATCTGCAGACGTGAAATATGGGCCGATTTGTGGGTCTTGGAATGGGGGCGCAGGCGGACACCGGCCTCCTTGGCGAAATCGGCCATTTTCCGCAGGTTGCGTTCGAACGCGTCCAGTTCGATCAGCAGGGCCGGCGTATCGATATCCTCGGCGGCGTCGCCGATGCGCGCGGGTGCGGGTTGCGGCATGGAAAATCCTCTCTTGGTATTCATCCCGGTCCGGGAATGCGCATTTGATAGCGCCGGATCGCCGTGCGGGCAACGGCCCTGTATGGCGGGCGGTGGTGACGGGCGGGGCTTAAACGATCCCGCTCGCCCCCAGCACGGCGCCGATGCCGACCAGGGCCGGGATCGGCACCTTGCCGGACAGCAGCAGGGCCAGGGCGCCGGTGGCGACGGCGGCGGCGGTCCAATCGATGCTGCCCGACGCCGTGATCAGAACGGATTCTCCCAAAAACACCGCCAGGTTGAAGATCACGCCGACCACGGCCGTGGTGATGCCGGACAGCGCCCGCCGGGCGTGTTCGTTCTTTTGCAGGGCGTCCACATAGGGGGCCCCGGCAATGATGAAGTAGAACGACGGCAGATAGGTGACATAGGTCGTCAGCGCCGCCGCCAGCAGCGCGGCGGCGACCTGCGACAGATGCGCCGCCCCGGCCCCGTTCCATCCGGCGAAAAAGCCGACATAGGTGTTGACCAGGACCAGCGGCCCCGGCGTGGTTTCCGCCAGGGCGAGGCCGTTCAGCATGTCGCCCGGCGCGATCCAGCCATGGGTGTTGACGGCCGCATCGGTGATATAGGGCAGCACCGCATAGGCCCCGCCGAAGGTCACGAAGGCCGCCGTGGTGAACAGCTTGGCCACGGCCACGAAGGGCGCCGGGCCGGCCAACGCCACCAGGGCCACGACCGGCAGGGCGAGCAGCACCAGGAACACCAGCGAAATCTTGGCCAGCCGGATCCACGGATTGCCCGGCGGGCGCTGCATGTGATGGCTGTCCGTCTGGCTCCCGTCGCCGCCGGACCCATGGCCGCCGACCCGGCCCAGGGCCGGGATCATGGCGCCCAGGATGCCGGCGGCCAGGATGATCAGCGGGAAGGGGACATGGGCGAAATACAACGCCGCGAAGGCCGCCGCCGCCAAGGTCACGGCGGGAATGGAATTGCAGGTCTTCTTGCCGATCCGCCACACGGCGAACACGATGATGCCGATGACGGCGGGCTTGATGCCGTTGAACACCTTGATGACCCAAGTGTTGTCGCCATGGGCGGCGGCGACCCAGGCCAGGGCCATCATCAGAATGGCGCCGGGCAGGAAGAACAGCGTGCCGGCGGTCACCGCTCCCCAAATGCCGTGCAGGCGCCAGCCGATATAGGCGGCCAACTGCTGTGCCTCCGGGCCCGGCAGCAGCATGGAATAGTTGAGGCCGCGCAGGAACGCCTGCTGGTCGATCCAGCGTTTCTTGTCGACGCAGTCGGTCTGCATGATCGAAATCTGACCGGCCGGGCCGCCGAAGGAAATGAAGCCCAGGTAAAGCCAATAGCGTGCGGCCTCGGCAAAGCCGACGGCGGGCGGGCTTGCAGTGGCGGGTTGCGGCGCGGTGCCGGCGGTGTCTGCGTCCATTTCGGAACCCTTTCGTGAAGCGGCGGCCTGGAACCGATTGGCGCCGGGTCGGGCCTACGTCAGGGCAGAGCTTGGACGGGACTTCCGCCTGATGATGCCGGGCGTCTGCCGTATGCCCGAGGATCGGAAATGGTAGCGCGCCGCCGGGGTTGGCACCAAGCCTATTTCGTCACCTTGGGCGGCTGTTTGCGGGTGAATACCCAGGTCTTGTCGTCGCTCTGATCCGCCTGGAAACGATAGCCGCCATCCGTGAATTTTTTAAGTCCATCGGCGGTTTCGATGCGGTTGACGATCATGTAGCGCGCCATCATGCCGCGGGCCTGTTTGGCGAACATGCCGAGCACCCGGGCCTGCCCCTGATTGACTTCCTTGAACACGGGCGTGATCACCGGGGCGTTCAGGGACTTGAGGTCGATGGCCTTGAAATATTCGTTGGACGCCAGGTTGACGATTGTCGGGTCCTTGTGGCCGGTGACGGCCTTGTCGACGGCTTCGGTCAGGGTGCCGTTCCAGAACTGATACAAATTCTCGCCGCCCGGGTTGGCAAACTTCAGGCCCATTTCCAGGCGGTAGGGCTGGATCAGGTCGAGGGGCCGCAGCAGGCCGTAAAGCCCCGACAGGATGCGCAGATGGTCCTGGGCGTAGGTCAGATCAGCCTTGGACATCTCCCGTGCCTTCAGGCCGACATAGGTGTCGCCATTGAACACCATGGCCGCCTGCTTGGCGTTGGTCAGGTCGAAGGGCGGTTTGAAATCCTTGAAGCGTTGGAAGTTCTGGTCGGCCAGCGTCTCGCTGATGCCCATCAGATTGCGCAGGTCCTGGCGCGACAGCTTGCGCGCGGCCTGGACCAGTTTCGTCGACTTGGCGAGGAAATCGGGCTGGGTATGATTGTCCAGGGTCGGGTCGGATTCGAAATCCAGCTTCTTGGCGGGGGAGATCAGGGCCAGCATGTCGGGGTGCCTCTGCTCTGTGAAACGTGTTGGGCGGCTTGGCAAAATTCAATGCCGATGACATATAGGGACTTGTGCCCGTATCGTAAACGGCGAACCACAAAAGGGGAGGGGTCATGCTGACCGTCTGGGGCCTGAAGACCTGCGACACCTGCAAGAAGGCGCTGAAGTGGCTGGCCGATGAAGGCATCGCCCATCAGGTAAAGGATGTTCGCGCCGACGGCGTTCCGGCCGCCGAACTGGCGCGTTGGATCGATGCCGTGGGCTGGGAAGTTCTGGTCAACAAATCGTCGACCACTTGGCGCGGGCTGCCCGACGCCGATAAGGACGGCCTCGACGCCGCCAAGGCCAAGGCGCTTCTGGCGGCCCATCCGACCCTCATCAAGCGGCCGGTGTTCCTGTTCGACGATGAAGTCGTCGTCGGCTTTCGCGATGCCCAGAAGGCTGCGCTCAAGGCTCAGACCCAAAAGTTTGAGGCCTGATCGGCCGGGCCATGTCCATTTCCGAGCGCCTGGCGCCGTCCCAATCCCTGAGCGAGGACGAGGTTGAAACCGGGCTGAAATGGCTGGTCCACAACGGTGTCTGGGCCCAGGGGATGGAGACCCTGGCACTGGGGCCGATCCTGGTCGCCTATGCGCTGTATCTCGACGCATCGAACCTTGCCATCGGCTTGCTTGCGGCCTTGCCGAACCTGGGGCAACTGGCCCTTCTGCCGGCCGTCCAGGTGGTAGAGAAGGTGCGCCGGCGGCGCTTCCTGGCCGTCGTCTTCGGGGCCGCCAGCCGGCCCATGCTGCTGGTCATGGCGGCGGCGGTTCTGGTGCCTTCGAAAGAGGTCGGTTTGTTCCTGCTGCTGCTCGGTCTCACGCTGCGCTACAGCCTGGGGGCCTTTGTCGGCTGCTCGTTCAATTCCTGGATCCGCGATCTGGTGCCGGAACACCGCATGGGCGCGGTGTTCGCCAACCGCCTGATGTGGATGACCGGGATGGGCATGGCGGTCAGCCTGCTAGCCGGTGTGTTCGTCGATGAATGGAGCCGCCTGCTGCCGCACCGCGAGGCCTATGGATATTCGATCCTGCTGGTTCTGGCCTTCCTGGCCGGCTGCGTCAGCGTCTATTGCATGTGCCGCATTCCGGAACCGGCCATGCCGCCGGCGGAACGGCACCTGCCGCTGACCGAACGCCTGGCCCAGCCCTTGAAGGACGTCAATTTCCGCAATCTGGTGATCTTCCTGGGATCCTGGAATTTCGCCATCAATCTGGCGGCCCCCTTCTTCACGGTCTACCTGTACAAGCGCCTGGGTCTCAGCGTCACCATGGTGACGATGCTGCTGATCATCAGCCAGGCGGCCAACATCGCGGTGATCAAGACCTGGGGGCGGATCGCCGACCGGGTCTCCAACAAGGGGGTGCTGACCGTTGCGGCGCCGTTGTTCGTGCTGTCGATCTTTCTTTGGACCTTCACGACCCTGCCGGAAAAGCATGTCCTGACCATTCCGCTGCTGGTCGTCATTCATATCCTGACCGGCGTTTCGACGGCCGGGGTGACCCTGGCGTCCGGCAACATGGGGTTGAAGCTGGCGCCCCGCGGGGCGGCGGCGAGCTATCTGTCCGTCTCGTCCCTCATCACCGCGATCTGCGCCGGCACGGCGCCGATCATCGGCGGCCTGTTCGCCGACTGGTTCACGGACCGTGAACTGACCCTGATCCTGCGCTGGACCGAACCGGAAACCCGCCATGTGTTCCAGGCCATCAACCTGCGCCATTGGGATTTCTTCTTCGGCCTGGCGGCGGTCCTGGGCTTTCTGTCGCTCAACCGCCTGCGTCAGGTCAAAGAGGTCGGCGAGGTCGAGGAGGACATCGTTCTGGAAGAGCTTATGGCGACGGCCCGCCAGGGCATGCGTAACCTGACCTCCGTCGCCGGCCTGCGGTCGGCGGCGACCTATCCCGTGGAACTGTTGTTCCGCAAGGTGCGCCTGCGCCGCCGCAAATCCGCCGCCGCGCCGCCTGCTCCCTTCACCCCCGATGGACCCGCTCCCTGACATGATCACAGATCCCCTGTTCTATTTCCTCGCCGTGCCGGCGGTTTTGATCGCGGGCATTTCCAAGGGCGGGTTCGGCTCGGGCCTGGCGTTGATCGCCGTGCCCATGATGTCGCTGATCGTGCCCGTGCCCATGGCGGCAGCGATCATGCTGCCGGTGCTGATGTCCATCGACTTCATCAACATCTGGGTCTACCGCAAGGATTTCAGCGGCCCCGACCTCAAGTTCCTTCTGCCGGGGGCCGTGCTCGGCACCGCGGCCGGCTGGGCCGGATTTCAGTTCATGACGGAGGAAGGCACGCGCCTGATGGTCGGCCTGATCGCCATCGTGTTCACCCTCGATCATTGGTTGCCGTTCAGGCCCAAACCCGACGGCGCCCGGCAGCCGGGCGTGCGCGGCGTGTTCTGGGGCATGTGCGGCGGCTTCACCAGTTTCTTCGCCCATGCCGGCTCGCCGCCGGTGCAGGTCTACCTGCTGCCGCGCGGGTTGGCCAAACGGCCCTTTGTGGGGACCTTCGCGATCTTCTTCTGGGCCGTGAACCTGATGAAGTTTCCGGCCTATTGGGAATTGGGGCAGTTTACGCCGGAAGTTCTTTGGACCGCGCTGGTCCTGGTGCCGCTGGTGCCCATCGGCATGCGCATCGGCCTGTGGGGTCAGACCCGCCTGTCGGATAAGGTGTTCTTCGGCGTGTGCTATGTGCTGCTGTTCTTCACCGGGATCAAGCTGACCTGGGATGGGCTGCGGCCGCTGTTGATGTAGGGGCGGGCGGACAGGTCTAGCGGAAATACCGCCCCGGCGACACGCCCAGGGCCTTCTTGAACATGGCGATGAAGGCGGACGGGCTGTCGTAGCCGAGGTCGAGGGCGGTCGCCGTCACCGGTTGGCCGGCGGCGAGCAGTTCGAGTGCCTTGAGCAGCCGAGCCTGTTGCCGCCAGGCGCCGAAGGTCATGCCCGTATCCTTGACG
Organism: Rhodospirillaceae bacterium; assembly: GCA_002706405.1. Classification (GTDB taxonomy): domain Bacteria; phylum Pseudomonadota; class Alphaproteobacteria; order Rhodospirillales; family Casp-alpha2; genus UBA1479. The sequence continues at coordinate 35,822 of PALN01000084.1, read as the reverse complement.
AACAATCGCGCCAGCGTGCGGGCGCTGGCGCCCGCCGATTTGGCCAGGGCGTCGAGGTTCGTATCCAGCGCCGGGTCATTGATCAGGGCTTCGGCGATGCGGCGCAGGCGTGGATCTTCGGGCCAGGGCAAGTGCAGAGGTGCCTGATCGAGGACCTGCAACTGGTCGAGGATCACCGCCATCAGGCGGCCGTCCGGGCCGTCGGTATCGTATTCGGCGGGGATGGCGACGGCGGTGCGGATCAGTTCGCGCAGCAACGGCGACACGGTGACGACGCTGCAGGTTTGCGGCAGATTGCCGGCGGCTTCCGGGCTGACCCACAGGCTGCGCATCTTGACGTCGGTCGGGAAATCGACCCGGTGCGCCATGCCGCCCGGCACCCAGACGGCGCGTTCCGGCGGCACGACCCAAACGCCGGCCTCGGTCGTCACGGCCATGACGCCGGAGATTCCATAGACCAATTGGGCGCGGGGATGGGAATGCCAGCGGGTCGCCTGACCCGCCGGATAGTCGGTGGCGGCGGCGACCACGGGGCGCGGCACGGCCTGCAGGGCTTGGACCCGGTCGATGTTGTCCTGATGGGTTTGTTCGCGAAGGGGGCCGTCCATGCGGGGTCTCGATTGTCCGTTTCGCGATATAAATTGACAGAATGCGGAAAGACTGTCGAGGCTGGTTCGTGCATCTATCCTAGACGACGACTACGACCAGACCAAAAAACCGGATGGGCATAAAGCCTTACCGGGAAGACGAGGAAACGACCATGTCCTACAACGACCGCCACGGCGTCCAGTTCCTGTTCCTGAATATCGGCCATCTGCTCGATCATTTATTCCTTCTCATCTACGCGACGGCCGTCGTGAGCATGTCCCTGGATCCGGCCTTTCAGCTGACGTTCGCACAGGCCATCAAAGAGTTGGTTGGCGCACTGCCGTTTGAGGGCGGGGCGACGAACGCGGTCGTCGAATGGGCCGACGGATTGACCGAAAAGGGGTCGTACGGGTTTCTCCTGGCGCTCTCGACCGCGAGTTTCGTCGCCTTCGGGGCGTTCTCTCTTCCCGCGGGATGGCTGGGTGACAAATGGTCCAAGCACGGCATGATGACCGTGTTCTTCATCGGCATCGGCACGGCATCGGTCATGACCGGGTTTGCCAACGGACCGTATCAGGTCGCGGGAGGCTTGCTTGTCATCGGCATTTTCGCCGCCATCTATCATCCGGTCGGTATCTCCATGGTCGCGGAGAACGCCAAATCGCTTGGCCGGGAGTTGGGCATCAACGGCGTGTGGGGCAATTTCGGCGTGGCCTGTGCCGCCGTGGTTTCCGGCTTTCTGACCGACCTCTATGGTTGGCGGGCCGCCTTCATCGTGCCGGGCGTGATCTCGATCCTTGTCGGCCTGGCCTATCTGGTGTTTTCCCGGAACGCACCGGAGCCCCATCCGCTCGCCAAGAAAGACAAGTTCATCGGCGCGACGCCGGAACAGGTCAAACGCGCGATCTTCGTCGTGCTGTTGGCGTCGGCACCCGGCATGCTCATTTTCAACTCGACGACAAACTCTCTTCCGAAGCTGTTCACCGAACGGTTGGGCGACCTTGCTGGAAACGTGTCACAGGCGGGATTCTGGGGTTTTGGCGTGTTTGTCGTTGCCTCCATGGCCCAGGTCATGATGGGGCATCTGCTGGACAAATACCGTCTGAAACCGATTTACATTATCGCCGTCGCGCTGCAGGCACCGCTGATTTTCCTGGTCGCTTATGCCTATAACGAAGGCCTGCTCGGTGCGGCCACGGCGATGATGTTCATCGTCTTCTCCATCATCCCGATCCACGACACCATCATCGCGCGGTTTACGTCCAAGGAAATCCGTTCGCGCGTGTTTGCGCTGAAATACCTGGTCGGATTGCTGGTTGGTGCCGCGGCGTTGCCGCTGACCGGGTGGCTGCACTCGGTGGTTGGCGGCTTTACCATGGTCTTCCTCGTGTTGGGGGCGCTGGCTGTGTTCGAATGCTGCGTCACCTTCTTCCTGCCGGCCCGCGATCACTTGACGCAACAGGCCGAAAATGCAGCTCAGCCCGCGGAATGACCCCACACATACCGTAGGCGCGGAGCGGCTCCATGCACCAGCATGGGGCCGTTTTGCATTCCGGGTTTTATCCGCCGTCGCGGCCTCGACGAGAATCCCTAGAACAAGCTCGCCTTACGTGCCCGGCGCAGTGCCTCGGCGACGCAGCGGCTGTCGGATAGGCCCTGGTGCATGGCGCCGGGCGGGGTGAAGTCCATAAGCTCCGGCAGGTCCGAGCTGTACGGCATCCAGTCAACGCCGAGGAGCGCCATCACCACCGCGCGCACATCATCACATCTGCAATCTGCAAAGGGATCGGCCAAGCCGTATAGCTGACAATTGGTGGCGATCGGCTCTAACTCATCGCCGAACCCGAAACATGCCGTTACCGGCCCGATGAAATCGGCAAACGTGGCCAGCGCGTCCTTCAGGTCGACGCCGTCACGGTCCAGAACGTCCTGCGTGATACCGGTCAGGTCGATGAAATAGGAATCCAGTGTCGGGTTAATGCGGGGGCGCACCAGGATCTCGAAGGCATCCAGTTCCTCCAGCGCCGCTGAATTCGCCAGCTTGACCGCGCCGATCTGAACGATTTCCATTTCCTCGCCGGGCGCAGACCAATGGCGCTGCCGGGATCCGTTCCAGGCGGTCCATTCCAGATCCATGACGATCAGGGCCTGATCATCGCCCCTCATACGTCCGCATCCTCGGTCCGTGCGGCGCGGATCAGGCGGTCGTTGATCGCCCGGCCCAGGCCCTGGTCGGGGATGGGCATGACGGCGATGGCCGGGGTAGGGCCGCCATCCAGGTCGTGCAGCATGGCAAACAGATTGGCCGCCGCCTCGGTGGTGTCGCCCTTGGGGCTCAGGTTCAGGGCGCCTTCGGGGGCATCCGGGCCGAAGCCGAGCAGGGCCTCGCCTGCCGCCGCCCGGCGCGCGTTCAGGCGCAGCGGCTTCGACGGCGCGTAATGGCGGGCCAGCATGCCCGGCGAGCGCGGCCCGCCGGGGCCGATTTCATGGGCTTCGGCCACAGGGCCATAGGCACCGCAAATGGCGTCGATGTCTTCGCGCGCCAGACCGCCCGGACGCAGGATCACCGCGCGCTCACCGGTGGCGTCGACGACCGTGGATTCCAGGCCCACGGAACAGGCGCCACCGTCCAGGATGATTTCCGGCCCGCCCTGATCCGGGCCGGGCAGGGAGGCGGCGACATGGACCGCGCGGGTCGGGCTCATTTGGCCCGAGCGGTTGGCGCTGGGGGCGGCCACGGGCAGACCGCTCGCGCGCAGAAGGGCCTGCCCCACGGCATGGTTCGGAGCCCGCATGGCGACGGTATCCAGGCCCGCCGACACCAGCCGCGACAGTCTGCAATCGGCCTGCCGGGGCAGGACGACGGTCAGCGGCCCCGGCCAGAAGGCGTCCATCAGCAGGCGGCCCAAGGGTGTGATCTCGGCATAGCCAGCGGCGGCATCGGCGTCGGCCACATGCACGATCAGGGGATTGAAATCGGGGCGGTCCTTGGCGGCGTAGATGGCGGCGCAGCCGGCATCGTTGGTGGCATCAGCCCCCAGGCCGTAAACCGTTTCCGTGGGAAAGGCGACCAGACCGCCGGCCTGCAGGATACGGGCGGCGCGATCGATGGCGGCGGGGTCCCCCGCATCAGCGATCGGGGCAGGAGCGCCGCCGCTATCCGTCAAGGCTGATCCCCTTGCCGACGGCGATGAAGTGGGGGTTTTCGAGCCCAATCTTGCCGTAACCCAGCGGAGTGCCATCCGTCGTCAACACTCGGCCGCCGGCAAAATTCAGGACGGCGTGACCGGCTGCCGTGTCCCATTCCATGGTCCGCCCGAAGCGGGGGTAGATGTCGGCCGCCCCTTCGGCGACGCGGCAGAATTTCAGCGAACTGCCGGCGCCGACGCGCTCGGCCACGGTATAGCGTTCGAGGAAGGCATCCGCTTCCTCGGCCCCGTGAGAGCGGCTGACCACGGCGGTCAGGCCTTCGGCCGGGGCGGTGCGTGATGCGATGGGACGCAGGGGCCCGTCGCCGGTCTGCTTGAAGGCGCCCGGCGCACCGGCCACGAAGGTCTCATCCAGCACGGGTAAGTGGACCACGCCCAGGACCGGCTGGCCGTTTTCGATCAGGGCGATGTTCACCGTGAACTCGCCGTTCCGCTTGACGAATTCCTTGGTGCCGTCCAGCGGGTCGACCAGCCAGAACACGGGGCCGGTCGGTTGCTTCAGGCCCTCGGCCTCGACCGCCTCTTCACCGACGATGGGAATGTCGGTGGAAATTTCGCTTTGGATCGCCTGGGTGATCAGCTCTTCGGCCAAGCGGTCGGCCTGCGTGACCGGGGAATTATCGCCCTTGGTCTCGACATCGAAATCGGTTTCGTAAACGGTCATGATTCGAGCACCCGCGCGCTTGGCGATATCTGTGAGTTGCTCAAGCAGGTTTAGATCGATTGTCAGCATGTCGGGTGCGCCGGATTGTGGGGCCGATGGGTGGGTTTCCGTGTCCGGTTTGTCGCGCGCGTAAGGCCGCGAGTCAACCAGCGGCGACCGGGCCTAACCAGATTGGGCCCGCCATAGCGGCTGGTCGGCGGGCAGATCGGTGGATAAGGCCTCTTCCGCGACGAACCGCCGCGCCGTGAAGGTGGACGACCAGTGATTGCCGGCCATCCCGGCCTTGCGCTTCAGATGCATCAGGAACGTGCGCGTGTCGGGCAGTTGCTCCCAAACGGCGGGCAGGAACAGGGCGCGCTTGCCGCCGTCGGCGATGACCAGTCCGTCGACGCCGGGGCGCAACTGGGCCAACAGGTCGGCCTCGTCGCGGATGGTCATGGGGGCCTGGGGGCTGAGTACGGAGATCGAGAGGGTGACCTCGGGCAGTTCGGATGCGTCCAGGTTCGGGAAGCGCGGGTCGCGGAAGGCGGCGGCATAGGCGTTGACCGCGACATCCGTCAACAGCGGGCGGTGCGCTTCCGGTGAGCCGATACAGCCGCGCAACTGCCCGTTCTTTTTGAGCGTCACGAAGCAGGCGCCCAGGGCGGCCAGGTCGGCGGGGGCAGTCGACATGTCGGGCATCAAGGGCTGGCCCGTTTCCAGGCAGTGTTCGATGGACGATGCGGCCAGGCGCAGCAGCGCATGTCCGTGGCGGTCGAGCAGCGCCTTGGTCTCGGCCGCGAAATCGGTCTCGCCGTCCCGTGTGGCGGCCCGCGGCGGCTCCATGAACAGCCAGGACCCGTAGCCGACGACCCGGTCGCGCGGCCCCGCCGTATCGCCGGAATTGCGCAGATCCACGGTCTCGACCGTCATGCCCTTCGCCTTGGCCAGTTTCAGCAGGCCGCCCAAGGAAAAGCGGCCGCAGGCGCCGTGGGTGGAAATCTGCTCCGGCGCCAGGGCCTCGATGGCCCGGCAGGTGCGCCGGTCGATCGCCTGGGCGCTGTCGTAATCGAGATAATGGCTGAGGTCCGAGGACACGACGATCAGCGTTTCCGGCCCGCCCCAGAGTATCTCCAGCACCTCCGCGACCTGATCCGCCGTGGCCTGGCCGACGACCAGCGGCAGAACCTTGAATTCGTCGAGCACGCGCATCAGGAACGGCAGGTGGACCTCCAGCGAATGCTCCTGGGCATGGGTGGCGTCGAACACCTGGACCTGGGGCAGGTCGGCGATCAAGGCCGCCGCCGCTTTGTCGATCTCGACCGGGCCCAAGGGGGTGTCGAAGGCGTCGGCCCCCGACAGGGCCAGGCCGTTCACCGCGACCCGGTGGCAGGGACCCAGCAGGATGACCCGCGTGATCCGCCCGTGCGCCGGCGTGATCCGCGCATAGGCGCTGGCCGCCACGGCGCCGGAATAGATATAGCCCGCGTGCGGCGCGACGATCGCCTTGGGCACGGGACCGACGGTGATCTTGGCGTCGTCCCAGCACCGGGCGAGCAGGGCGTCCAGGTCCTGGGGCCGGTCCGGATAGAACGATCCGGCGACGGCGGCGGGGCGAATAGCGGTCATTGGCGTTCACCGAGTTACGTGACTACATGATAATATAGGCCCGTTCGGGGCCATTCCACAGCCGTTCGAGGAAATAGATGGCGTCCGCCGAAACCGAAATTGAAACATTCCCCGGCGCCGTTCCCGGCCGTTACTGGCACAAGCTGGCGGACGGACGCATTCAATGCGACGTCTGTCCCCGGTTTTGCAAGATGCGGGCGGGGCAGCGGGGGCTGTGCTTTGTGCGGGCGTCCGACGGCGAGCAGGTGGTGCTGACGACCTATGGACGGTCGTCGGGGTTCTGCATCGATCCCATCGAAAAGAAGCCGTTGAACCATTTTTATCCCGGCACGCCGATCCTCAGCTTCGGCACGGCGGGCTGTAACCTGACCTGCAAGTTCTGCCAGAACTACGATATTTCCAAGTCCCGCGAGTTCGACAAGCTGCAGTCCGTGGCCACGCCCGCGATGATCGCCGAGGCCGCCGTGCAATCAGGCTGCAAGTCCGTCGCCTATACCTACAACGATCCCGTCATTTTCCTGGAATACGCCATCGATACGGCCAAGGAATGCCGCAAGCGGGGCATCAAGAACGCGGCCGTCACGGCGGGCTACATCACGCCGGACGCGCGCCGCGAATTCTTCCAGTACATGGACGCCGCCAATGTGGACCTCAAAGCCTTCACGCCCGAATTCTACAAGGAACTCTGCTCCGCCGATCTGGAGCAGGTGAAGGAAACGCTGGTCTACATCAAGCACGAGACCGATTGCTGGCTGGAGATCACGGACCTGGTAATCCCCGGCCGCAACGACAGCGACGCCGAGATCGAGGAGATGACCCAATGGATCGTCTCCGCCCTCGGCCCCGACGTGCCGGTCCACTTCACGGCCTTCCATCCCGATTGGAAGATGATGGACGTGCCGCCGACGCCGCCGGAAACCCTGATCCGCGCCCGCGAGATCGCCCTGAAGAATGGCATCCGTTATGCCTACACCGGCAACGTTCACGACAAGGACCATCAGTCGACCTATTGCCACAACTGCGGCGGCATCCTGATCGGGCGGGACTGGTATGAGCTGTCCGAGTTCAACGTGACGACCCAGGGCAACTATCCCGGTAACTGCGCCGCCTGCGGGGCGGAAATTCCCGGCCGTTTCGACGGCCCGGCGGGGACATGGGGCAGGAAGCGCCAACCGCTCCGCTTCCGGCCGCGGCCGGCGTGATCCGGCGGGTATTTCGGGGGCTTGCGCGCGCGGCTCTATTGTATACAATCCGCCATCAACAGATACCTTCAAGGGAGAGGACCCCCGACCATGGCCCCCGACGCATCCGCCGCCTACGACGCAAACCGCCCCGCCGACATCAGCCCCGAGGAATGGGAGGTCCGGGTCAACTTGGCCGCCGCCTATCGCCTGGTCGATCTGTTCGGCTGGTCGGACCTCCTGGGCACGCATCTGTCGGCCCGCGTGCCGGGACCGGACGAGCACTTCCTGATCAACCCCTTCGGCGTGCTGTTCGAGGAAATGACGGCCTCGGCCCTCATCAAGGTCGATGAGCACGGCACATGCCTGACCAATTCCGACTACAGCATCAACCCGGCGGCCTTCGTCATCCATTCCGCCGTGCACCTGGCGGTGCCGGAACTGAGCTGCGTCATGCACACCCATACCCGGGACGGTGTCGGCGTTGCCTGTCAGGCCGAGGGCATCCTGCCGATCTCGCAGCAGGCGCTGTCTGTCTATGCGCATACGGCCTATCACGACTATGAAGGCCTGGCCGTCGATCTGGATGAGCGGGAACGGCTGGTCCGTGACCTGGGCGACAACCGGGTCATGGTGCTGCGCAATCACGGCCTGTTGACGGTCGGCAAGACCATCGGCGAAGCCTTCATGTGGCTGTATCGGGCGGAGCGCGCCTGCCGCTATCAGCTGTCGTTCCAGCAGTCCGGCGCCAAGCTGACGCCGATCCCGCAAGAGGTCATCGACAAGACCGTCGAACAGGGCAAGATCGCCAACTCGCCGAACGGCCACCGTCCCATCGGCCAGAAGGAATGGCCGGCGCTGCTGCGCAAGCTGGACCGCGCCAATCCCGGTTACGACGCCTGATCTGCGAAATTCCGGACGGCTTCCGGCAGAATCCCCTTCACCAGAAGGGGCTTGGAACCCTATATAGTGGAACCCATCCATTCGGCGCGGGCGTTTCCGTCTGCGCGTCTTAATGCCGCCGCGCGGCCGGGCCCGATGTTGGGGACGCGCGCGGCGCCCCACACGAATAGTCCCAAGGACAGATAGATGAAAATCACCTTCGCCAATCCCACACTTCCCGCCCAGGGCATCGTCGTCGTGACCGCGACCGAGGGCGCCAAGCTGTCGAAAAGTGCCGCCGCCCTCGACGCCAAGCTGGGGGGTGCCGTCACCCGCGCTGCCAAGGCCGCCAAGTTCAAGGGGAAGGCGGGCGAGAGCCTGGACCTGATGGCGCCGGACGCCAAGTTTGAGCGCGTCGTCGTGGTCGGCCTGGGCAAGGCGGATGAATTGAAGGACCTGAGCCTGCAGGAAGCGGGTGGGCGCATCTACGCCATGCTGTCCGGCCAGGGTGCCACCGCCACGGTGGTGCTGGACGCCGTGGAGGGGGCCAAGATCGCCGCCGCCGACATGGGCGCCAACCTGGGCTTCGGGGCGCTGCTGCGGTCCTATCGCTTCGACAAGTACCGGACCAAGGAGCCGAAGGAAAAGAAACCGCTGCTCAAGGCGCTCAAGGTTCTGTGCCCGACGTCGGCCAAGGCCAAGGCGACCTTCGCCGATATGGAGAAAGTCGCCGACGGCGTGTTCTTCACCCGCGATCTGGTGTCCGAGCCGCCGAACGTGCTCTACCCCGCGACCCTGGCCAAGGAAGCCCAGGCGCTGAAGAAGCTGGGCGTCAAGGTCACCGTGCTGGGTGAAAAGGAAATGGCCAAGCTCGGCATGGGAGCACTCCTCGGCGTCGGCCAGGGCAGTGCCCGCGAAAGCAAGATGGTCATCATGGAATGGACCGGCGTGCCCAAGTCCAAGGCCGCCAAGGCGCAGCAACCCGTCGCCTTCGTCGGCAAGGGCGTGACCTTCGATACGGGCGGGATCTCCATCAAGCCGTCGGCCGGCATGGAGGACATGAAGTGGGACATGGGCGGCTCGGGCGTGGTCATCGGCCTGATGAAGGCGCTGGCCGGACGCAAGGCCAAGGTCAACGCCGTCGGCGTGGTCGGCCTGGTCGAGAACATGCCGGGCGGCAACGCCCAGCGGCCGTCGGACATCGTCAAGTCCATGTCGGGCCAGACCATCGAGGTCCTGAACACGGACGCCGAGGGGCGCCTCGTCTTGGCCGATGCGCTGTGGTACACGCAGACCAAATACAAACCAAAGTTCGTGGTCGATCTGGCGACCCTGACGGGCGCCATCATCGTCGCCCTCGGCAACGAGCGCGCGGGCATGTACGCCAATGACGATGCCCTGGCCGATCAGATCTTCCAGGCTGGCGAGGCCGTGGACGAACTGGTCTGGCGCATGCCGCTGGGCAAGGCCTATGACGAGCTGATCAATTCCGACGCCGCCGACATGCAGAACATCGGCGGGCGCTGGGGTGGGTCCATCACCGCCGCCCAGTTCCTGCAGCGCTTCATCAAGGACGGCACGCCCTGGGTCCATTTGGACATCGCCGGAACGACCTGGTCGAAGAAGGCCAAGCCGGTCACGCCCAAGGGCGGCACCGGATACGGCGTGCGCCTGTTGGACCGCCTGGTCGCCGATCACTACGAAGCCAAGTAACGGATATCCGGGGCATGGGGGAGGCGGCCGCATGAAGCATTTGATCTGCTCCCTGCTTGTCGCCTTCGGCCTGTCGGTCGGGTTCCTGATGGCCGAAGTGCCGAACAGTGCGGCGGCGGAACCGGCGACGGTTGCCGATGCGGCCACGCCCTCGGCGGCGGCTCTGGAATTCGTCCGGCGCACGGGCCTGAACAACAACTTCGTGCAGCTGCTGGCTAAGTTCGGGGCCATGACCCGGACCGTGCAAAGCCTCATTGCCGAGCACGGGCTAGAGGCCGTGACCGAAGTCTACCGGACGCAGGTCAACCAGACGGTCGGCAAGTACGGCGATGAATGGACGGCCAATCTGGCCCGCATCTACGGCGCCGAGTTCACGGCGGCGGAACTGGATTCTCTGGCGGCCCAGCGCAAGGACTCGCCCTATTTCGCGCGTATGGTCGCCTTCCGCGAGACGGCGGGCAAGCGCATGCGCGCGGCCAGCAACGATTTGATGGAAAAAGCCCTGTTCGAGGTCGTCAAGGGCACGGCAGAGCAATTCCCCACGCTCAGCAAGTAGCCGTTCCGCCAGGTGCGGCGGGGCGGATAGAATCAAGGCAGATAGCGACACCGTGACCGATATTTCCTTCTATCACCTGGAACGCTCGCCGCTTGAACAGGCGCTGCCCAAGCTGTTGGAAAAGACGTTGGCTGCCGGTAAGCGCGCCCTGGTGCTGGCCTCCAGCGAGGAACGGGTCGAAGCCCTGGCGCAGACGCTCTGGACCTATGATGCCGGGTCGTGGCTGCCTCACGGCACGCCGAAGGACGGCAATCCGGAAGAGCAGCCCGTGTGGCTGTCGACCGATCCGGACACCCCCAATCACGCGACCTTCCTGTTCCTGACCGACGGCGCGACGTCCGAATGGGTCGATGCCTATGAGCGCTGTTTCGAGCTGTTCGACGGCCGCGATCCGGACGCGGTTCAGGCCGCCCGCGAGCGCTGGAAGACCTACAAGGCCGCCGGCCACGACCTGACCTATTTGCAGCAAACAGCCCAAGGCGGCTGGGAGAAAAAAGCCTGACCATCTTGAATTCCGTCTGCCGGCAGAAGGCAGCGGGGACGACAACAAACGACTGACGGAGAATACATATGAGCAACGCGCGCTGGGTCAATCGGCCCGAGGGATCAAACTGGGGCGAGTTCGGACCCGACGACGAAAGGGGCCGTATGAACCTGCTGACGCCCGAGGTCGTGAAGAAGGGTGTTGCCGAGGTGAAGGAAGGGCTGACCTTCTGCCTGTCCATGCCGCTCGACATGCCGGGCGGCAATTCCGTCAATCCGAAGCGTCATCCGCCGGTGCTGCATCCGACCAAGCAGGATGGTGCAGCCTATTACAATTTCATCTGGGATCAGCATTCCCGGCCGGGATCGACCGATGTCAGCGCCGATGACGTCGTCGTGCTGCACACCCAGTATTCGACGCAATGGGATTCGCTCGCCCACTTCGGCCAACTGTTCGATGCCGACGGCGATGGCGTGGCCGAGCCTTGCTATTACAACGGCTGGCGCGCCGGCACCGATGTCGCCGACCCGGACGTGCACAACCACGTCAAGACGGACCGCCTGGGTATTGAGAACATGGCGGAAAGCTGCGTTCAGGGCCGGGGCGTGCTGGTCGATCTGCACGGCCATTACGGCAACGAACGGGTCGCCGTGAACCATGCCATGCTGATGGACGTGATGGAAAAGGACGGCGTGACGGTGGAAGAGGGCGACATGCTGCTGCTCCACACCGGCTGGGACGAGATGATCATGTCGATGGCCGGCGACCCCGACGCCAAGAAGCTGCATTCCAGCTGCGCCGTGCTCGACGGCTGGGACGAAAACCTGCTGCAATGGATCACCGACAGCGGCATCACCGTTCTGGTGTCCGACAACATGGCGGTGGAAAACACCAATTACGACAACGCTCCCGAGGACGATAACTGCCGCCTGCCGATCCATCGTCATTGCCTGTTCAAGATCGGCGTTCATCTGGGCGAAATCTGGTATCTGGCCGAATTGAAGAAGGCGCTGAAGGAACGCGGCCGGTCGCGCTTTCTGCTGACGGCGCCGCCCTTGCGCCTGCCGGGCAGCGTGGGCTCTCCGGCGACGCCCGTCGCGACCATCTGACGGGCAGGTCCCGATGGCCGAGAATACCCCCAAAACCGGCCCGACGCGGCTGGACGCCAACAAGGTCGATATGTCGCAGTTCGGCCTGCACCGGAAGGACTATCAGCCCGAGGCCAAGGGGCCGCTGGACGGCGTGCGCGTGGTCGACATGTCGCGCCTCGTCTGCGGCAACCTGCTGACCTTCAACCTGGGCGACATGGGGGCCGAGGTCATCAAGATCGAAGCGGCGGGCAAGGGCGATCCGCTCCGCGCCTGGGGCGATGGCGGGATCGAGGCGCAATGGAAGGTCTACGCCCGCAACAAGAAAAGCATGGCGCTTAATCTGCGCGACCCCCAGGCGATCGGCATCGTCAAGAAGCTGGTCGAGGGGGCGCAGATCCTCGTGGAGGGCTTCCGCCCCGGCCGGTTGGAGGAAATGGACCTCGCCCCCGAAACGCTCTGGGCGATCAATCCCAAGCTGGTGATCGTGCGCATCTCGGGCTACGGCCAGTCGGGGCCGTATAAGGAGCGTCCCGGTTTCGGTTCCGTCGTCGAAAGCATGTCCGGCTTCGCGTCCCGCAACGGCTTCGCCGACCGGGAGCCGGTCCTGCCGCCTTTCGCCTTGGCCGACTCCGTGGCCGGGCTGCAGGGGGCCTTTGCAACGGTGGTGGCACTCCGCGCCGCCGAACAGGAGGGCGGCAAGGGGCAGGTCGTCGACCTGGCGCTGCTGGAGCCGATGTACGCGATCATGGGGCCGGAAGCCCTGGTCTATCAATTAACGGGCAAAAGCCGCCCGCGTACGGGCTCGTCGTCGACCACGGCGTCGCCGCGCAACGTGTACGAAACTTCCGACGGCAAGTTCATCGGCATGTCGGCATCGATCCAAACCATGGCCGAGCGGGTGTTCCGCATGATCGGTCGGGAAGACCTGATCACCACGGAAGGCTTCCGCACCAACATGGAGCGGGTGAAGAACCGTGAGGAAGTGGACCGCATCGTCGGCGGTTGGATCAAGACCAAGACCTTGGCCGAGGTCGCCAAGACGTTCGAGGAACAAAGCATCACCGCCTCGCCGATTTACGAGCAGGACGACATTCTGCGTGACGAACATTTCCGCGAACGCGAGGTCATCATCGAATTGCCCGACGACCAATTGGGCACCGTGCCCATGCAGAACGTCAGCCCGCGCCTGTCGGAAACGCCGGGCGTGATCCGCACGCCCGCCCCCGAGCGGGGCCAGCATTCCGTGGCGCTGCTCGAGGACCTGGGGTACGGCGCGGCCGAGATTGAAAATCTGAAAGAAAAGGGAGTGGTCGAAGGATGACCGATAAAAACATCACCGGTGCGGAGCGGCCCATTGTCTGGCGGTCGCTGCTTTACGTTCCCACCAACAACGAAAAGTTCGTCGCCAAGGCCCACACCCGGGGCGCCGACGGCATCATCCTGGATCTGGAAGACAGCATCCCCGAACAGGAACGCCAGCGCGCGCGCGACATGCTGCCCGACGCGGTCAAGTCGGTGACGCAATCGGGCGCCGACCCCATCGTGCGCATCAACCGCCCCTTGCGCCACATGGTCAAGGACGTGGAAGCGGCGGTGAAGGCCGGTGCGCGCGCCCTGTTCGTGACCAAGGTCGACGGGGCCGGGCATTTGAAGCTGGTGGCCGAACTTGTCGGGGAGGTCGAGCGCGAGGCGGGCCGTCCGCAGGGCTCGGTCAAGCTGGCCGCCATGGTCGAGACGGCGGACGCCTATTTCCGCGCTCATGCCATCGCCCGGGCGTCGTCGCGTCTGATCGGCATGAACCTGGGCGGCGAGGATTTCGCCATGGAAATGGGCATGGTGCCGGATACGGACACCCTGCTGGTGCCCAAGCAGACCGTGATGATCGCCGCCAAGGCGGCGGGCCTGATGGCCATGGGCTTCATTGGCACGGTCGCCGATTACAACGACACCGAAGGCTTCCGCGCCGCCGTGCGCAAATCGGTCAAGTTCGGTTTCGACTGCGCCAGCGTCATTCACCCGTCGGGCGTGGCGATCCTGAACGAGGAATTCACCCCCTCGGCGGAAGCGGTCGACCATGCGCGGCGCGTGATCGACGCCTATGCAGAGGCGCAAAAGGCGGGCAAGGGGGCGATCACGGTGGACGGAAAGATGATCGACGTGCCGGTCGTGATCCGTGCGGAACGATTGGTGGCGCGCTACGAAGCAATCCGGGCCCGCGCCGGAAACTGAGGAACGGCCAGGGCGGGGAAGGCGGTTAGAGCATCCCCGCCGCGGCGGTCGCAACCTGGTTGCCGCCGCGCCAGATCATTTCCACGGCCACATAGGCGACGACGAGCAGCCCGGCGTAGGCCAGCCACTTGTGCTTTTCCAGCAGCGACGCCACCCAGTTGGCGGCGAAGGCCATCAGCAGGATCGACAGCACCAGTCCGAATACCAGCATGCCCGGCGCGTCGTGGGCGGCGCCGGCCACGGCCAGCACGTTGTCCAGCGACATGGTGACGTCGGCGATGATGATCGAGGTCACGGCGCTGCGCAGGGTCTTGCCCTCGACGCCGCCTTCGGCTTCCGGGTCGGGCATTTCCAGGCTGCCCGAGCGGATTTCCTGCCACATCTTGAAGGCGACCCAGAGCAGTAGCAGTCCGCCGGCCAGGGTCAATCCGATGATCGACAACAACTGATAGGTCACGGAGGCGAAGGCGATGCGCAGCACCGTGGCGACGATGATGCCGATGGCGATGGCCTTGCGCCGGAGGGCGACCGGTAGGCCCGCCGCCGCCATGCCGATGATAATGGCGTTGTCGCCGGACATCACCAGGTCGATGAAGACGATTGAGGTGAAGGCCTTGAAATTGAAGTGAAGCAGAGGCTCGAGAAATTCCACGGGCGGGCTCTTTCGTGCGTTCGTGCCCGCCGCGGGGGCGGGATGGGCGTGTCGGGCGCGGGCGCCCTAGCGGTTGTCTTCGATAATCATGTCGGACGCCTTTTCGCCGATCATGATGGCCGGCGCATTGGTGTTCCCCGACGTGATGGTCGGCATGATCGAGGCATCGGCGACCCTTAAGCCCCGGATGCCCCGGACCCGCAGCCGGTCGTCGACGACCGCGTTCGGATCGCGGCCCATCTTACATGTCCCGACGGGATGATAAATGGTCTGTGCGATGCGCCGCGCCCCTTCCAGCAATTCATCGTCGGTTTGGGCGTCGCTGCCGGGGCGCATTTCCTCAGCGACATAGGGGGCGAGGGTCTTGGTTTCGACCAGACGGCGCGTCAGCTTCAGGGAATCGATGGCCGTTCGCCGGTCCAGGTCCGTCGACAGGTAATTGGGCCGGATCACCGGATGAGCGAAAGGATCGGGGGAGGCCAGGTGGATGTCCCCCCGGCTTTCCGGGCGCAGCTGGCAGACCGACAGGGTGAAGGCGGAGAACCGGTGCGTGCCTTCACCGGGGCTGTCTGCGCTCCACGGCTGCACATGGTACTGGATGTCCGGCGTTTCCAGTTCCGGCCGGGTCTTGGCGAAGATCGCGACCTGGCTCGCCCCCATGGTCAGGGGGCCGGAGCGGCGAAGCAGGAATTCCAGGCCCATCAGGACCTTTTGGATCGGATTGCGGGCCTGATCGTTCAAGGTGATGGGCCGATGCGTGCGGTAGATGGTGCGCAGCTGCAGGTGATCCTGCAGATTGCCGCCGACGCCGGGCATATCCAGCGCCACGGGCAGGCCCATGTCCGTAAGATGCGGCGCCGGGCCAATGCCGGACAGCATGAGAATCTGCGGCGATCCGATGGCGCCGGCCGACAGGATCACCTCACCCCGGCAGGCGGCGGCCTGGGGCGTGCCCTTTACGTCGAAGGCGACGCCGGTGCAGCGCCCATCTTCCAGAACCAGATTGCGGACCTGCGCATGGGTGCGGATGTCCAGGTTGGGGCGGTTCTTCGCCGGCTTCAGGTAGCCGACGGCGGTCGAGCAGCGCAACCCGTTGCGGGTCGTCAATTGGAAATAGCCGGCCCCTTCCTGGTCGTCGCGGTTGAAATCGTCCCGTTCGGGGATGCCGAGCTCACCCGCGGCCTTGATGACCGCGTCGCAGATTTCCCGGCGCACCCGCATGTCCGATACGGCCAAGGGACCATCCGCGCCGTGAAAGTCGTCGGCGCCGCGTTCCTGATTTTCGGCACGGCGGAAATAGGGCAGCACGTCATTGAACGACCATCCCGCATTGCCGAGCTGGCGCCAGTGATCAAAGTCCTGCGGCTGCCCTCGCACATACAGCAGGCCGTTGATGGAGCTGGACCCACCCAGGACCTTACCGCGCGGCCAACTGATGCTGCGCCCGCCCAGGCCCGGATCAGGCGCGGTCTTGAAGCACCAGTCCGTCGCCGGGTTGTTGATGGTCTTGAAGTAGCCGACCGGGATGTGGATCCACGGGTTGGTGTCGCGTCCGCCGGCTTCCAGCAGAAGCACTCGGTTGGCCGGATCGGCGCTCAGGCGATTGGCGAGTACGCAGCCGGCCGAGCCGGCACCGATGACGATGTAGTCGTATTCCGGCGCACCGGTGAGGGGAGAAGTCGCTACGTCCATCGTGGGCTCGTCATCGTCCGAATCTGTTGGTTGTGGCTGCGGGCTGCCGAAAAGGGAGGTCCGCGATGCCGTGCTCGTGGGGTGAGGTCGCGAAATCATCGTTGCAGATAATGCTTATGTTTGCAATAATGATACGTAGAAGTCTCAATAATGATAATTAAATACGACTTCTTGACGGTCCCGGCGGCAATTGTGCACGGCAGGGCCCCATGTTTGGGAGTGGAAGCATGAATAAAATCAAATCATTATTTGCCGTGTTCGCCCTGATGGCGTTCGCGACGGCCGCGGTCTTCGCGCCAGGCACGGCCGAGGCCAAGAAGGTCAAAATCCGCGTTCAGTCGGTGATCCCGTCCAAGGCGGACGAAGTCACCATGTTGAAGGATTACGCCGCCAACGTCGCGGCGCTGACCAACGGTGAAGTCGAAATCGAAGTGCTGCCGGCGGGTGCGGTCGTCGGCGTCAAGGAAACCCTGGAAGCGGTCGACAAGGGTCTGATCGAAGGCGGCTTTGCCTGGACCCATTACTGGTCGGGCTATCACCCGGCCGCCATGCTGTTCGGGTCGCCTGTCGCGGGTGGCGGTGTCGGCATGGACAACATCGCCTGGGTCAGCTGGTACCAGTACGGCGGCGGCCGCGCGCTTTATGAACAGCTCTGGAAAGAGATGGGCATGAACATCAAGGGCTTCATCCTGCAGCCCGTCGGGCCGGAAGCCCTCGGGTGGTTCAAGGAGCCCATCAACTCCATGGCCGACTTCCGCAAGTACCGCTTCCGCACGCCTCCGGGCATCCCCGGCCAGACCTACAAGGACATCGGCGTCGCGTCAGTGGCCATGGGCGGCGGCGATATTCTGCCGGCTCTGGAAAAAGGCGTGATCGACGCCGCCGAATGGTGCTGCCCGAAACCGGACATGGTGTTCGGCTTCCAGAAGGTGCTGAAGCATTATTACCTGCAGGGCCTTCATCAGGTGGTCGTCAACGCCGACATGTACCTGAACGGCGATGTCTGGAAGAGCCTGACCCCGCATCAGCAGAAGGCCATGGAAGTGGCCGCCGATGCCTCGCTGTCGCGTGCCATGAGCTGGCGCATCTATGAGAACGGCAAGGCGCTGAAGGAGCTGACGGAAAAGCACGGCGTCATCCTGCATGACACGCCCGCCGACTATTTCACCGAGTATATGGAAGCGGCCCGCAAGAGCCTGGAAAAGAACGCCGCCGAAAACGCGTTCTTCAAGAAGGTCTGGGATTCCCAGAAGGACTTCGCCGACATCGCGGTGCCGTTCTGGGCCGGGGCGCAAACGTCGAACGCCAACCTCGGCAACGCCTACGCCAACAGCAAGAAGAAAAAGTAGGCTGATCCTCAGCACATGACATCCGCCGGACGTTCGGGGGCGGGCACGACTGTCCGCCCCCGCATTGTCCGGCTGAGTCTTCCCGCGTGCCTGAAATCCGGCACCGCATGGTCTGTCTTTCTCCGCCCTCAGGCGGACTCCTAAACGGAAAAGAAGGTTCGGATGGCTGATCACGACCCGAATCCCGGTGAACTGGATATCACCGATGAGCTGATCGCCGAGCGCCGGGGCGACCCGTCGGGCAAGATGCCGGACGACATGCCCCGCTGGATGGCGCTGACGATCACCGGCATCGACCGGTTCAGCCTAATCGTCGGCAACATTGTCTGTTGGCTCACGGTGCCGCTTTTCGTCGCCATGGTCTACGAGGTCGTGGCGCGTTACGTGTTCATTGCCCCCACCATGTGGGCCTATGACGTGTCGCGCATGCTGTACGGCGCCCTGTTCATGCTCGGCGCCGGCTACGCCTTGTCGAAGGGCGTGCATATCCGCGCCGATTTCCTTTACCGCCTATGGCCGGACAAGATGCAAGGCCGCATCGATCTGCTGCTGTATCTGGTGCTCTATTTCCCCGGCATGCTGGTCTTTCTCTACATGGCGACCGATTACGCCACGCTGGCCTGGATTCGCGGCGAGAAGGGCATGGATACCGCCTGGATGCCGCATATGGGGCCGATCAAGACGGCGCTGCCCGTGGGCATCGCGCTGCTGATCATCCAAGGCATCTCGGAAACCCTCAAAAGCTACTACGCCGCGACTAAGGGAAGGTGGCCCTGATAATGGAAAATGAAATCCTGGGTCTTATTCTGATCGGGGTGATGCTGCTGGCGATTTTCGTCGGCTTTCCAATCTCCTTTACGCTGATATTCCTCGGCTTCGTATTCGGCTACATGGGCTTCGGCCAGGTCGTGTTCTATCTGATGACGTTCCAATTCTCGAACGTCATGCTGGAACAGACATTGGCGGCCGTCCCTCTGTTCATATTCATGGGGATATTGATGGAGCAGGCGGGCCTGATGGAACGTCTGTTCTCGGCCGTGCAGTTGATGTTGTCGCGGTTGCGCGGGTCGCTTTATCTGGCCGTGCTGTTCGTATCGACGATCTTTGCCGCAGCGACGGGCATCGTCGGCGCTTCGGTGACGATCCTCGGCATCATGGCGGCCAAGACCATGAACAGGTCCGGATATGACGTGCGCCTGGCGGCGGGGACGATCACCGCCGGTGGGACGCTCGGCATCCTGATCCCGCCCTCGATCATGCTGGTGGTCATGGGGCCGGTGCTTGAGGTCCCGGTCACAGACCTGTTCGCCGCCGCCATCATTCCGGGCATCATGATGGCCTTCCTCTATGCGGTCTATGCCGTCGGCCGCTGCATGATCAATCCCGAACTGGGACCGCCGTTGGCGATCGAGGACCGTGCCGCCAACATGGGCGAGATCGTCCGGGAGTTCATCCTTGGTCTGGTGCCGCCGGCGCTGCTGGTATTCTCGGCGCTCGGCTCCATCATGTTCGGATTGGCGACCCCGACCGAAGGGGCGGGCTGCGGTGCGGCCGGCGCCTTGCTGCTGACGCTTGCCTACCGGCGCATGACCTTCAAGAAGTTCAAGGACGCCCTGATCAAGACGTTGGAAATCTCGGCCCTGATCCTGATTCTGGTCGCGGCCTCCAACTTCTTCGGCGCCGTGTTCTCGCGGCTCGGCACGCCGACCATGCTGACGGAACTGTTGCTCGGCCTGGATCTGCCGCCGATGGTTCTGCTGATCATGATCATGGCCCTGATCTTCCTGTTGGGGTGGCCGCTGGAATGGGTGCCGATCGTGCTGATCATCGTGCCGATCCTGTTGCCGCTGATTGAACAGCTTGGCTTCAATCTGGTGTGGTTCGGCATTCTGGTTGCGGTGAATTTGCAAACAGCTTGGCTATCGCCACCTGTGGCGTTATCAGCATACTTCCTGAAAGGGGTGGTGCCGGAGTGGGATCTCAAGGATATCTACATCGGCATGATGCAGTTCATGGTGATACAGCTGATCGGGCTTATCCTCATCATGGTCTTTCCGGAGATCGCGCTTTGGCTACCGGGCTATATCTACGGAGAGTAAGTCCGACCCCGCTCGATTCTCGATTTCAGATTGCGCGAATGGCATAATTGATTATGGCGAACAAGGGTGAGGAAAAGGGCTCGCGGTCGATCCGTGCGTTGGAGATCGTCGAGGCCATGGTCGGCGAAGGCCGGCCCCTCAGTGCTGCCAAAATCGCCGAGCTGACCGGTTTGCCCAAGGCCACCGTGCATCGGCTTTGCGCGTTGTTGACGGAAACCGGTTTCGTGACGCCGTCGCCATCGGGAGAGGGGTTGAGCATCGGCCCGCGGTTGCGCGACCTCGCCATGGCGACCATAGCCGTCGATACGGACTACAGCCAGCGCCATCGCATCCTGACCGATCTGTCGCAGGAAATCGGCGAGACCTGCAACTTCAACATCCCCATGGGCGGGGAGATGTATTACATCGACCGCGTGGAAACCAAATGGCCGCTGCGCACGCAGCTGCCGATCGGCTCACGGGTGCCTCTGCATTGTACGGCCAGCGGAAAGCTTTATCTGGCCTCATTGCCTGCCGCCCGCCGCCGCCAGATGATCCAAGGGCTCGATCTGACGCCCCATACGCCGGGCACGATTACGGAGCCGGAGTCTCTGCTCGCGAACCTCGAAGGCATCCGCCGGGAGAAGGTCGGCACGGACAATCAGGAATTCATCGAAGGCATGGTCGCCGTCGCCGTTCCCGTTACCGATGCCAAGGGCCGCCTGGCCGGCACGCTGGCCTGCCACGGGCCGACGGTGCGGATGTCCATGGAGAGGGCACAATCCTTCGTGCCGGCGCTACGCCGGGCGGCTGCACGATTGTCTCAGGTCGGCGGCGAACTGGCGGCGGAATAAAGCAGCGGAAGGGCGCTTGGGGTCGGTTTAACGCCAGGCCTTCGCCAATACGGGAAAAGCGCTTAAATGTCGGCGCGCCGGCGTTTCACCGTGGCCTGATGACCTTTCTTGCCCTTGGCGGTCATCTCGGCGCGTTGAGCCTGCGCTTCCTTCGATTCCTTGGTCTCTTCGCGGATTTTTTCCTGCATCTTCTTGTGCTTGGCGTATTTCCGCTTCGCGACCAGTTCGCGATAGGCCTTCTTGTTCTTGGAGATCTTCGACCAGAACAGGACCTGGGTGATCACCGAGCCCATGAACCAAAGCACGGGCATGGACAACATGGTTGTGACCCAGAAGATGACCTGGACGGCATCGACGCGGCCGGTCACATGCATGTGGTAATAGAAGATGACCGCGACCAGGCAGATCTCATAGAACAGCAGGATCCGGAACCCATTGGTTTCCTGAAAGGCGATGGGCTTCAATGGTCCGCCGAATGCCTTGAAGATGCTGGACAGCATGCCCCCGATGATGCTCGACAATAAAAGCACGAGACAGGTCGCAGCGACCAAGTCCGTGTCTTGTGTGAATTTGAAGAATCCCAGCAACGAATCTAGATAGCCCACTCTTCACCTCCTTGCCCGCAGGATCTCCCCATCCTGCCTGGCGCGATTCTATGACTGTTTCGTTAAGAGTTCACTCATAAAACCAATTAGTATTGTCATGTATTCGATCGTTTCGCTAGAAGCCGCGTAATCCAACACTAATTTCTTGCATAATGATGAGAGTGGAAGGGCCGGCGTCACCTCTCGGTTGCGGCTTGTCGCCGCCTCAATAGAGAGAATCCGGCGAAACCGGCCCCGATCCCGGCCAGCGCCGCCATGGTCCAGAAGGCACCGCCGCCCAGGGATGCGAACAGTGTTCCGGCGGCATAGGATGCCGCACTCATGCCGACGCCGAGGGTGATCGCGAACAGGCTTTGCGCGGAGGCCGACAGGGACGAGTCCACCCGTTCCGTAATCAGGTGGATCATGCCCAGGTGGGTCGCGCCGTAACTAAGGCCGTGCAGCGCCTGCAACAGGAACAGCCATTCAAGGTCCGTGGTTCCCGCCGTGCCGGCCCAGCGCAGGGCCGCCGCCGCGGCACCGATGGCGATCATGCGGACCGCACCGATGCGCCGGACGGTGGCGGCGGCGAAGGTGAACAGCAGGATTTCGGCGATCACGCCTTCGGCCCAAAGGGCGCCGATGACATCGGCCCCATGGCCTGCCGCGAGCCAGTGGATGGAGCCGAAATTGTAATAAACGGCGTGGGAGGCCTGGATGCAGGTGGCTGCCGTCATCGCCGCCATAAGGCCCGGCACACGCATGATCTCACGGAACGGGCGGCGATCTTTCGCGGCGGCGGGGGCGCGCGTGTCGGGCAGGGCAAGAGCGCAGAAGAAGGTCAGGGCGATGGCGGCGAAAATGGCCCAATGGATCCAATCCACGGGCGCATCGGTCAGCACCAGCCCCATGCCCCAGGCGCCGATGATGAAGGTGATCGACCCCCACAGGCGCACCCGTCCGTAGTCGAAGGGGGTCCGCTCCCGGGTCAGCATGGTCAGGCTTTCCATCAGCGGCAGCACGGGACCCCTGCTGGCATAAAACACCACGGTCATGAGAATGATGGGCCAGAAGCCGTCGGCCCAACGGAAGGCAAGGAACGTCACGGTGCCTAGGAAGCTGAGCAGCACCAGGATGCGCTTGCGTTCCCCTGCGCGGTCGGCGGCGCGGGCGAAGTAAGGCGTGACCGCCAGCCGGGCCAGGGTGCCCAGGGCGAAGACCACACCGATCTGTTCCGCGTCCAGGCCTCGATCCTTGAGCCACAGCGGCCAGAACGGCCCCATGATGCCGAGTGCCAGAAAGATGCCGCCGTAAAACAGGGCGAGGCGCAGGGGGGCCAGGCGCGGTGCGCCCGTCTCCGGCGTCATCGGCGCGACGCCGCCGTGCGGTCCGCCAAGGCCTTCACATAGGAAAGCCCGGCGATCGCGCGCACGCCGTACCAGGACAGCATCTCACCATCGACCAGTTGCGCCTTGGCGGCATGGCGCGGATGGTCGGCACGGAAGGCGGCCAGGTGATCGTCCGTGAAGGGGAAGGGTTCGGAAGAAAACAACACCCGGTCGACATCATCGAGAACGGGATCGGTCAGATCGATTTCCGGATAACGCGCGCCTTCCGGCGATGTCCAGCTGCGCCAGGCGATCAGGTCGAGCGTTCGGGCGATGTAGGTGTCCGGCCCGACGCTCATCCAGGGTGCTTTCCAGATCAGGTAAAGCACGCGGGTTTCTGTGTCCGGTCGCGCGGCGGTGATCGCGGACAGCGCGTCCTCGAACCGTCGTGCCAGCGGTTCGGCGGCCGCCTCGCGCCCGAATACCCCACCCAAAAGACGGATCAACGGGCCATTGTCGGCGGGCGCGAGCGGATGCGTGACCACGGGTACGATGCCGCGGGCCGCCAGATCGTCGGCCATGTCCTTCGGATTTTCGTCGACATTGAGGACCGCGTGGGTCGGCCGGGCGGCGTCGACCTTGCGCCAGTTGAGCTGCTTTGTCCCGCCGACGCTTTTGATCGTTTTGACCTTTTCCGCCGGATGGATGCAGAAGGCTGTGCGTCCGACGATGTTGTCGCCGAGGCCGAGCGCGAACAGGGTTTCGGTCAAGGACGGCACCAGGGACAGGATGCGGGCGTCGGGGGCGGGAGCATGACGCGTGCCGGTCCAGTCGGTCAACTGCGGGGCAGCGGGCCCTTGGCCGGCCGGCGCGGGCGTGATCATGATGCCTCGTCCAGGGCCTCATCGATGGCTTCCTGGGCGCGCATCCAGGCCTGTTCCGTTTCGGCCAACCGGTCCTTGGCCTTCTTGTGTGCGACCTGAAGGTCCATCAGCTTGGCCGTCGGCCCGTTGTAGATGTCGGGGTCGGCCATTTTGGCTTCAAGGGCCGTGACCTCCTGGGCCAGCTTTTCCATCTTCCGTTCGGCATCGACGATCGATTTGCGCAAGGCAGCCGTTTCCTCGCGGCGGCGGGCGCGCTCGCGGCGCAGTTCCTTCTTGTCGATCGCCGGCGCACTGTCGCTGTCCTTGGCGGCCCGGATTTCACGGCGGGCCAGGCGACGCTGTTCCATCAGCAGCCCGGCATAGGCATCCAGATCGCCCTCGAACGGCTTGCAGGCGCCATCGGCGACCAGCCACAAGCGGTCGCACACAAGGTCGATCAGATGGGAATCGTGGGTCACCAGGACGATGGCGCCGTCATATTCGTTGAGCGCCTGGACCAGGGCCTCGCGGGCGTCCACGTCCAGGTGGTTGGTCGGCTCATCGAGGAACAGGATATGCGGCGCTTCGGTGCTCATCAGGGCGAACAGCAGGCGCGCCTTTTCGCCGCCCGACAGGACCTCGACCTTGCTGTTGGCCAAGTCTCCGGAAAACCCGAACCGGCCCAGATGGGCGCGGACCTTGGTTTCCATGGCCATGGGCATGATCCGCGCCATGTGCTGGTACGGGGATTCGTTCAGGTTCAATTCTTCCTGCTGATGCTGGGCGAAATAGCCGATCTTCAGCTTGGATGACTTGGTGATCTTGCCGCTTAACGGCTTCAGCCGGTCGGCCAGCATCTTGATCAGGGTCGACTTGCCGTTGCCGTTGGCGCCGATCAAGGCGATGCGGTCGTCCATGTCGATGCGCAGGTCCAGGTTCTTCAGGACCGGCTCGTCCCCGTAGCCGACGCTGACTTCGTCCATGGCGATCAGGGGCGGCGACAGGGGGGTGGGGTCGGGGAAGTTGAAGGTTGTCGTCTTGTCCTCGACGACCGTGGCGATGGGCTCCATGCGGGCCAGCATCTTCATGCGGCTTTGCGCCTGCTTGGCCTTGGTCGCTTTGGCGCGGAACCGGTCGACGAAGGACTGAATGCGCCGCTGTTCGGACAACTGCTTGGCCTGCAGCTTGACCTGCTGCGTCATGCGTTCGCGGCGGGTGCGTTCGAACCGGTCGTAGTTGCCGGCATAGCGGGTCAGCTTCTTTTCCGACAGGTGCGCGATCTCGTCGACGACCTTGTTGAGCATCGTGCGGTCGTGGCTGATGACCAGCAGTGTGCCCGGCCAGGTCGCCAGATAAGTTTCCAGCCACATGGCTGCTTCCAGGTCCAGGTGGTTGGTCGGTTCATCGAGCAGCAGGAAATCGGGCCGCGAAAACAGGGTCGCCGCGAGCGCCACGCGCATGCGCCAGCCGCCGGAGAATTCGCTGCAGGGCCGGGCCTGGGCCGTTTCGTCGAAGCCGAGGCCGGACAGGATGCGGGCGGCGCGGGCCGGGGCGGTCTGGGCGTCGATGTCGGCCAGTCGGTTGTGGATGTCGGCGATGCGGCTCGGGTCCTTGGCTGTTTCGGCCTCGGCCAGCAGGGCGCTGCGTTCCGTGTCGGCGGCCAGTACGGTGTCGAGCAGGCTGGTGGCCCCCGAAGGCGCTTCCTGCGTCACCGTGCCGATGCGGGCACTGGGGCGCACGCGTACGGACCCTTCGTCCGGATGGGCGTCGCCCAGGATCATCCGGAACAAGGTCGTCTTGCCGGTGCCGTTGCGTCCGACAAGGCCCATCTTCCGGCCCTGGGGCAGGTGCAATGTGGCCTTTTCAAACAGCACGCGGCCGCCCAGGCGAAAAGTCATGTCGTTGACGTGCAGCATAGGCGGGGTGATAGCACGCGGCGCGCGCGGTGCAAACGTCCCGTGACAGGGGCGGGCGGGGAATGAACGGGGGACAGGGCAAATAAAATGCCGGGCCGCGGTTGGTGGGGGGGAGGAGGAGCCGCGACCCGGCACATGTACCGAAAGACATGACTATGGGGGGAGAGGAGGATCAGCCTTCCGGTAAATGACAAAACGAATTCGGAAAAGAACGCCAATCAGGCGGAACGTGCCCCAACACCTCACCGTTCCTATACAGTAATTTCCAGTGTTATGAGGATTTCGTCAATAAGTCTAAAGGCTAGTGGATCAATGTGGCGTAGTTGGTGGAATAGCAGGCAGCGCGGCTGGAACGGTCCAAATTGAGGTGCATGCCATGGTTGATATTCAATGGAATTCAGGCAGAAACGCGCGCCGCATGACGGCACGAAAGGTTGGTCAGTAAGTCAATTTACTAATCGCATTCTGTTGAAAAATCGAAATATACGATTAACTATGTGAGATGAGCACGCATCTTCCCACCCTGCGTCAGTTGCAGTATCTGATTGCCGTCGCCGAGGAAGGACATTTCGGGCGTGCCGCCCAGCGCTGTTTCGTCACCCAGTCGACGCTCAGTGCCGGCATCCAGGAACTGGAATCGATCCTGGGCATCACCGTTATCGAACGCACCAAACGCCGGGTTGCCGTCACGCCGCTGGGGCTGGAGCTGGTCGCGCGCGCGCGCCGGGTCCTTGCCGAGGTCGAGGATATGACCGTGACCGCCAAGGCAAGCACGCGGCCGCTGACCGGCCTGTTGCGGCTGGGGGCGATTCCCACCATCGGCCCCTACGTTCTGCCTAAGGTGCTGCCGCCGCTCCGGCAGGCCTATCCCGATCTGCGCCTGTTCCTGCGCGAAGACCGCACCGCCCGTCTTGTCGATCAACTGATCGGGGGCGATCTGGACGCGGCGCTGATTGCCTTGCCCTATGACATGCCGGACCTGGATCACTTGGTCCTGGCCGATGATCCGTTCTGGCTGGCGGTGCCGCGGGGCCATCCCCTGGCGGGGGAAAAGGGACCCGTGGAGGCGGACGTGCTGGAGACCGAAGACCTATTGCTGCTGGAGGACGGCCATTGCCTACGCGATCACGTGCTGTCCGCCTGCCGGCGTCAGCCCGCACCGGGGCGCTCTGGCAGCTTCCAGGCGACCAGCCTTTATACCCTGGTCGAATTGGTGGCCGGTGGATTCGGCACGACCCTGCTGCCCGACGTGGCCTTGCAATCGGACCATATCAAGGCGGCCGATGTCGTGCTTCGGCCCTTGTCCGGCGGGATCGGGCGGCAAATTGCCCTGGTCTGGCGGCGCAATTCGGCCCGTCGGTCCGAATACAAACTGTTGGGACAGTTCCTTAAAAATCAACTGTCTGCGACGGACGTCGGCTGAACGGTCACCAAAGCGGTCAAATTTGTCGGCCCTTTTCCTTGCATGGCGGGGCAGGACGGACTATAACCCGCGCCGTTTCCGGAAAACCCGTGGGGCAGACCGGAATTGCGGACGCCGAAAACCCGGCCCAAGGATGCCGTGGACGGCCAAACAAAAATTACCGACAACAGAAACCAGCCGAACGAACAACCATACAAGGGGATCGACCATGGCTCTTGAGCGTACGCTCTCCATCATTAAACCCGACGCCACCCGTCGCAACCTGACCGGCAAGATCAATGCCCGGTTCGAGGAAGCGGGGCTGCGCATCGTCGCTCAGCGTCGCGTGCGTCTGACCAAGGAACAGGCGGAAGGCTTCTATGACGTGCACCGCGAGCGCGCCTTCTTCAACGACCTCGTCGCCTTCATGACCTCTGGCCCCGTCGTGGTTCAGGTTCTGGAAGGTGAAAATGCGGTCGCCCGCAATCGCGAGATCATGGGTGCGACCAACCCGGCCAACGCCGATGAGGGCACCATCCGCAAGGACTTCGCCGAAAGCATCGAGGCGAACTCGGTCCACGGTTCCGACTCGGCGGAAAATGCGGCCAAGGAAATCCGCTATTTCTTCGCAGAACTGGAAATCGTCGGCTAACCCACCGGGTTCAGTAACGTGTTTTCTTGAGCGACCGCGCCGGCAATGACGGCGCGGTCGTTTTCGTCGATGGTCACCCGTCCCTCGGCGATCAGGCGCACGGCCAGCGGATAAATATCGTGCTCGCGCGCCAACACCCGCTCCGCCAGGCTGTCCGGCGTGTCATCGGGATGCACCGGCACCACGGCCTGAACGATGATCGGCCCCGTATCCATTTCCTTGCGCACGTAATGCACGGTGCATCCGGCGAACCGGGCCCCCCGCGCCAGCACGCGTTCCTGCACCTCCAAGCCCTTGAAGGCCGGCAGCAATGACGGATGGATGTTGATCATCCTGTCGCGCCAATGGTCGACGAACTCGTCGGACAACAGGCGCATGAACCCGGCAAGGCAGACAAGCTCCGTTCCCGCCGCTTCCATGGCCGCCGTCATTTCACGATCGAAGGTCGCGCGGTCGGCGAATTCCTTATGGTCGATGACATGGGTCGGGATCCCGGCCTTGGCGGCGCGCTCCAAACCCTTCGCACCCGGCCGGTTGGACAGCACCAGGATGATCTCGGCGGGGAAGGCGGGGTCGGACGTCGCGTCGATCAGGGCCTGCAGGTTCGACCCGCGCCCGGAAATCATGACGGCGAGCTTGAGGCGGCTCATGCCGCGCTCCAGGCCTCGTCCAGATTGCCGACGCGGACATCTTCCGGCCCGCTGCTTTTGACGACCCGACCGATGTTGAACACATCCTCGCCCGCGTCCCGGAACAAGGTTTCCAGATGTCCGGCCTGATCGACGTCCACGATCACGATCATGCCGACGCCGCAGTTGAAGGTGCGCAGCATTTCATGGGGCGTGATGCCGCCCGCCGTACGCAGCCAGGAAAACACCGGCGGCAGGGGCCAGGCGGCGGCGTCCAGATCGACGCCCAGGCCGTCCGGCAGGACGCGGGGGATGTTTTCCAGCAGCCCGCCGCCGGTGATATGCGCGAACGCTTTCACACCGCCATGAGACGGGCCGGAGCGGATCGCCGCCAGGCAGGACTTCACATAGATTCGTGTCGGCGTCAGAAGCGCTTCGGCCAGGGTCACGCCGTCCTGGAACGGGGCCGGGTCGGCGAAGTCCGTGCCCGCCCGCTCGGCGACCTTGCGCACCAGGGAAAAGCCGTTGGAATGAACGCCCGAGGACGCCAGCGCCAGGACCACATCACCCTCGGCGACATCGGTGCCGGTCAGTTCCTGGCCGCGTTCGACCGCGCCCACGGCAAAGCCCGCCAGATCGTAATCGCCGGCCGCGTACATGCCGGGCATTTCCGCCGTCTCGCCACCGATCAGGGCGCAGCCGGCCTGCCGGCAGCCGTCCGCGACGCCGGAGACGATCACCGCCGCGGCGTCCGGGGCCAGTTTGCCGGTCGCGAAGTAATCCAGGAAAAACAAGGGCTCCGCCCCCTGGACCACGAGATCGTTGACGCACATGGCGACAAGATCGACGCCGACGCCGGCATGGCTGTCCGCGTCGATGGCGATTTTCAGCTTGGTGCCGACACCGTCCGTGGCCGCGACCAGCACCGGATCCTGGTAGCCGGCGGCGCGGGGATCGAAGAATCCGCCGAATCCGCCGAGCCCGCCCATGACACCCGGCCGGTTCGTCGATTTGGCCATCGGGCCGATGGCGCTGACCAGCGCATTGCCGGCGTCGATGTCGACGCCCGCATCGCGGTAGCTGAGGCCCGCGCCGTCTTTTTTGTTGTCGCTAATCCCTTCCTCCCTCGGTCGGGTGTGCTAGATTATGCGCCGTCCGGGACCGGCCGAAACAACGGCGCGGCCCAATGGCGTCGATGGAGGCGAAGATACTTAATCCCCGGCGGTTTGCAACGCACGATTGGTGTGTCGGTGTGCGCATATGGGCGGCTTTGCTCCCCGTGTTGTGCTTGACGCTGGCTGTGCTGACGCCGCAGTCGGCGCGGGCGCAGATCGCCAATCCCTATGAGGTCACGGGCGTGACCGTCGATGTGACGGCCGAGACGGCCTCCGCCGCCCGCGCACAGGCGCTGCGTGAAGGCCAGCAGCGCGCCATGAGGATTCTCCTGGAACGCATGACCTTGAAGTCCGATTACCCGCGCTTGCCGGAGTTGTCGCCCGAGGAAATCACCGAATATATGCAGGACTTTTCCGTCGCCGAGGAAAAGACGTCTGCCGTCCGATATCTGGCCAAGCTGAATTATCGGTTCCGGCCGAGCGAGGTGCGCGAACTCTTGCGCGCCTTTAACATCCCGTTCGCGGAAACGCCGTCCAAGCCGGTTCTGGTCCTGCCTGTGCTGCGCCGCGCCGGTGCCTTGCTGCTGTGGGATGATCCGAACCCCTGGCGCGCGGCCTGGCAGCAACGGTCCAGTCAGCTCAGTCTGGTGCCGACGCTCCTGCCCTTGGGCGATCTTGCCGACGTCGCGGCCATCGGCGTCGATCAGGTGGTCTCCGGCGACCAGCAGCGCTTGCAAGCCATGGCCAAGCGCTATGAAGCGGGCAGCGTTGCCGTCGCCTTTGCTTCGATCCGCCACGATCCGGCGCGCTCGCTGTGGGTGCTCGACGTGACCCTGACGCGCTACAATCAGACCATCGATCCGCAGACCACCGTTGTCACCTATGTCTCCGAATTCGGTGAGACGGCGGAATCGCTGTTGGCCCGCTCGGCCACGCTGGTCACCTATCTGATTGAAGACAACTGGAAGCGCGACAACCTGCTGTCGTCCGCCCATCAGGAAGCCATCGCCGTGCGCATTCCGATTACGGACCTGCGCGATTGGCTGGATATGAAGACCCGCGTCCATGCCGTCGCCGTGATCCGCGAAACGGAACTGGTTCAGCTGTCGCGGGCCGAAGCGCAGGTCATCCTGCATTACATCGGGGATATCGGGCAGCTCATCATCGCGCTCGAACAGGCGGACCTGGCCCTGCGCGGTGAGGGCGATCAATGGACGCTCGAGAAATTGAGCGGCCGAAAGAAAGCCGGATGAGCCGCGAAGCGCGCATGGCCTATTGGCTGCTGGGGCTGGTCGCGGCGGGGATCCTGATCCACCTGCTGAGCGCCATCCTGCTGCCTTTTGTCGCGGGCATGGCGGTGGCCTATTTCCTCGATCCGGTCGCCGACCGGCTGGAGGCCCGGGGCCTGTCGCGGGCGCTGGCGACGACCCTGATCACCATCGCCTTCTTCGCCGGCGTCATTGGCGTGATTTCCGTGCTGCTGCCCTTGCTGCAACATCAGGTGGTCGGTCTGGTCAAATTGGCGCCAGAGGTGTTTGCCCATTTCCGCGCCTGGGTCGAGCCGTTCCTGGCCGATGTGCAATTGCACCTGCCGTCGACCGACAGCCAGGACCTGCGCGATGCCGCCGGCAAATACGGATCGAAAGTGATTCAATGGGCGACCAATCTGCTGGCGGAGATCTGGAGCGGTGGACTCGCCTTCCTCAACGTCCTGTCCCTGGTCCTCATCACGCCCATCGTGTCGTTCTATCTGCTAAGGGAATGGGACGCGATCGTTGCCTGGGTCGATTCCTATCTGCCGCGCGATGCGGCCCCCGAAATTCGCGAGCAGGCGCGCCGGATCGACGAAACCATGGCCGGGTTCATCCGTGGTCAGGCCTGTGTATGCCTGACGCTGGCGACGATCTATGGCGTCGGCCTGACCGCCGTGGGGCTGAATTCCGGGCTGCTGGTCGGCGTCGCCGCCGGCGCCGTGTCCTTCATTCCCTATTTCGGCGCGGCATCGGGCATGATCGTCGGCCTGGCCATCGCCTTCTTCCAGTTCGGGCTCGAAAACTGGGGCCCCATTGCCGCCGTGGCCGGCGTGTTCCTGGTCGGCCAGACGCTGGAAAGTTACATCCTGACCCCGCGCTTCGTCGGCGACCGGGTCGGGCTGCATCCCTTGTGGATCATTTTCGCGTTGATGGCGGGGGGCGCCTTGTTCGGCTTTACCGGCGTGCTGCTGGCCGTGCCGGCGGCGGCGGTCATCGGCGTGCTGATCCGCTATGCCCTCGGCCGCTACAAGAAAAGCGCGTTCTACGAACACGAGGCGGGAGGCGGCGGCACTTGACCGGCCCGCGCCAAATTCCCATCCCCTTCGAGCACCGCCCGGCCCTGCAACGCGACGACTATCTGGTCACTCCCGCCAATGCCGAGGCCGTTGCCTGGATCGACCGCTGGCCCGACTGGCCGGCGCCGCTTCTGGCCGTGTGGGGGCCCGAGGGGTGCGGCAAAAGCCACCTGGCCCAGGTGTTCCTGGCGCGCACGGGCGGACGGCTGCTGACGGTGCCGGACGCGGGCGCGGTCGAGGCCGGACAGGCCTATGTCATGGAGGACCTGGATCGCGCGTCGTCCCTGGACGAGGAAGCGCTGTTCCATCTGTTCAATGCGCTGAAATCAGCGGAAGGTCGGATTCTGGTCACCGCCCGCACGGCGCCGTCCCGCTGGAATGTTCGGTTGCCCGACCTGGCATCGCGGCTTAAGGGCTCGCCCGCGGTCGAGATCACGGCGCCGGACGACACGCTTCTCGCGGCGCTGCTGGTCAAGCATTTCTCCGACCGCCAACTGCGCGTCGATGCCGAGGTCGTGGCCTATATCCTGCCGCGCATGGACCGCACGTTCCAAGCGGCCGCCGACCTGGTCGCCGCCATCGATGCCGATGCCTTGGCGCGGAAGCGGGCGGTTACTGTGCCGCTTGTGCGGAAGGTTCTTGAAGCGGAGTGAACGGCGCCAGGTAGTCGAGAAATTCGCTGACCACGGCATCCCAGGAGAATTTCAGGGCATGGTCCCGGCACGACACCGGATCGATGCCCTGGGCCTTGATCGCGGCCTTGGCCAGATCGGTGTCGAGAATACCCACGCTTGAGGTGCCGATCACATCCTTGGGTCCCGTCACGGGAAAGGCCGCCACGGGCACGCCGCAGGCGAGGGCTTCCAGCATCACCAGACCGAAGGTGTCGGTCAGGGACGGGAACACGAAGACGTCGGCGGCGTTGTAGTAGCGCACCAGGTCCTGGTCGCCGTCGGCGATGAAGAACGGCGTTTCCGGATATCTGGCCATCAAGCCTTGGCGGGCCGGGCCGCTGCCGACGACGACCTTGGAGCCGGGCAGATCCAGGTCGAGAAAGGCGGGCAGGTTCTTTTCCACGGTGACCCGGCCGAGGAACATGAACAGCGGGCGCGGCAGGTTCAGGTGGTCCAGGAAATCCTTGGGGCCGGGCTTGAATATCCCGGTATCGACGCCGTGCGACCAGGGCCGCAGATTGGTGAATCCCTTGGCCGCCAGCTCGTCGTGGACGGAATGGCTGGGCACCATGACCCGCGATGACGGCGCGTGAAAACCCCGGATCCAGCGGTACAACAGGCCAAGCGGCACGATCGGCGCGCGGGCGTGGATGTATTCGGGAAACTTGGAGTGATAGGCCGTCGTGAACGGAACGTTATGGGCCTTGCAATAGCGCCGGGCGGCCGCACCCAGCGGCCCCTCGGTCGCGATATGGATCGCCTGGGGGGCGAAGCTGTCCAGCATGTCGGCCACCCGGCGGCCGGGAAACAGGGACAACCGGATGTCCGGATAGGTCGGGCAGGGCAGGGTGGTGAACAGATTGGGCGAGATCACCTGAACCTCATGGCCCAATGCCTTCAGGCGATCGACCACGGTGCCCATGACGCGGACCACGCCGTTGGGTTGTGGGTACCAGGCGTCGGTGACGATCGAAATGCGCAGAAGGGGGCTGTTCAAGAGACGGGCCCTTTGGCCAGTTTCAATCGGGTCCTTCTGGGATCAGACCCCGTCCAAGTAAAGTGACGTTCTCATGACAGGCGGGGGGCGTGACGGGGGCACTTGACCGGGCAGGGTCTTCCCATGTCCTATAGCAGCCAAGGATCGGTGCATGATTGGCGCCGCAACATAAAAACGGAGACATCACATGGATTTAGGGATCAAAGGTAAGAAGGCGCTTGTTTGCGCCGCGTCCAAAGGCCTGGGCCGTGGCTGCGCGTTCTCGTTGGCCCGCGAAGGCGTCGACGTGGTCATCACGGCGCGCACGCCGGGGCCCCTCGAAGCGACGGCCGAGCAGATTCGCAAGGAAACGGGCGTTACCGTGACCACCGTCGCCTGCGACATCACGACCGAGGACGGCCGCAATCAGGCCCTCGCGGCCTGTCCCAATCCCGACATCCTGGTCAACAACGCGGGCGGCCCGCCGCCGGGAGATTTCCGCGACTGGGACCGCGACGATTGGATCAAGGCCCTGGACGCCAACATGCTGACGCCCATCTTCCTGATCAAGGCGACCGTGGACGGCATGATCGCACGCAAGTTCGGCCGCGTCGTCAATATCACCTCCGGTGCGGTGAAATCGCCGATCGAGATCCTGGGCCTGTCGAACGGGGCGCGGGCCGGGCTGACCGGCTTCATCGCCGGCCTGTCCCGCAAGACCGTGCGTCACAACGTGACCATCAACAACCTGCTGCCGGGGCCGTTCGATACCGACCGCCTGCACACCAACATGAAGGTCAAGGCTGATCAGGCGGGCATCAGCGTCGCCGAAATGACGGCCAAGCGCGCCGCCGAAAACCCCGCCGGCCGCTTCGGCACGCCCGAGGAGTTTGGCGACATGTGCGCCTTCATCTGCTCTGATCAGGCCGGCTTCATGACCGGCCAGAACTTCCTGATGGATGGCGGCGCCTACCCAGGGACGCTGTAATGGTGCCCGCCGGGCGGGAAACAGGAACGGTGCCGGCATGGCGGTAATTCTTGTCATCGATGATGATGAAGATGTCCGGGATGTCATCTCGATGACCCTGGCTCGTGCCGGATACGAGGTGGAAACGGCGGAGGACGGCGACAAAGGCATGATGGCGGTCAAGGGGCGCCTGGGAACGCCGTTCGATTTGGTCGTCTGCGACATCTTCATGCCGGGGAAGGACGGGATCGAGTTTCTGGGTAGCCTGCGCGAACTCTATCCCACGCTTCCGGTGATCGCGGTGACCGGCGGCTTCACGGGCGTCAAGAAACCCTATGCGGATTCCATGACGGCCATGGGTGCGGTGCAAAGCCTGTTGAAACCGTTCACGCCGGCGGAACTGCTGACGGCCGTGGAGTCGGCATTGAATTGAGGGCAGGGCGGTCGGCTGTGCCGGCCGCCCGCCGTCAAAGAGCCTTCACGTCCGTCAGGAACGTTTGAACCTGGGTCTTGAGCTCTTCGGATTGCTGCGACAGTTGTTCCGCGGCGGTCAGAACTTCGGTGGCCGCGGCACCGGTTTCCTGGGACGCGATGTTCACGCCGACGACGTTTTCCGCGACTTCATTGGCACCATGCGCCGCCTCTTCGACATTACGGGCGATTTCCTGGGTTGCGGCACCTTGTTCCTCGACTGCGGATGCGACGGAAGCCGAGATTTCATCGACCTGGGAAACGGTCTTGCCGATGCCTTCGATCGCGGCGACAGCCGCGTTGGTCGCATTTTGGATATCGGCAATCTGGCCGGTGATGCTGTCCGTTGCCTTGGCGGTCTGATTGGCTAGATTCTTGACTTCAGAGGCGACGACGGCGAATCCCTTGCCCGCGTCGCCGGCCCGGGCGGCTTCGATCGTCGCGTTCAGGGCAAGCAGATTGGTCTGCTCCGCGATATCGGTGATCAGCGCGACCACCTCGCCCACCTTATTGGCGGAGATGGCCAGATTCCGGATCATGTCTTCGGCGGTTTTGGATTCCTGAACGGCATCACGGATGATGGTGGTCGTCTGTGTCATTTGCCGATTGATCTCGGTGATGGAACTGGACAGTTCCTCGGCGGCCGCTGAAACGGTCTGCACGTTGGCCGACGCCTGTTCGATGGCGGTCGACACGTTGGCGGTCTTGTCCTGGGTCGTGCTGGCGGTCTGGGTCAAGGTTTCGGCCGTTGACTGCATTTCGACCGACGCCGCCGACACGGTCTGGAGGCGCTCACTGATCCTGACGTCGAAGTCTCTTGTCAGTTCCTCCATGCGGCGCGTCCGCTCCTCGCGGCGGGCCTGGTTTTGGCGTTCCTGTTCCTCCAGGTTCTGGCGTTCGATGCCGTTCTCCTGAAATACGAGCAGTGCCTTGGCCATGTCGCCGATTTCATCACCGCGGTTCAGGCCATCGATTTGGGCCTGGAAGTTGCCGGCGGCGACCTCAGACATGTTCGTCGTCATGGCAGTGATGGGTTTTGAAATGCTTCGGCCGACTAAAATGCCGATGGCGGCGACGATCGTGATG
>PALN01000083.1 GCA_002706405.1 Rhodospirillaceae bacterium | reverse complement strand
GTGGACTTCGCCGATCTTGTAGGACTTGCCGGTGTAGTAAAGGATGCGTTCGGTCGTGGTCGTTTTGCCGGCATCGATGTGAGCCATGATGCCGATATTGCGGTAACGATCGAGGGGGGTTTGGCGTGCCATGTGTTTAATCCATAAGGCCTTGGGTTACCACCGGTAGTGGGAGAAGGCCTTGTTGGCCTCCGCCATCCGGTGCGTGTCCTCACGCTTTTTCACAGCGGCGCCGCGGTTGTTCGCGGCATCCAGCAGCTCACCCGACAGCCGTTCGGTCATGGTGTTTTCCGAACGCTTGCGCGCGTGGTCAATCAGCCAGCGAATGGCGAGCGCCTGACGGCGATCGTTGCGGACTTCAACCGGCACCTGGTAGGTGGCACCACCAACACGGCGGGAGCGCACTTCGATGGACGGCTTCACGTTGTCCAGCGCTTCATGGAAGACCTTGAGCGGGTCGCTGCTGGTCTTCTTTTCAATCAGGTCCATGGCACCGTAAACGATCTGTTCCGCGGCCGACTTCTTGCCGTCGTACATCAGACTGTTGGTGAATTTGGACAGAACCAGATCCCCGAACTTGGGGTCCGGAAGAATCTCACGTTTCTCTGCGCGATGGCGACGGGACATGAGTCGAACTCCTTACTTCGGGCGCTTCGCGCCGTATTTGGAACGGCGTTGGCGGCGATCGGAAACGCCCTGGGTATCCAGGACGCCACGCAGGATGTGGTAGCGCACACCGGGCAAATCCTTGACGCGACCGCCGCGGATGAGCACGACCGAGTGCTCCTGTAGGTTATGCCCCTCACCCGGGATGTAGCTGGTGACTTCGAACCCGTTGGTCAGACGCACACGCGCAACCTTACGAAGGGCCGAGTTCGGCTTCTTCGGGGTCGTCGTGTAGACACGAGTGCAGACACCGCGCTTTTGCGGGCAGGCTTTCAGCGCCGGAACCTTGTTGGAGGTCGTGGGCGCCTTCCGCGGCTTGCGGATCAATTGGTTAATCGTCGGCATGCGTTTCTCAATTCCTTGCCGCGCCGGACCATCGGGCCCGGCCAAACCTTCGTTTATGTCCCAAGCGCGCCTTGCGGCGGCGCTTCATTCCCAGTGCGCCAATGGCGCGACGGTCGTTCTTTCAACGGAAACGACGCTCAGAAGCAGATCCCCGGACTTTGTTCGGGTGGGGATCACCCTGGCGCCGCGCGCTGCCCTTTAAAGGGCAAAAACGACAACCTCAAGGCCTGAAACAGGTACCCCTGAGGAGCCGTTCGGAAAAAACATCCCTACACTTTTGCCGCATCGAGGGCTGCGTTTAGCGCCGGAAAAGCCCAGAATTCCTAGACTTTTTAGGCGCCACCACCAGCCCCTGCGAAGTGGAGCGCACTATATGGATGCACCCCCCCGCCGTCAAGCGGAAACCGGCACAAATTTGACCGGTTAGAAATGGCGGAAATCCGGTGATTTCCAACCAGCAACAAGGTTAACGGCGGTGCCTCCCCGCCCCATTTTCAGGGGATTTGGGGAGACACCGAATCCCGTTACTAGTCCGCGTCGACTGATTCCGCGGCTTCGCCGGCTGCCAAGGCGGCCGATTCCTTGTTTTCCGCGTCGATCGCGGCCGCATCGTCGTCCCGTGCCATGGCGATGGCGCGGAACTGCTTCATGATCGCCCCCGTCCCGGCGGGAATCGGGCGACCGACAATGACGTTTTCCTTCAGACCGATCAGATGATCGACCTTGCCGGAAACCGCGGCTTCGGTAAGCACGCGGGTGGTTTCCTGGAACGACGCCGCCGAGATGAAGGACCGCGTCTGCAGGCTGGCCTTGGTGATCCCCTGAAGGACAGGGTCCCCGGAGGCAAGCTTGCCGCCACGCGCCTTGGCCTGAGCGTTGGCTTCGTCCATTTCCACCCGGTCGATCTGTTCACCGACCAGAAGCGTGGTATCCCCGGCTTCGGTGATCTCGACCTTCTGCAGCATCTGACGAACGATGACCTCGATGTGCTTGTCATCGATCTTCACGCCCTGCAGGCGGTAGACGTCCTGGATCTCGTTGATCAGGTACTCGGCCAGGGCTGGAACGCCCAGCACGCGCAGAATGTCGTGCGGCACCGGGTTACCGTCCATGAGCGCATCACCGACACGCACATAGTCTCCTTCCTGCACCGAGATGTGCTTGCCCTTGGGGATCAGGTATTCCACCGGATCCTCTCCGTCCTCGGTCGGCACAACCAGAATGCGGCGCTTGTTCTTGTAGTCCTTGCCGAATTCCACGCGCCCTTCGTTTTCCGCGATGATCGCGTGATCCTTGGGCTTACGGGCTTCGAACAATTCCGCGACGCGCGGCAGACCACCCGTGATGTCGCGGGTCTTGGCCGATTCACGCGGAATGCGGGCGATCACGTCGCCGGCATAGACACGCTGACCATTTTCCACGGACAGGATGGCG
Organism: Rhodospirillaceae bacterium; assembly: GCA_002706405.1. GTDB lineage: Bacteria > Pseudomonadota > Alphaproteobacteria > Rhodospirillales > Casp-alpha2 > UBA1479. The sequence goes on along the minus strand of PALN01000083.1, from coordinate 11,583 downwards.
TCCACCGACAGGAAGTAACGGGCTTCAAGGCCGTTATCGAGGGTGATGACCTCGTTCTTGTCGTCGCGCAGGGTGATGCGTGGCTTCAGATCGTTACCGCGCGGCTGCTGCTTCCAATCGATGACCACCTTGGACGCGATGCCGGTGGCTTCGTCCATGCGTTCCGTGATGGACAGGCCTTCGACCAGATCGACGTAGTTGGCCGTTCCTTCCTTTTCCGTAAGGATCGGCAGGGTGAACGGATCCCATTCGGCCATCTTGTCGCCACGGGAGACCTTGGCCTTGTCCTTGACCAGAAGGCGCGCACCGTAAGGAATACGGTGACGTGCCCGTTCGCGCTTCTTGTTGTCGATCAACAGCAGTTCGGCGTTTCGCGCCATGATGACCTCGACCCCGGCCGAATTCTTGACCGTGGTGCAGTTGCGCAGCTCGACCTTGGCATCCGCCGAGGCTTCGATGGCCGACTGCTCGGTGCCGCGCTGGGCGGCGCCGCCGATGTGGAAGGTCCGCATGGTCAGCTGGGTGCCCGGCTCACCGATCGACTGGGCCGCGATGACCCCGACGGCTTCGCCGATATTCACCGTCGTGCCGCGGGCCAGGTCACGGCCGTAGCACTTGCCGCAGACACCGTCCTTCTGCTCGCAAGTCAGGACCGAACGGATGCGCACGGTTTCAACGTCCGCTTCCTCGATCGCCGCACAATGCTCTTCGACGACCATTTCGTTCTTGGCCACGATCACGTCACCCGTCGTCGGGTGCAGGATGTCATCCGCCGCCGTGCGGCCGAGGATCCGTTCCGACAACGGCGAAATCACTTCGCCGCCTTCGACGATGGCGCTGATGGTCAGGCCGCCGTCCGTGCCGCAATCGTGATCGACGATGATGCAGTCCTGCGCGACGTCGACGAGACGACGGGTCAGGTAACCGGAGTTCGCCGTCTTCAAGGCCGTATCGGCCAGCCCCTTACGGGCACCGTGGGTGGAATTGAAGTATTCCAACACGGTCAGGCCTTCCTTGAAGTTGGAAATGATCGGCGTTTCGATGATTTCACCGGACGGCTTGGCCATCAGGCCGCGCATGCCGGCCAGCTGCTTCATCTGAGCCGCCGAACCACGGGCACCGGAGTGGGCCATCATGTAGACCGAGTTGATCTGCTCGCCCGGACGTTCCGTCGAAATGTCCTTCATCATGGCGTCGGCGACCCGGTCCGTGCACTGGGCCCAGGCGTCGACCACCTTGTTGTACTTTTCGCCCTGAGTGATCAGGCCGTCCATGTACTGCTTTTCGAACTCCTTGACCCGGGTTTCGGTCTCGGCAACCAGCTTTTCCTTTTCGACCGGAATCACCAGATCGTCCTTACCGAACGAAATGCCGGCGCGGCAGGCATAGCCGAAGCCCATCGTCATCATGCGGTCACAGAAGATCACCGTCTCCTTCTGACCGCAGAAGCGATAGACCTCGTCGATCAGCGTGGTGATGTCCTTCTTGGTCAGCACCTTGTTGATGAGATCGAATTTGATCTTGGGATGACGCGGCAGGATTTCCGACAGCATGAGCCGGCCGGCCGTGGTTTCCACGCGCTGGACGACGGGATCGCCGTTTTCGTCCACGGTGCGGAACCGCCCCGTGACCTTGGCATGCAGGCTGACGGCACCGACGTCCAGCGCCTGCTGGATTTCGCCAGCATCGCTGAACAGCATGCCTTCGCCCTTCTCGCCATCGCGCTGCATGGTCACGTAGTAGAGACCGAGAACGATATCCTGCGACGGCACGATGATCGGCTTGCCGTTGGCGGGGCTGAGAATGTTGTTGGTCGACATCATCAGCACGCGGGCTTCGAGCTGCGCGTCCAGCGACAGCGGCACGTGCACGGCCATCTGGTCACCGTCGAAGTCGGCGTTGAAGGCGGCGCAGACCAGCGGATGGAGCTGAATGGCCTTGCCTTCGATCAGCACCGGTTCAAACGCCTGAATGCCCAGGCGGTGCAGGGTCGGCGCCCGGTTCAGCATGACCGGGTGTTCGCGGATGACCTCTTCAAGGATGTCCCAGACTTCGGGGCGTTCCTTTTCCAGCATGCGCTTGGCGGCCTTGATGGTGGTCGCCATGCCGTAGAGTTCCAGCTTGGAATAGATGAACGGCTTGAACAGTTCGAGCGCCATCTTCTTCGGCAAACCGCATTGATGGAGCAGCAGTTCCGGCCCGACGACGATGACCGAACGGCCGGAATAGTCGACGCGCTTGCCGAGCAGGTTCTGGCGGAAGCGGCCCTGCTTGCCCTTCAGCATGTCGGACAGCGACTTCAGCGGGCGCTTGTTGGCGCCCGTGATGGCGCGGCCGCGGCGACCGTTGTCGAACAGGGCGTCGACGGATTCCTGCAGCATGCGCTTTTCGTTACGGATGATGATCTCAGGCGCCCGCAGTTCGATCAGCCGCTTCAGGCGGTTGTTGCGGTTGATGACGCGGCGGTAGAGATCGTTCAGATCCGAAGTCGCGAAACGGCCGCCATCAAGCGGCACCAGCGGGCGCAGTTCGGGCGGGATGACCGGAACGACTTCCAGGATCATCCATTCCGGGCGTGCTTCGGAGGCAATGAAGGCCTCGATCAGCTTCAGGCGCTTGACCAGCTTCTTGCGCTTGGCCTCGGATCCGGTTTCCTCCAGATCCATGGTCAGGTTGGCCAGCTCTTCCTCAAGGTCGATCGACGACAGCATGTCGCGGATGGCCTCGGCGCCGATGCCGGCGGTGAAGGAATCCTCGCCATATTCATCGACGGCGTTCTGGTACTGCTCTTCGGTCAGCATCTCGTGCATCTTGAGCGGCGTCAGGCCCGGCTCGACGACCACGTAGTTCTCGAAATACAGAACCCGCTCCAGATCCTTCAAGGTCATATCGACCAGAAGGCCGATGCGCGACGGCAGCGACTTCAGGAACCAGATGTGAGCGACCGGCGATGCCAGCTCGATATGGCCCATGCGCTCGCGCCGGACCTTCTGCAGGGTCACTTCCACGCCGCATTTTTCGCAGATGATGCCCTTGTACTTCATCCGCTTGTACTTGCCGCACAGGCATTCGTAATCCTTGATCGGACCAAAGATACGGGCACAGAACAGGCCATCCCGCTCCGGCTTGAACGTGCGGTAGTTGATGGTTTCCGGCTTCTTGATTTCGCCGAAAGACCAGGACCGGATACGTTCCGGCGAGGCGATGGAGATTTTAAGTTCGTCGAACTGCTGGGTCGCTGCGGGCGTCCCGAAAATGCGCATCAGTTCGTTCATGTCTACTTCTCCTTCAAAGCGCTAAATGACGCTTGATCTCTATTGAGTGCGCGTCAGTGCGCTTAGTTCATTTCCACGTTCAGGCCGAGAGACTGCAGTTCCTTCACCAACACGTTGAAGGATTCCGGCACCCCGGCTTCGAAGGTATCGTCGCCACGGACGATGGCCTCGTAGACCTTGGTGCGGCCGGACACATCGTCCGACTTCACGGTCAGCATTTCCTGCAGCGTGTAGGCAGCTCCGTACGCTTCGAGCGCCCAGACTTCCATTTCGCCGAAACGCTGGCCGCCGAACTGCGCCTTACCGCCCAGCGGCTGCTGGGTCACCAGCGAGTACGGGCCGATGGACCGTGCGTGGATCTTGTCGTCAACCAAGTGATGGAGCTTCAGCATGTAGATGTAGCCCACCGTGACCTTACGTTCGAAGGTTTCGCCCGTACGGCCGTCGATGAGGACCATCTGGCCGGAGGAATCGAGGCCCGCCTTGGTCAGCATCTCGACGATGTCGGTCTCCCGAGCACCATCGAACACCGGCGTCGCGATCGGCACCCCGAAGGTCAGGTTGGTACCCAGTTCCTTGACCTCTTCGTCCGTCAGGTCGGCGATGTCCGACTTGTAGACGTCGTTGCCGTAGATGTCCTTGAGCAGCGCCTTCAGCTTCTTGGTGTCGCTGTTGGTCGCGTGCATTTCCTCCATCAGGCCACCGATCTGACGTCCCAGGCCGGCACAAGCCCAGCCCAGGTGCGTTTCCAGAATCTGCCCCACGTTCATACGTGACGGCACGCCAAGCGGGTTGAGCACGATGTCGACGGGTGTACCGTCTTCCAGGTGCGGCATGTCCTCGATCGGAACGATCTTGGAAATGACCCCCTTGTTGCCGTGACGGCCGGCCATCTTGTCACCCGGCTGAAGCTTGCGCTTCACGGCAACGAAGACTTTGACCATTTTCATGACGCCCGGGCTCAGATCGTCGCCGCGCTGCAGCTTGTCGACCTTGTTGTCGAAGCGTTCCTGCAAACGGGCGATATCTTCTTCGAACTGTGTCTTGAGGGCCTCGACGTCCTTCATGATCTTGTCGTTTTCGACAACGATCTGGGCCAACTGGCCGACCGTGTACTGCGACAACACGTTGTCGGTCAGCTTGGTGCCGGCCTTCAGGCCTTTCGGACCGCCCGCAGCCTTGCGGTTGACCAGAAGCGCCTTCAGGCGCGCTTCGAAGGACCGTTCCAGGATGCGGCGTTCGTCGTCGCGGTCCTTGGCGAGACGTTCGATTTCCGACCGCTCGATGGACAGGGCACGTTCGTCCTTGTCGACGCCACGGCGAGAGAACACACGAACCTCGACGATCGTACCGGCAACACCCGGCGGCAGGCGCAGGGACGTGTCGCGCACGTCCGATGCCTTTTCGCCGAAGATGGCGCGCAGAAGCTTTTCTTCCGGCGTCATCGGGCTTTCGCCCTTCGGCGTCACCTTACCGATCAGGATATCGCCCGGCTCGACTTCGGCGCCGATGTACACGATGCCGGCTTCGTCCAGGTTCTTGAGCGCTTCTTCACCGACGTTCGGAATATCGCGGGTGATTTCTTCCTGGCCCAGCTTGGTGTCACGGGCCATGACTTCGAATTCTTCGATGTGGATCGAGGTGAACACGTCGTCTTTGACGATGCGTTCGGAGATCAGGATCGAGTCTTCGAAGTTGTAGCCATTCCACGGCATGAACGCGACGAGCACGTTGCGGCCGAGGGCCAGATCGCCCAGATCCGTGGACGGACCGTCGGCGATGGTGTCGCCCTTTTCGACCCGGTCGCCCACTTTCACCAAAGGCTTCTGGTGCAGGTAGGTGTTCTGGTTCGAACGCTGGAACTTGTTCAGGTAGTAGATGTCCACACCGGTGTCGGAGCTGGTGCTTTCCGACTCATCCGCGTGAATAACGATGCGGGTCGCGTCGATCTGATCGACGGTGCCGCCGCGCCGTGCCGTAATGGTGGCGCCGGAGTCGCGCGCGACCGGTGCTTCCATGCCGGTGCCGACCAGCGGCGCTTCGGCCTTGATCAGCGGCACGGCCTGACGCTGCATGTTCGAGCCCATGAGCGCGCGGTTGGCATCATCGTTTTCCAGGAACGGAATCAGCGCCGAGGCGACCGAGACAAGCTGCTTCGGCGAGACGTCGATGTAATCGATGTCTTCCGGGCGGACCATGACGAAGTCTCCGCCTTTGCGGCAGCTGACCAGGTCGTCGACGAACTTGCCGTTCTTGTCCAGGTCGGCGTTGGCCTGGGCGATCACATAGCGCCCTTCTTCCATGGCCGACATGTATTCGACGTTGTCGGCGACCTTGCCGTTCTCAACCTTGCGGTACGGCGTTTCGATAAAGCCGTACTTGTTGACCCGGGCATAGGTGGCCAGCGAGTTGATCAGGCCGATGTTCGGGCCTTCCGGCGTTTCAATCGGGCAGATGCGGCCATAGTGGGTCGGGTGAACGTCACGCACTTCGAAGCCGGCGCGTTCGCGGGTCAGACCGCCCGGCCCGAGGGCCGAAAGGCGCCGCTTGTGGGTGACTTCCGACAGCGGGTTGGTCTGGTCCATGAACTGTGACAGCTGGGACGAGCCGAAGAATTCCCGAACGGCGGCCGCGGCCGGCTTGGCGTTGATCAGGTCATGCGGCATGACGGTGTCGATATCGACGGACGACATGCGCTCGCGAATGGCACGTTCCATGCGCAGCAGACCGATGCGGTACTGGTTTTCCATCAGTTCGCCGACGGACCGCACCCGGCGGTTGCCCAGGTGATCGATGTCGTCGATTTCACCACGGCCGTCCTTCAATTCGTGCAGGGTACGCACGACTTCAAGGATGTCCTGGCGGCGCAGGATACGGACCGTATCCTCGGTTTCGAAGCCGAGACGCGCGTTCATCTTGACCCGGCCGACGGCCGACAGGTCGTAGCGTTCGGAATCGAAGAACAAGCCTTTGAACAGGGCTTCGGCGGTGTCCAGCGTCGGCGGCTCGCCCGGGCGCATGACCCGATAGATGTCGATCAGCGCTTCCTCGCGGGACGAATTCTTGTCCACGGCGAGCGTGTTGCGCATGTAGGGGCCGACGTTGATGTGGTCGATGGACAGGGTCGGAACCTTGGTGATCTTGGCTTCCTCGAAGGAGGCCAGAACTTCCTCGGTGATTTCCTCGCCGGCCTCGATATAGACCTCGCCCGTTTCCTCGTTGATGAGGTCTTCGGCGATGTAGCGGCCGATCAGGTCTTCCGCCGGCACCAGGACTTCCTCGACCTTGGCCGCTTCCAGCTTGGCGATCGTGCGGGCCGTCATCTTGGCGCCGACTTCCAAGACCACCTTGCCGGTCTTGGCGTTGACCAGGTCGCTGGTCAGCTTCTGACCCTTCATCCGTTCGGCGTCCAACGGCGTTTTCCAGCCGTTCTTGACCTGCTCGAACACGACCTTGTCATAGAAATAGGCCAGGATATCCTCGGCCGACATGCCGAAGGTTTCCTGCGCATCCAGCGGCTTGCCTTCTTCGGCCCGTTTGACGCGCAACTGTTCCGTGGCGTCATTGTCCAACGCCATCAGCAGCGTCGTCACCGGCAGCTTGCGCCGACGGTCGATACGCACGTAGATCAAATCCTTGGCGTCGAATTCAAAGTCCAGCCAGGAACCGCGGTAAGGGATCACGCGGGCGGCGAACAGGTACTTACCCGATGAATGGGTCTTGCCCTTGTCGTGGTCGAAGAACACGCCCGGCGAGCGATGCATCTGCGACACGATCACGCGTTCGGTGCCGTTGATGACGAAGGTGCCGTTGGACGTCATGAGCGGCATGTCGCCCATGTAGACGTCCTGTTCCTTGACGTCGCGGATGGAGCGGGCGCCGGTTTCTTCGTCGACATCCCAGACCACGAGCCGCAGGGTCACCTTCAGCGGCGCCGCATAGTTCATGCCGCGCTGCTGGCATTCCTCAACGTCGTATTTCGGTTCTTCGAACTCGTAGCGAACGAATTCAAGGGTGCCGCGCTCTGAGAAATCCTGAATTGGGAAGACGGAGCGGAAGACCTCTTGAAGGCCGGTATTGGTCCGGTCTTCAGGTTTGGTTTCACGCTGCAGAAACTGCTCGTACGACGTCTTCTGGACTTCGATCAAATTCGGCATATCGGCGATGCACTGCAGGCGGCCGAAATCTTTCCGAATGCGCTTGCGACCGGTAAACGTATTGGCCATTGAATAACCTCACGACGTTCAAATATGTGTCCCCGGCCGGATCTCCGACGGGGTCGCCCCTCGACATTCGGCCGCCGTGACCGATTGCCTTGGCCCTGCTCTTGATCCGGACCCGGTCAGGTGTCGGGGAGACAACCACATGACCGATGGCCCGGCGGGGCCCCTTATCCACTTTCCCGGTCCCGGCAAGACCTGATACGGGCGGACAAGGTTTGTTTTTGTGGACTGCGGCGGGGCTTTGATACCCCGCCGCTGCCCGAACTCGTCACCGTGCGTTAGAGCGATGCACGATGTTCAGTATAAAGAAACTACTTCAGCTCGACGGTGGCGCCGGCTTCTTCCAGTTTCTTCTTGATCTCTTCGGCTTCGTCCTTCTTCACGCCTTCCTTGACGGGCTTCGGCGCGCCTTCGACCAGATCCTTGGCTTCCTTCAGGCCCAGGCCGGTGATGGTGCGGACTTCCTTGATCACGTTGATCTTCTTGTCGCCGGCGGCGGCCAGGATGATATCGAACTCATCCTTTTCTTCGGCGGCTTCGGCAGCGGCAGCCGGAGCAGCGGCGGCAGCAGCCACCGGCGCAGCGGCGGAAACGCCCCATTTTTCTTCCAGCAGCTTGGAAAGTTCGGCCGCCTCGAGGACGGTCAGGTTCGAAAGTTCGTCAGCGATTTTATTGAGGTCTGCCATTTTAAAACTCCTACGGCTTGAACGGTTGTATTCGGTAATAGATCAGGAGGCTCGTTTAGGCCGCCTCGCCCTGCTTTTGCCCATAGGCCGAAATGACCCGAGCAACCTGACCCGCCGGGGCTTGAAGCACTCCGGCGATACGGGTCGCCGGGGTATTCAGCATACCGACGAGCTTGGCGCGCAGTTCATCCAGCGACGGCAGCGTGGCCAAGGCCTTGATGTCATCGACACTCAGGGCCTTATCACCAAGCGCACCACCAACAAGCACCAGCTTCTCGTTCTTTTTGGAGAACTCGACCGCCGCTTTGGCGGCTGCCACCGGGTCCTGCGAATAAGCCATCGCGGTCGGCCCGGTAAACAGATTGCTGATGCCCTGGAACTGCGTTCCTTCTAGGGCGAGACGCGTGAGCCGGTTTTTGGTCACCTTGAACTTGGCACCGCCCTCGCGCATGCGGTCGCGGAGATCGCCCATCTCGGCCACCGTCAATCCCGAATAGTGGGTGACGACGACGAGATTCGTCTCGTTGAACGCATCCTTAAGGGACGCAACCAATTGTTCTTTGTCTGATCGGTCCACGGATCGTCTCCAGTCGTTGATCCGGACTGCTCCCTGAAAGGTCACAGGCCGAACCGTTGCACCTAAGGCCTTTGTCTTGCGGCCGCCCGGCGGGCGGTCAAAAACGAAGACCAGCTCGCCTGTCCAGTGCAGTCGTTCAAGCCGTCCAACTGCCGAACTCCACTTGGGTGTCCCGCAGGAAAACGGTTTCAACACTGTCTCGGCAGGCGGGTTTCCCCATTAAGCCCCCTCCAAATTAAGGGAGCGCCTACTGTCTGGGACAGGTGGGTCGAGGCCGTCCGACCGTTATGGTCCTGGGCCCCTTCCCTTTCCGCGTCCCTGGACTTACGTCCAGTTGGCGGAAATTCCTAACTCGTGGCCGCCTGCCCTACTGGGCGAAGCTGGCCACGTTGATCTTTACGCCCGGGCCCATGGTGGACGACAGGCTGATACGCTGCATGTACGTACCCTTGGCGCCCGACGGCTTGGCCCGGTTGATGGCGTTGACGAACGCGGCGATGTTCTCGCGGATCTGGTCCTCGGAGAAGCTCGCCTTGCCGACGCCGGCGTGGATGATGCCGGCCTTTTCAACGCGGAATTCGATCTGACCGGCCTTGGCCGCCTTGACGGCGCCCGCAACGTCCGGGGTCACCGTACCCAGCTTGGGGTTCGGCATCAGGCCGCGCGGGCCCAGGACCTTCCCGAGACGGCCGACGATGGCCATCATGTCCGGGGTCGCGATGACGCGTTCGAAATCCATCTCGCCGTTCTGAACGGCTTCCATCAGGTCTTCGGCACCGACCACATCCGCACCGGCGGCGCGGGCTTCATCGGCCTTGGCATCCTTGGCGAACACGGCGACGCGCACGCTTTTGCCCGTGCCGTGCGGCAGGGCCACCATGCCACGGACCATCTGGTCGGCATGACGCGGGTCGACGCCCAGGTTGATGGCGAGTTCGATGGTTTCATCGAACTTGGCCGTGGCGTTGTCCTTGACCACCTTCACGGCGACGTCCAGGTCGAGCGCTTCGTCCCGGTTGATGCCTTCGGCGGCGGCGCGCAGGCGCTTTCCAAATTTACGTGCCATCGTTTCTACTCCACCACTTCCATACCCATGGAACGGGCAGAGCCGGCCAGCATGCGGCAGGCGGCTTCCACGTCCGTGGTGTTGAGATCGACCATCTTGACCGCGGCGATTTCGCGCAACTGCGCCATCGTCACCTTGCCCTTGCTTTCATGGCCGGGCTTGTTGACGCCCTTCTGCAGCTTGGCTGCCTTCATCAACATGAAGCTGGCCGGCGGCGTCTTCGTAACGAACGAAAACGTGCGGTCGCCGTAAGCGGTGATGACCACCGGAATCGGCATGCCGGGTTCCATGTTCTGGGTCTGGGCGTTGAACGCCTTGCAGAATTCCATGATGTTGAGGCCGGCCTGGCCCAGCGCCGGCCCGACGGGCGGCGACGGGTTGGCTTGCCCCGCCGGAATTTGGAGCTTGATCAGCCCCGCAATCTTCTTCGCCATTTCTCTATCCTCAGTCTGTCAAATGGCCGTCCGGAGCATCGCTCCCTAGGCCGGGTTACGCCCTCACGCGGCTTTTGGGCCGGTCAGGGTCTGAAGAAGCGTGGTGCGGCTAATGGCGGGCCTCCCACGCGGTTAATGCGTTGCCAGAATTACGTCTTTTCGACCTGGCTGTATTCCAATTCGACGGGCGTGGCGCGTCCGAAGATGCTGACCGCAACCTTGACCCGCGAGCGCTCTTCGTCGACTTCCTCGACCATGCCGTTGAACGAGTTGAACGGCCCGTCGCACACGCGAACCTGCTCACCCACTTCGAAGGTGACGCTCGGCTTCGGCCGGTCGACGCCTTCCTTGACCTGATACAGGATACGCTGGGCTTCCGCCTCGGAGATCGCCACCGGGCGGCCCTTGCCGCCCAGGAAATCGGTGACCTTCGGCGTATTCTTGACCAGGTGCCAGGTTTCGTCCGTCAAATCCATTTCGACCAGGATGTAGCCCGGGAAGAACTTGCGCTCGGCATTGATCTTGGCACCGCGGCGCATTTCGACGACCGCTTCCGTCGGCACCAGGACCTGGGGAATAAGTTCCTCCATCCCGGCCTGACGGGCCTGTTCTTCAATCGACTGGGCGACCTTTTTTTCGAAGCCCGAATAAACGTGAACGACGTACCAACGCAGTGCCATGGATCAGCCCCCCAGCCCGAAGACAAGGCGAATACCAAACTGCAACACCTGGTCGACGACCAGGAAGAACAGCGCGGCGATGATCACCATGACGAAGACCATGGCGGTGGAAACGCCTGTCTCCTTGCGCGACGGCCAGGTCACCTTCGCCGCCTCTTGGCGGACTTCCTGGATGAACTGGGCCGGGTTGGTTTTTGCCATAAGTGTTTATCCGACTTCTTTTAAATAAGGCTTCTTCGCCTTGTTCCTAGGTCGACGGGGCCGTTTGCAAGATCCGCCGAAACAGCCCCCTCGAAAGTGGCAGGGGCACCAGGGCTCGAACCCGGGACCTGCGGTTTTGGAGACCGCCGCTCTACCAACTGAGCTATACCCCTAAAGCCGCTTCGGTCGTCCGGCGGCCCGAACCCGCGTTCGGGCGCCGGCCAGGTGACCTTGCTCTTTATATAGTCGGCCCCGTTCCTTTATTCGATGATCTTGGAAACGACGCCGGCACCAACGGTGCGGCCGCCTTCGCGGATAGCGAAGCGCAGGCCTTCATCCATAGCGATCGGCGCGATCAGATTGACGACCATCGAGATGTTGTCACCCGGCATGACCATTTCCGTGCCGGACGGCAGCTCGACCGTGCCCGTCACGTCCGTC
>PALN01000082.1 GCA_002706405.1 Rhodospirillaceae bacterium | reverse complement strand
TATACCCGTGAAAAGCAGCCCTATGACACGGGTGTCCCCATCGGCTTCAACGGGGAGCAGTTGGTGTCGGACAGCACGTCCTTCAACCTGGCGTCGCTCGACGGCCGCGACATCCGCGACTATTCGGCCAGCTACCAGTTGAGCCACGATTTCTCGGACGCCGTCACGCTGCGCCATCAGTTGTCGTTCCACCGCGCCCATGCGGAGAACGAATCCCTGCGTCCGCGCAACGTCGTCGGCACCGTGGGCGCCGAGGTTATCCGCCTGCGGTATCAGAACGAGGACCGCACGGACGACGAAGTCCAGGCCGTGGCCGACCTGCAAAGCAAGTTCAACACCGCCGGGATCGACCACACCTTGCTGTTCGGCTCCGAGTTTTCGTGGGAGATCTCGGACTTTCTGCGATTCCGCGAGAACACGTCCAACGTGACGATTTCCGACAATCCCGTAATCAATTACACACCGCCGTCGTCACAGCCCAAACAGTCGATCCGCGCCCATAACCGGCGCCTGTCATTCTATGGCCAGAACCAAATGTCCATGCTGGAAGACGGGCGCCTGAAGGTCCTGGTCGGCGGGCGCTTTGATTTCGTCAAGGGCGAGAGCGAAACCGACGGCGTCAAGGCACGCGCCGTTCATGCCTCCGACTTTACCTTCCGCGTCGGTTCTCTCTATCAGCTGAGCGATGCCTATTCCGTCTACGCCAGCGCGGCACAGTCGTTCGAACCCCAGGGCAACTCGGTCCTCGACGTCAACGACAATCCGCTTGCCCCCGAAACAGGCGAACAACTGGAAATCGGCGTGAAGGCGGAAACCCCGGACAAGCGGTTTTCGGCAACGGCGTCCGTGTTCTATCTGAAGAAGGAAAACGTCGGCGTGGTCGATTCCGCCCATCAGAATGCGACCGGCGACATCCGCTACATTCCCGGCGTCAGCCAGAAGGCCGAAGGGTTCGAGCTCGACCTGTCCGGCTCGCCCATCGCCGGCGTCAACCTGATCGGCTCCTACTCCTATACCCAATCGCAGACCCTGGAGAACCCGGAAGACACCTCGCAGGTCGGCCAACGCCTGGGCAACGTGCCGGTCCACAAGGCGCGGCTCTGGGCCTCCTACGACTTCCCTCAGGATACCGCTCTCGGCGGCCTGTCGCTTGGCGGCGGCGTGCGTTACGTAAGCGACAACCGGGCCCAGTTCGACACCGCCTACATCCTCGATTCCTATTGGGTGGCCGACCTGGGCGCCAAATACACATGGCGGTCGATGACCCTGAATCTCAACGTCTACAACCTGTTCGACACGCACTTCTACGAACGCGCGTCGAACCAGGCGATCGTTCATCCGGGTGAGCCGCTGACCGTTCTCGGCCGCCTGTCCATGACGTTCTGACGGCGCGGGCGGGGCCTTGACCGGCGGCGCGCGCAAGGCCCTGTACCGGGTCCATTCCTGGCTTGGCCTCAATTTGGGCCTGCTGGCCTTCGTGCTGTGCCTGTCGGGAACCATCGCCGTGTTCGGCCCGGAACTGACCTGGCTGACCGATCCGGCCTATCGGGTGGACCCGCCGCCGGCGGCCGAACGAAAGGCGCTGTCGTGGCAGAAAATTCACGACAGCGTCCGGCAGGCCTATCCCGACGTCGCGATCCGCCGGATCGCCGCTCCCCGGGGCGACCACTGGGCCGCCCGGGTTCTGGTCCACCACGGGGAAAGCGGCCTGCGCGTGGTGCTGGTCGACCCGTTCAGCGGCCGGGTCCAGGGACAGCGCAGCACCTTCAACGCGCAGAGCTTTTTCCGTCTGTTGCACAAACAGTTCTACATCGTGCCTACGGTCCAGGGTTTGCACGGCATCCTCATCGTCGGCCCCTTGGGGCTGGTTCTGCTGATCTCAGTCGTGACGGGCCTGTTGTCCATCAAGCGGTGGTGGCGGGCGCTGGTCCGCCTGCGGATCGACCAGGGGCGCGGTGTCCTGTGGTCGGACCTGCACCGTTTCGCGGGCACCTGGTCCCTGGTCGTCGCCGTGGCGCTGACCATCACCGGAATCTGGTATCTGGCCGAATGGGGGCTGCACAAGGCAGAGGTCCTGACCGAAGACGCCAAACCCGCCCGTCTTTCGGCGGCGGCCATCAAAAGTCTGCCGCCGTCCCCGAAGGGGCTCGACCTTGACCATGCCCAGGCGTTGGCCTGGCGGGCCTATCCGGCGCTCGACACGGTCTTGGTGACCCTGCCCCGCCGGATGGGCGCCTCCCTGATCTTCCAGGGTCAGGCCGAGGCCTGGTTGGTCCGCGCGCGCGCCAATCAGGTGCACCTTAATCCCTATACGGGCGAGGTCCTGGCGCTTCGCCGGGCGACGGATCTGGGCGCCTTCGACCGTTGGGTCGAAACCGCCGACCCGCTGCACTTCGGCACGTGGGGCGGTCTGGTGACCCGCATCATCTGGCTGATGACGGGCTTGTTGCTCTCGGGCGGCATTCTGGCGGGCATGTACGGCATGTGGCTGCGCCGCCGGGAGACGGGCCGCGTCCGACCGCGTCCATGGGCCGCGGTCGCCGCCATCCTGCCGACCGTCGCCGTGATCGCGGCCGCCATTCAGGGAACCCTGGCCTACGGATTGGCTCAACAGCACCGCGCGCAAATCGCGTCGGAGACGCTTGCCCCGGTCCCGGACCTGACGCCCGGCCTCATCCTGCTGATCGTTCTGTTCACCGGCCTGGCCTTGGCTCCGACAGGATTCTGGGTCCTGTTGCGGCTACGCACCTGACCGGCCGACGGGATCAGTCCTTGGCGCGCCAAATATCGCCCGAGGAGGTAATATCGCCGGAGGTGTTGACGATCCACGGGCGGCCTTCGATGGTGACTGTTACCCTGTGCATTTGCTGAGTGATGTTGACGTCGTCGAACCGCCCATTCGACGCGTTCCACTTCTTCAGTAAGTTCGTCGTTTTATCAAGGATATAAACCGAGCCATCCGCACCGACAGCCATGTCCTGCGCCTCCTGAGCCGTGCCCTTGGGCCGGTTTTCGAACTTGCTGCCTGTATACTGCTGCACGTCGTACGACTGATTCATAATCCAAAGATCGCCGCCGGCCCCCAAATGGACGAAGAAAATATCGCTGCTTTCAATCTGCTTGAAGACGTTTGAACTCGCGTCCTTTTTGTATAGCGATTCACCTACGGCAACGTAGACCGTGCCATCCGCGGCAACCGCCATGTTGCGCGGCGAGTTGGTGTCGGTGGAATTGATGACGTAATAGGTCTTTTCCTGGGTTCCCTTGAGGCGGTACACGCGGGCCGGCGCGACTTGGCTTAACGCCCACAAGGTACCACTTTCATCCTCGCCCACATCAGCCAGGGATGAATTGGAGAACGCCTTGTCCAAGGCCTCGAACTTCTTGGTCTTGGTGTTGAACTTGAAGACCCCCGTATCGCCCGAGATGTAGACCGCGCCCGTATGCCCGGCATGGACGTCCGACAACATGCCCATGTTGGCTTCGGCGTCGCTCGACTTGTATTTGTCGAACTTCAGGTTCTTGGTGAAGGTGAAGGCGCTGGCGCTTTGCGACGCGACGACGGCGGCGGTCGAACCGCTGCCGGAGGTATCACCGCTCGACTTCAAGGCCAGGACACGGTCACCGGATTCGTTGCGTTCGAAGTAGCGGGTCGCCAGGACCTTGCGCTCGCTCGTCACCACCCACGGGAAACCATTGGGGCCGACGGCGACCGAGGCGGGCGTGTGGCCCGGCACCAAGACCTGGGAGAATTTCTTGTCGGCGGGGCGCTTGCGCATCAGAAGGTTGTTGGTGTTGACCAGGAACACCGTGCCGTCAGGCCCCACCGCGATGCTGCGCGCCAGTTGAAACAGAGGGGTGCAGGGGCTTTTTCCGCAACGCTGGGCGATATGGTCCTTGCTGATGGTCCAAGGCGTGCCGTCCGGCCCGGCGGCGACCTGAACGCCTAAACCGGGAACATTGCTGGTCTTACCCGTCGCCATGTCGAAACGCGACAAAATGCCGTCGGCATTGGCGAGCAGCACGATATCATCTTTGCCGCCGATCGAGATATCCGACGCGGTCACCCCCTGGACCTGAACCCAAGCCGTGCCATCGTGGCGGAACACGCGGCCGACGCTGGTCACGCCCCAGGGATTACCCTGGCTGTCCACGGCAATGCGCGCCAACTGGCCGGGAAAGCTTTCGAATGCACCCCGAGTATTGCTCCACCGCGTGATCCCGCCGCTGGTATCCAGCGCGAACACGCTGCCGTCGCGGCCGATCGCGATCTGTTGGGCGGTGCCGCGCGTATCGACGAATTCCAGTTTCTCGTTCGTCGTGCTGGCGGCCGGATCGCTGGTCCCGCCACTGCCGCCCGGCGACACGGAACTTTTGCCGGAGTTGGAATTACTCCCCCCACCGGAGCCCCCGCCCGAGGTCCCGATACCCTGCGCCGTCGGCGTATCCGCCTTGGCGTCCGGCGCCGTGCTTTCCGCAGCCTTGCTGTCTCCGGCCTGGACGCTGCTAGCCGTGATCTGCGGCGCAATGATCGGTTTTGCCTGGGCCAGCGGCGCCTGCGGCACCGGTGCATGCGGCGTTTCCGCCTTGTCCTTGTCTTCTTCCTCGGTCAGCGGGACCTGGTCGCGGATCAGCACGGTGGCGAAGATGCGCCCGTCGGCCAAGGTCACCCAAGGACCCCCGTTGGGGGTAAGCGCCACGGAGACGACACCGGTGACGCCCGTATAGGGAACCCAGCGCGTGGGTGAGCTGCGCAGGATCCGTAAATTTCCGCTGGCGTCGACGATGACGGCGGACCCGTCGGCGCCGAGCGCGATGTCACGAGCAACGCCGGGCAGGCTGATCCAAACGCCGTCTTCCCAGCGCATGATCTGTCCCGTCGGCGTGACGATCCACGGCTTGCCCCGGATATCGAGGGCGATGCGCCGCGCCATCTGGCCCGGCACGGGCTTCCAGCTTTGCGACAGGGGCTCCCACTTTTCGACCGCGCCCGACACCCGGGCGATGTAGATATTGCCAACCGCGTCCCCGGCCACATCGGCGACCTTGTCGCCTTTCGGCTCCCACCACAAGCCGTTGAAGCGCATGACGTTGCCGTCTTCGGTCACCCCCCAGGGCCGATTGCCCTCGGCCGCGGTAATGCGGGCGAACGCCCCCGACATCCTGGCCCATTTCTGGCTGGTCGCCCGCCATCTCAGGGCGACGCCGTCATTGCCCGCGGCATAGGCCATGGCGGCCGCATTGATCGACAGATCCTTGGCGCGGCCGGGAATCAGCGTCCAGGTCGCCTGGACCGTTTCATCGGCCGGCGGCGTGGCGCCACGGGGCGACTGCGCCGTTACCGGGCCTCCGCCGGCAAGGGGCAACAGCGCCAATACCAGAGCCGCACAAACGACCCCTCGCAGAAATACGTTCTTCACCATCGCAATGCGTTGACCTCCTTATCGATCGCAGGCAATCGCGTCGGATGGGGGTTCATGCGTCCCACCGCTCAGAGTCGCTTTTCGTTTCTAGTTATTCGCCAGTCGTTTCTGGATGCTGGCGATATGTTCGAAGTTTCTGGGATCTTCGTTCCATGCCCGGAGACGGAAATCGCCGGACCGGAACTCCTCGAAGAACTCGCGTTTCTTCAGGGTATCGATGATCTGGTTGAAGGTCGGACGCGGCGTGAACCAATCTTCATGACGCTTGGCCAGCCGTTCCAGATCCCGCTCAAGATCACTCATACGGTCGCGGGTCTTCTGGCGGTTGTCTTCCGCCTGACGGGTGTACTGCGGACGGCGGGGCGTCAGCAGAATCAGGATCGAGCGTTCGAAATGGCGCTTGGATCGCTCGGAAAACAGCAGGCTAACGCCTGGAATATCCATGAGGCCCGGCACGCCGTCCTTGGAATTCGACGTTTCACGCTCGCTCAGACCGCCCAAAATCAGGGTTTCGCCGAACCGCATGGTGACCGTCGAATTGACATTGGTCTTCGTGGTGTCGAGACGGAATTCGAACAGCACGGAACTTGCCGGGTCGGTCAGGAAGGTTCGTTCCGCGACCACGTGAAGGCGCAGGAAGTCGTCTTCGAGAATCTCCGGCGTCACCGCCAGCTTGACCCCGACCTCTTTCTGCACGGAAACCGAATCCCCGTCACCGCCGGAAACGGCGGCAGCCAGGATTTCCGTACCTGAGAAGAATTCGGACGTCAGGCCCGATTGGGCGACCAAGCTGGGCTTGGCCAGGATCTCGTTTTCCGAATCGGCCGAGTTCGCGATGTTCAACGAATACGTCACCGCCGGGATGCCGATCTGATTGGTGATCGTGCGCGTGTTTTCGTCGAGACCGCTGTCGATCTTGTCGTTGATGTTGTTGCGCGACCAGCCGAAGCCGTAGGCGCCCGTCGTCGGGTTGCCGAACTGAAGCTGCAGGCCGTTCAGAAGGTTGATGCCCCGGGTTTGGCGCACGTCTTCCTGGGTGCCGATGATGACGACATCGACGACGACCATCTTGGAATCGTTTTGCAGCGCGCCGGCGGCCGCGCCGGGCGCGGCGCCTGCGCCCGAATTCGCCCCATAGGGGTTTGCGGGTGCAGCGCCGTAGGGGTTCGCCGGCGCCGAGCCATAGGGATTCGACGATCCGTAGGGATTTTGATCCGCCGGTGCGCCATAGGGGTTTTGCTGGCCGAACTGGGCCTGAATAACCTTGGCATCGTGCTCGTAGAAGCCCTGCCAGGAATACAGCCGCCGTTCCAGCTGTTTGACCTGGCTGCCGGTTTCATCCTTTTCACGGAAAGCGCTGAGGTAGTCCTTCGCCGCTTCGTTGTCGTTGAGGGCCGCCTTGACCAGGGCCTGCGCCCACAGAACGTCCGGATCGCTGATCGATTCCGGGGCCACCTTGGACAATTGATTGAGGGCCGCTTCGGCCATCTGCGGATCGTGGCTGTAATAGGAACTGGCCGCCAGGTTGTACAGCAGGGCGGCGTCTTTCGGCCGGTGAATGGCGACGGCGGCAAAATGGCCCTGCGCCAGGACGTATCGGCGCTGATCCATATAAAGCAGGCCCAACTGATAGCGTGCCGCCAGATGGCTGGGATCGAATTTCAGCGCAAGCTGCAGCCCTTGTTCGGCCAATTCAAGCTTTGAACGATCCTTCGAAATGCCGATCAGATGATAGGCGAGGCCGTTGAGAAACTGCAGATCCGCATTGGTGATATCAAGCTTGAGCGCGCCACTGAAAAGGCGTTGCGCCTTGTCGAGATCTTTGTCCCGAAGGGCCTGCTCCCCTTCCTTGATCAAGGTCAGGACTTCGCGCGGTTGCGACAATTGAGCCGACAAATTCCGGTCCACATGCGCGCCCGATTCGGCACCGACCGTATCGAAGCTCAGCGTTTGGCACCCACCAAGAAAGGCCGCCAGCGCCACAACCGGCAAACCGCTTCGACGAACACGCAACACAAATCCGTTATTCACTGATACCCCCATTCTGATCACAAACGTCGCCGTTAAGACCTGTTTCCCCGAAACTCCGATCACACTGTGATCTATTCGAAAAGCACATTCAGTTCACAGGAGAAAATCGCGTGGAGCCACCCGAGGGTCCGGCAAATCTCCCCAAACTGCCAAGACGCGCCACAGCATCTCTTAATTCAACACCAATACGACAATGCCCGTTCACGCGGAACGTGCACGGGAAGACGCGCCATGATGATCAAGCACGCCGCCTTTTGGTCAAGTGCGTTCCTATATGACCAAATGCAGAACTATGCGGTCGGACCGGCATTGCGTGGCACGGACCTCCACACCCGCGCCTTCCATCAACGTATCCAACGGCCAATTAAGGCGCAGGTCATGTGGAATCAAAAGCACGAAACGGTCGCACACTGACCTTTGCCGCGTATATCGGATAGCGATTACGCAATCCGGACACTCGCGCCCCTGCCGGGACCGCTGCGGACCTATGAGACAGGCCCCTCAATGGGGCCCCTCGGCGCTATTTTTCGGGCGCATCGAATCCGAACTGGGACAACACCTTTTGGCCGTCGGGGCCAAGGATGTGGTCGGCCAGTTGCACCGCCGCCTTCGGGGCACCGGTGATCAGGGTGAGTCCATAGTCGGCGCCGACCGAAAGGGCCTCCGGCACGGTAATAATCTGTAGGCCCGGAACCTCTTTCTGCGCCAGGACCGCATTGGTGCAATAGGTCAGAAACACGTCAGCGCGCTTGTTCTCCATGACCCAGCCGTATTGGTTGCGGCCCTTGGGCGCCTTCTGCGAGGTCGGCCCGCCGGTCAATTTCACCGCCTTGGCATCAAGCGCCTTTTCCGCACCGGGCGAGACCTTGTCGGCCTTGGCGAACAACTGCCAGGCGTAATCGCCCGAGGGATCCGCCTTGGGCGTCGAGGTGCCGACGGTGATCTTTGGATCAAGCAACACCGCGAGAAGGCGGGCCGTCGATACCGCGACGCCGGGCTGGGCGATGGCGCAAAGCTTGTTGCGCGCGAACATGCGCACGGGCCCCGCCTTGCCTGCCTTTTCCAGAGTCTTCGGATGCTTCATGTTGGCCGAGGCGAAGACCTCGGCCGGCTCGCCCGTTTCGATGCGCTTGCGCAGCAGGCCCGACGGCCCGAACGCCGTTTCGACCCGATGGCCCGTGGCTTTCTCGAAATCATGAGCGACCTGCGTCAAGGCGGCCTTCAGGCTGCCCGCCGCATGGAGTTTCACGGTGTCGGCCATGGCCCCTCCGGACATCAGCAGGCAGGCGGCAAGAACGATGACTCGCATGGGTAGGGTCCTCCAACTCGATTTTTTATCATATGACCTTCCGGAAAATTTGCACAATTATGCAATTTCGTGAGAGCCTGTAAATAACCCACGGCGCGGCGAACGATCGGGGCGGCCCGCCGCCCCCTGAACCCGGCCGCCGGCCCTCCGCTTTTCATTTTCAGGAGTTCGTCCCATGAAGATCAGTGCGCGCAACCAGATCACCGGCAAGGTCGTCGACGTGAAGGATGGTGTCGTCACCGCCCAGGTCACCGTCGACATCGGCGGCGGCAACACCATCGTGTCGTCCATCACCCTGGATTCCGCCAAGAACCTGGGTCTCGCCGCCGGCAAGGAGGTGACGGTCATCATCAAGGCTTCGGACGTAATGCTCGGGACGTGATCCCGGGCGTCTTGGCGCTTAGATTTCCGAGGTTTCGCCGCGGCGGCGGTAGTAGGCGCTGCGCAGGGCTTCCGCCGCCAGGCCCACGACCAGACCCGCCGCCATGTTGACGCCGACGCAGACCACGCCGGTCAACAGGATGACCACGCGGCAGCTCGGCTTCACACCGAGGATTCGGCGGTTGATCGCCATGTCGGTGCCGGCGACGGCCAGTATGGCGCCGACGGCGCCGACCGGCACCAGCATCAGCAGGTCGCGCGCCTGCGGACCGAACCCGATGCCGAGCAGCAGACAGAACAGCCCGAACAGCAGCGGCGCCCCCCAGGTCCGCGCCCCGAAGCCGTATTGCGCGATCAACCCGCCCGATCCGTGACACATGGGCAGCGCCCCGAACGGCGCCAACACGACGTTCAGGACCCCCGTCGACAGCGCCAGGCGGCGCGGACTGGTGCGCGCCTTGGCATCCTCGGGGAAATACTCCGCAGCGATGGCCGAGGTCGCGAGAACCGCGTTGGACAAGGTCAGCGCCAGTTGCGGCAGCGCCGTGGTCGTCAGGGCCGCCTGAAAATCCGCAACGGCCGGCCAGGCCAGGGCCGGCAGATGCAACGCGGGGCCGGTCACCGCAACCCCCGCACCGCCGGTCATCAGAAATGCCGCCGCCGCGGTCACCACGACCACCAACGAGCCGAGGTGGCGATAGGGCGTCAGGAACAGAAGCAGCAGCAAGGCCAGCGCCGCGCCGCCGAACAGGGGCTCTTCCCAGACATGCTGGAACCCGAGCAGCGCCAGCTGTGCGCCGACGCCCAGTTGCACACCCATGATGACCGAGTTCGGCACCAGCCGCGCGATGCGCGTGATGATGCCCGTGAGGGCCAGGGCCACCAGCACTCCGCCGATGATCAGGCCGCTGGCCATGGCCTGAGCCGGCGTCACCGCACCGACGATGATGAGCGCCGCCACCGCCTTCATGGGCTGGATCGGGATCGGCCGGCGGTAGACCAGGGCCACGGCCAGCGCGAACAGGCCGAAGCCGGTCAGCACACCCGTGCCGTCGAACCCGCGCACCGCCAGCACGCCGATTACCAGCGGCAGAAAGGTGCCGAAATCAGCGACGGCGCCGGACACTTCGCCAAGCCAGCCGGTCGCTTTCTTTTTCGTCGTCTGGGTCATGAGCCTCCCGACCGATCCGGAAATGCCGCCGGATCGGATATGGGAAATTCTGCAACATCCGGCAGGAAAAAACAAACGGTCGCAATAGGCGCCGACCGGACCGGCAGCGCCGGCGCCGCTTGCATAAAGTCTAGTTCGGCGGATCTGTGACCGGCTTGGCTTTCGCCGGAGCGGACAGGGCCCGGCGCGTGTCGCGGCCGGGTGACATCCCGTAGCGCGCCGTATAGGCGTTGATGAAATTGGTGACGTGATTGTAGCCGACCCGATAGGCGATGACCTTCATCGGGGTGGTTTCCGATTCCAGGGCGATGCGCGCGTGTTCCAGGCGATGGTTCCGCAATATCTCGTAGACGGTGCCGCCGAAAACCTTTCGGAAACCGACGTTGAGCCGCTTTTCCGAAAGCCCGATCGCCGCCGCCAAATCCCCCAAGCCGGGCGGGTGCCGCATGTCGGCGAGCAGCAGATCCCGCGCATGGTGGACCTGGTCGCGTTCGCGGGCCGTCAGGTTCATTGCCGATCGGTCGGCCGGCCGGCCGGCGGCCTGCGCCGCCAGCAATTGCAGAACCGTCCCTTCCATGAACAGCGTGCGCAGCGGCCCGTTCAACCCGGGGGCAAACAGGTTCTGCGCCAGCTGGCGCAGTTGGCGCGTGCTTTTCATGGTGAAGACCTTGCTTTCGCGGATGTCCGGTTCCAACAACGGACGCAATTCCACCGGCACGTCGCCGTCGAACAAACGCACGATCCGATCATGATGCAGGCCATAGCCCGCCAGCTTGATCTGCTGGCCGGCCGAGAGATGAAAATCCACGGTCCGGACGAGCGGACGAAACAGCACCGCATGGTTCGGGCCGACCTGGAGCCGGGGGCCGTCCGTCAACTCGATATCCAACTGCCCCGCCACCGCGACGTCGCTGCTCAGCCAAACATCCGTCTCGTTGTCCGACGGCTGAACCGTCAGGTTCTTGTACACATCCGCGGTGGCCAGAAACACCCTGAGACCGGGGCCGATTTCCAGCCGTTCGATCACCGCGTTCCAATGATCGTTGTCGACCTCGGTCCGCTCACTGACCTGAAGGCTGCGATCACCGGTCGCTTCCTGCAGAAGCCATTCCACATTGTTCGGCATGAGACATATCGCCTCTATTGCAACAAATTCAGCCTGCGTCTTGATGCGAATGCTTGTGCGGTGAACCTATCCGAAACCTCTCCCCTCCGAACACACCAAATACTGGTGCCGCTCAACCTTAGACCATCTCTCATAGTATAGCCATTTCTCATATAACGCGCACCTTGCGCCTCCCCCCCCGGCACGGGAAAAGTTACCAGAGCCGCGCAATCACCGCACAAGACGGTGATGAACAGCCAGCGCGCCGTGACGATTTTGGCTCGTCTCGGCAGGCGATGAACCGGCGGCAACTCTTGAAGGGATCGTGCGAACCGAATGACGGGCAGATGCCCGAACGAGGGGGAGAGCGTGATGGTTGAAATCGGCTTGGCAATATCGCTGCTGATTCTTGTGGGTGTGTTCGCGGCGATCGTGGGCCGGGCATACCGCGTGTTGTTTGTCGCACCGCTGCTGCTCATCGTCGGCTTCGCATTGCCCATCGCCACGGCGACGCTGGTCGGGGCGCAGAATGTAAAATTGGGCAAGGATGAGCATCTCAGCCATGGCTGGGACTTCTACACCTCCCACACGGAATGCGGTGGCCTGCGCCGCGACGGCAAGCCGCAGCCGCCCTGCAAATCGAAACACGCCATCTACGAAGGCCCGGCCCTGGGGTCCTGTCCGGCCGGGTCGATCTTCGACGTCGGGCTCTGGCAATGCTGGTCCTGCCCAAGCGGATTTACCCGGACCGCTGCCGCCGTCGATACGGACCGCGCGTGTGCACGGCAGGCATCGTGGCAGGAATCCAACGTCAAACAACGTTTCAAACCGGCCACAAAGCTGGGGGATTTGTGCCCAGGCCCAACGGCCCAATTTGAAAAGGCATTCTTTGACAGCATCCGCGGCGGCGAATGCTGGTCCTGCCCCAAAGGATACCAGACCAATGTCCTGCCGCGTGTCGATGCCTGGGACAAGTGTACCCGGCCCTCTTCCGAGGAACTCCGCCGCCCGACGCGCATGTTCAACACCCCTTGGCCGCACGATTGCAAACCGGGTCAGTTTCACGATGCCTGGGACGGGGGTGCCTGTTGGCAATGCCCGAGCGGGTTCGTCCGTACCGCGCATCACGTCAATAGTACGAGTGGATGCAGCAGGTCGATCCCGGCGGCGTCCGCGCGCGCCACGGTTCGCGGCATCGCCAAGTGCGAAGCCGGCACCATCACTGATCCGCGCAACGGCGGCGAATGCTGGAAATGCCCGGACACCTATGACCGCGTGCTGTTGAACCCCATCACATCGCCGCAAGCTTGCGAGACGACACCGGGTCTGGTGTTTTCAAAGGCCAGATTCGTGTCGGCGCTGACCTGCCCCGCAGGCCAGCATTTCGATTTCATCAAGGTCGACAACACCTTCTTCAACAACATGAGGGCCGCCGGCATCACCAGCCCCAGGGCCAAGCCGGCGCCGAACGGCGGCACCTGCTGGTCCTGTCCGGCCGAACACACGCGGACCTTTGCACCGGTTTACAACCATGACGCCTGTCAAGGGCCGACCACGGAATGGTACGCGGCCCCCTTCGGTGAACCGGGCCTGTTCCGGTTGCCCGGCGCCGACGATGTCGTTCTGGAAATCCTGCGTGATGACCGGAAAAAACTGGATGCCGCGATCCGTGAAATGGTCCAGTCCTGTGCCGAAAACAAGGACGACCTCGACGCGGCCAGGAACTGCAAACAGAATCCGGAAAAGGAAGTTGCCGAAGCCTGGGCGGAAATCGAGGAAACGCCCGGTGTCAGCAGCATTCTCATGAACATGGTGTTCGGACGGATCGAACTGGCCGCCGCGCCCCCGTCGCAAGTCCCATCCGACACGCGCAAGGTAACCGCCGCCGACAAACGCCTGTTGGCGAGCTTCGCCGACTACGTCAGGAACCGTCGGATATACGTCGCGGAAGAAGCCTTGAAAGCATTCGACGCCTGGAAAGCGGCCGACGCCTACTGGAAGAAATTCGCGGAAAATTCCACGTCGGGCCTATTCACCGCGAACGGCAAAAGCAGCGGCCCTGACTTGACCCAGGTGAAACCGGCGGACGAGCCGACTCCCCCCCCTGATTGGCACGAAATCGTCCAGGCCGCGACGATTGCCTCGGTTTCCGGTCTGACCGTCATTGCCGGCGGCACCATGATCGCCGTCGCCACCAACCCCACCCTCAAGAAACTGGTCAGACCCAACTACGGCATCCGTCAAGGCATGAAGAAAAAGGTCATGGAAGGCATCAAAGAAGGGGGTGAGGAAATCGTCAAGAAAACGACCAAGGCGTTGACCAAATCGCCTGTCGACGACGTCGCGGGAAAGGTCGCCCTCAAGGGGCTGAACAAGGCCTTGTCGAAGGGGGCCAGTAGCGTCTTCAAATTCCTGAAGGCCGCCGGCCCCGCCTTTGTCATCACCGCCATCATCGAGGTCGTGATCGAGGTCGCGACAAAGATGGACGAATACTCCAAGACCGACCGCGGGCATCTTCTGGCCATGATCGCCCATGCCAGGCAGACACCGGACCTTACCCGCGACTTCCAGACCGAGGAACGCCGGTCCGTCCTGGAAGGATACTGGTTGCTGGCAATGTCGGGCCTGAGCGACCCGGCCGCCCACGTCATGTCGCGGATCAAGTCCTATGCCCTAGGCAAGGAGCCGGCGACCCCGCTGACGAACCTGAACGCGCCGACGACCGTCATCATGCAGGGTGACCCGGTCGTGACCCCGCTCAATACAGGCAATACGCCGAACCAGAAGATCCAAGGCCAGACCATCACCGTGACCAACGAGACGGCGAGCCTGCAGCCGGGCCGTGGCAATGATTGGGAACAGATCCCCGGCCGCGCCCATGACATCGCCCTCGCCACCAACGGAACCGTCTGGGTGATCGGCGACAACAAGGTACCCGGCGGGCGCGGGATTTATTTCCGCGGACCGAAGGATCGAGATTGGAAATCCGTACCAGGCGGCGCTGTTCGCATCGCCGTTGCCGGCACCGCACCTTGGCTGGCCAACGATCAAGGTTCCGTGTTCGAACGCACCGGCGCCACGTGGACGGACCGGCCGGTACTGGCCGGCGGCAAGATCATGAAGGCGGCCGACGTGGGCGCCAGCGCCAAGGGCGTGTGGGCCCTGGCGGAGCCCACCAAGCAAGGGAACTTCGCCGTCTACCGCTGGACCGGCAAACAATGGCAGCGCGATCAGTCGGCCTGGGGGACGCGCATCACCGTAGATGCCGACGGCAATCCCTGGCTGACCAACACGGCCAAGCAGATCTTCGCGTTGGTCAACGGCCAGTGGCAGCCCTTCAACGGCGCGGCCCAGGACATCGCCGTCGATGCCTTCGGCGCCCCGGTGGTGGTCGACTCGAGCGGCAAGGTCATGCTGTTCAACCCCACCGCCAACAAATGGATGACGACAGGCCGCGATGCGACCGCCGTCGCCGTCGGCGGTGGCAAGGTCTGGCACCTGGGGCCGGGCACGGAGGTCTACCGACAGAAGTAGAAACAGGCACCCGCCGGTTGGTCGATTGATCAATCGAAAGCTTCGGCACGAAAGTCCCCGGATGGCAGGCAGGCCATCCGGGGATTCGCTGCGAGGGCCGGGCCGCAGGGAACGTCCGTGCCCTCGTGGTCTGACGGCGGGGGGGCCGTCAGGCCGGCTGCCTCGAAAAGCGCGCGCAGCGCGCCACGTTTCGGTCATGGATCTCGCGCATTTCGCACAGATCGTCATACAGGTCCGGGTCGGCGATCTTAGGCAGAACCTCGGCCAGGCGGCGCGACACCCAGGACTGCCCCTTGTTCAACAGATCGATCTTCGCGTTCTGCTCCGCCGTATCCCGCAGTTTGTTCAGGAACGCCCCGGTTTCCGGACTGGGCTGGCCACCCAGGCGTTCGATGTGGCGGGACAGCATGGCGCAGTATCGCGCCTCGTCCCGGGCGACCGCGGACAGCGCCAGGCGAAGTTCGATGTCCGCCGTGGCCCGCGCCATCTCGATGACACCGCGCGCGCCGGCCCGCTCCCCTTCCAATAGCTCGTTGAGAACCGCCACCGTTTCCGCGTCCGTGAGATAGCCCATATAAGCGGGGTCCGCGGAATCCATCATGCAGGGCCGCTCTCCTCCTTTGCCGGCATCCCTCAGCGGGTTGCGCTGGGAAATCCAACGCACACCATCTTCCGTGACGATGGCGTCCATGGGGATGTCGTGCGGCTGCGGGTGGATGGTCGCGACCCGATCGTCCGCGTAGCCGATACCGATGGCCAGGGGCCGCTCCGACAACGCCGCGAGGGTCCGGTCGTAATAGCCCCCGCCGTAGCCGAGCCGATACCCGGCGTCGTCATAGGCCAACAGCGGCACCAGCAGCGCCGGGGGCTGGATCGGCTTGCGCGATGCGGGGACCGGGATGTTCCACACGCCCGGCACCATCTTGGTGTCCTGGCACCAGTCCCAGAATTCAACCGGATGCTTTTCCGTGACCACGACCGGCAGGGCCACCGCGCTGCCGCCCGTCTGCGCCGCCACGGCGAAGTCCCTCAGGTCGAGTTCGCCCCGAAACGGCCAATAGAATCCGAACCCGTCCCGGCTCAGCCAGGGCATCTCACGGTTGAGGTGTGCAACGACTTTGTCCCGTGTACTCTTTCGCACCGCCAAGGGCCGCTTGAGCCTGGCCGCAAGCACCTCGTTCCGCGTTTCCCGCCGCCACTTGTTCACTTCGGGCCATTCCATTCAAACACCCTCCTCCAGACGGCCGGACAGGGCCGCGATGATTTCGGCCGCCTCGGCCATGATACGTTCGATCCGCACCGCCGCCGTGGGCACGTCGCTGATCTCGCCGGCCACCTGGCCTGCAAACAAGGCCAACTGTTCAAGGTCTCCCTGCGTGGTGCGCAGCGGTGACTCCGTGCTGTAGCGATAGATCGGCTGGCCGTTTTCCTGAGCGATAGATTCACGCTTTCGAAGATAGGGGTCATGGCCGAAACGGGTCGCCCCCGCCCGGGTTGTCAGGCTGTTGGCGATGACCCGCACGGGCGACCCGACCGGCCAGTTGATGGCGAACAGGTCCGTGCGCAGAGTATCCTCCGAGCGCGCGCCGATAACCCGCTCCTTGTGATAGGCATGGGCGAAGGATTCCTCGGTCGCGAGGAACGCCGTGCCGCAATGAATGCCGGCCGCCCCCAGGGCCAGGGCCGCGACCAGCGACCGGCCCGATGCGAACCCGCCCGAGGCGACGACCGGAACGGACACCGCGCGCACGACCTGGGGCAGAAGAACCAGAGAAGTGGTCGTGCCGTGGACATGGCCGCCCGCCTCGACCCCCTGGGCGATGATGACGTCGGCGCCGGCCTGTTCGGCAAGGCACGCGTCCTCGACCGTGCCGACCTGATGGAACACCACGCATCCGTGATCCTTGGCCCGCTTGATGACGTCCGGATTGACGTCCCAGAACAGGGCGAGCGAATGCACCTTGGCCTCGAAACAGGCGGCCAGTTCTTCGTCGAGCAACCGGGCATCCGTCGCGGCCGGGATCAGATTGACGCCGAAGGGCCGGTCCGTGCCGTCCCTCACCGCCGCGATCTCACGCCGGATAAGGTCTGGGGTTTCGCGGACCATGCCGAGAAAACCATAGCCGCCCGCACGGGTCACCGCGCCGACCAGATCAGACCGCGCCACGCCACCCATGCCTGCCTGAAGTACGGGGTAGCGACAGCCGATAAGCCGGCACAGGGAGGAGCGCATCATCAATCCGTCCATGGCTCACTCACATATCCGCTCGAACAACGACGCCAGGGTCACCGCCAGGGTGATCGCCACCAGGCGCTGAACGACGAAAGCCCCCTGCGTCCTCGGGTGGCTCCAGATCATTTCGGCATTTTTCCGCACACGCCCCCAGGTCCGCCGGGATGCCTTTGCCGGCGGCGGCGGCGGCGGCGGCGGCGGCGGCGGCGCACCGTCGTCATCGACGACGGGGAAGGGAATGATCTCGCAGCGATGATCGCCGTTCGATGCCGCCTCGGGACCCGGCCCCAATCCGTGCTGCACGGTGCCCATACCGGGCTGCCCGATATAGAAATAGCCGAACCAGAACCGGATCGCCGACGGCATCATGATTACGGCCCCGTGCTTTCCCGATCCGGCGCGACAGCAACATCGGGGCGGCTTGCCGCCATGCGCGGCCGCGCCAGGTTCTGCGCCGCGAAATCCCAGTTGACCAGATGGCTCATGACCGCGGCCACGTAGTCGGGCCGCCGGTTCTGGTGATCCAGGTAGTAAGCATGTTCCCAGACGTCGATCGTCAGCAACGGCGAAAGCCCGCGCATGATCGGCGTGTCACCATTAGGCGTGTGGATGACCGCCAACCCGGGGCCGTCGATGACCAGCCAGGCCCAGCCGCTGCCGAACACGCCCAGGGCGGTGCGGGTGAACACATCCAGAAATTCGTCATAGCTGCCGAACGCCGCGTCGATACGTTTCGCCAGGTCGCCGTCGGGCCGGCCGCCGCCGTCCGGACGCAGGCAGCGCCAGAAGAACGCATGGTTCCAAGCCTGCGCTGCGTTGTTCAGCAGATCCCTTTGATGGGCGTTCTTGGCGGCCTGCTGGATGATCTGTTCCAGCGGCATGTCGTCCATGCGGATTTCCTTGGCCAGGACCTTGGCCTTGTCCACATAGGCGCGGTGGTGCCGCCCGTGGTGGGCTTCAAGGGTCGCCCGCGACATATGCGGCTCCAGCGCATCATAGGCATACGGCAGACTGGGATGGGTAAGCTGCATACGGTCGTTTCCTTCGGTCTGAGGCGCGCTTCCTTACCGGGAACGGCACCTTCACATCTCTGCGTGGCGACCTGAAAAGAGTACGACCGGGATTTTATATCTTGCAAACGATAAAAAATTGTCGATTAAATCGAATATAGCGATATAAAATTCAATCGCCGATCAAGGGTCTTGCGATGGATACGGAACTTGCCCGCACCTTTCTGACCGTGATCGACGCCGGTAATTTCATCGGCGCGGCGGACCGCCTGCACGTCACCCAATCGACGGTCAGTGCCCGCATCCATTCATTGGAAGAGCAACTGGGCTGCAAGCTGTTCGTGCGCAACAAGGCCGGCACGGCCCTGACCCCGGCCGGCCATCAGTTTCAAAAGCATGCAGCGGTCCTCGTGCGCACGGTGGAACACGCCCGCCAGGACGTCGGCATTTCCCGGGGCTACCGGGCGTCGCTCACGGTCGGCGGCCGGTTCGGGCTGTGGGAACGCCTGTTGCTTAGATGGCTGCCGCTGATGCGCCGCGCCGCACCCGAGATTTCCGTGCGCGCGGAAATCGGGTTCGAGACGGACCTCATGCAGGGCCTGATCGAAGGCCGCCTCGACATCGGTGTCATGTATACGCCGCAAAGCCGCCCGGGTCTGACGGTCGAACAGCTGATGGAGGAAAACCTCGTCATGGTATCGACCCGCAGGGCCGCACGGGCCGAGCCCGATAGCGATTACGTCTATGTCGATTGGGGGCCGGAGTTTTACGCCAAACACAACGCCCGGTTTCCCGAGTTCGTCGGCGCCGGGATTACCGCCAACATCGGCTGGCTCGGCCTGCAGCATGTGCTTCAGTTCGGCGGGTCCGGGTATTTTCCGATCCGGCTGGTCCACCCCTACCTGGAGAACGGTCAACTGCATCGGCTGTCCGATGCGCCGGACTTTCCCCTGCCCGCCTATCTGGTCTACGCCAGCGACGGCGACCGGGCGGTGTTGGAACCCGCGCTTGACGGCATCCGCCAGGTCGCGACGGAACAGACGTGAGAGCCCGGCGGTGGCCGATTATTCCTGGGCCATCAGTTTCCGGACCATATCCTTGCTTGAGATGAGATCGGCCAGGGTATGCCGGCGAAGGCTGTCGAAAAACGCCTTCTGCGCCTCGGCAATGGCCTTGCTGAGAGAGCAGAACGGGGACAGGCGGCATTCGATGGCCGCGCAGTCGATCAAGGGGGTCGTCCCCTCAAGGCGTGCCAGGACGTCGCCGACATTGATCTGGTCCGGCGGCAGAGCCAGTTCCATCCCGCCGCCCTTGCCTTGAAAGGTGTTGATGAATCCGGCCTTGCCTAACTCGTGAACGACCTTGCGCAGGTGTTCGTGGGAAATGTTGAAGTAGGCGGAAATCTTCGACAACGTGCCCCGTTCGTCGGGGCGCACCGCAAGATACAGAAGGACGCGCAACGAATAATCTGAGTGCCGATTCAAATGCATACCGCCGATTATAGTTCACGCCGGGGACCGCCGCCACTCGCAACACCACCCGTCAGCCGGGATGGGCGGACACGCCGCGGGCGGCACCGGACGAACAACCGCCCGGTGCCGCCGTCGGGTTGACGGGGTGGCGCCAGCCAACGCGCGTCAGCGGCGGAAGTCCGGGAAGGTGCCTTGGTGTTCGGGCACGTCGTGGATCCCCGGGCCCTTGGCGAGACTTTCCGAATAATAGAAGTCGGCGTCGTACGCTTTGTCTTTCCAGACATACCAATCGTCGGTTTTGACGCCTTCGTATTCGATGACCAGGACGGAGCCGCCCGGCGCCTTGCCGTTGTTCGAAGTGTGATGCTCGATATGGTCATGGGCGATCCATCGTCCCGGATTGTCCATGCGCATGATGACGTCATACCGTTCGCCGGGGCTGAGGTGAATAACGTCCGCCTCGTAGGGCGAGGCCAACGGCAGGCCGTCCTTATGCGTGACCAGCATGTCGTGACCATGGGGGTGGAAGGCCACATCGAGCGTGGCCGCGATCAGGCGCAGGCGCAGGACGTCGCCCTTCTTGACCCGAAGCGGCTGGGTCGTCGGGAACGACTTGCCGTTGATCGAGAAATAGGTGATGGGCTCGCCCGGATGCCCCCCCTTTCCGTACTCTTGGGCAACTTCCGGGTTCCAGCCCGAGAACATCAGGATGGCTTCCTTGGTGACCTCTTTCTCGATGGGGATCGGCTCCTTCGGGTCGATGATGAAGGGCCCCCACATGGCCCGCAGGCCCACATGTTCAGGCACATTGACGTGGCAGTGATACCAAAGCGTGCCAACCTTGTTGGCGACGAACCGATAGGTGAAGCTTTGGCCCGGTTCGATCGCCTTCTGCGTGATGTCGGGCACGCCGTCACTGCGCCAGCTGTTGGTCTGATACATGCCGTGCCAGTGAATGGTATGGCTGAGGGTCGTATTGTTGGTGACCGTGACCTCGACGTCGTCGCCTTCCCGCACGTGCAGCAGCGGGCCCGGGACCTGGCCGTTGTAGGCCCAGACCTTGTATTTGAGGCCCGGCGCCACATCGATGGTCACTTCCTCGATGGTCATGTCGAAATGGCGCGCTTCGGCCCAGGCAGCGGCCGGCAACAGAACCGCCGACAGCAGCGCAAGCGCGGTCAGTCTGATTGTTTGCATGTCACGTTCTCCTATTTGGCGCCCGCGCAACAAAGCTCGCGCAGGTAGGCGACCACGTCGTGGATTTCATCGTCCGTCATGTTGCCGTCCCAGTTGGGCATCAGGATCGACTTGTTGACCGCCTGACCGCCCTCTTTGATGGCCTTGAACAGGTCGGCATCCGTGCGCGCCGACATTTCGGCCCGGTCCTGATGGTTGCGGGGCTGAACAGACAGCTGTTTGGCGTTGACGCCCTTCCCGTCACCGCTCAGGCCGTGGCATTGCGTGCAATAGGTCCGATAAAGCGCCTTGCCGTGAGCTGCATCGGCGGCCGGTGCCGGCAACGGATAGACGATCGATCCGCACAAAAAGGCGGCCAGTATCAAAAGCTTCTTCATTTTGCCTTCTCCGGTTTTTCGCCGATGGTGCGAAGGTAGTTGGCGAGCTTGTGGATTCCCGCGGTGTTGAGATGCTTGTTCGGCATCAGGCTACGGGGCTCCCAGGCGGCGGGATCACGGATGTAGGACACGATGAACGGCGGCTGCAGGCGCTGCCACGCGGTGTAGAGTTCCGGTCCGGAGAAGCCGCCGTACTTCGGCGTGTCCTTGTGACAGCCGCCGCAGCCTTTGAACTTCACGAAGTCCATGGCCCCCATGCGGGCCGGAACCCGGCCAGGGGTGTAGTCTTCCTTTTCCAAGAGGGCCGTGTTCGGCGTCAGCGTCATCAGGTAGGCCGCGATTTCCTTGGCCGCTGCCGCGTCGACCACCGGGTGGTCGGACAGGGTGGCCGCATCCACGACATCCCCTTCCGGGCCGGTGGCCGTATGGGCGGGGACGAAGTCACCGGCCGGCCGGACCCGGGTGGGCTTTTGCAGCCAGGCCTCAAGCCAGTCCTGACGGAACTTGTTGCCGGCGAAATAAAGGGGCGGCCCTTTCCGGGTTTGGCGTGCCGTCAGGTCGGCGTTCGCCGGGCCCGACATCTGATGACACACCGCACAGTCCTTTTGGATATTCGCCGGCGGGTCGGCCGCCGCGGCCGAACCGATGGACAGCGCCGTCAGCAAGGCTGCGCCGCCGAGTGCGATTACTGTTCGCATGGGGGGCTCCTGTTGTTAGCGCAGAATGAGGTTGCCGTTCTTGCCCTTGTCCGGACTCGCGTCCTTGAAGTTCATCAGCACGGAGATCGCGCCGTTGAGGGCATGCTTCATCCGGTGATCGACAATGGCGTTGTTGGTCGCGCGGCCGGCCGGCGGAACGATGTCGAACGTCATGGCGTGCGCGGGCGGCACTTCCGCCGTTTGCAGGCTGTAGCGCAGGTTCTTCGGATTGCCGTTGTCCCACACCCGGTCCCAGATCCCGGCGATGGGGTGGAAGGCCGCTGCTTCGTTGATCATCGCGTTGACGAAGAAAATGCGAACGCGCTCGCCCGGCTTCGCTTCCAGCGTCACGGCGGCATTGGGATCATGCACCGGGTCGTAGTGGAACATCTTGCCGTTTACGAGAGCCCCGACCCATTGCTTACCCATCGCCCGGTCCTGGGCGCTGGTGCCGTCCTGGAACAGATCACCCTGGACCAGAACGTATTCCCGGTCGGGTTTCGGATAAGCATCTGAATAGCCTTCCTTGGGGTCGACCAGGATCACGCCGTACATGCCGCGCGAAATATGCTCGGCCATGGAACTGGCGCCGCAGTGATAGATGAACACGCCGGGATGGTCGGCCTTGAAGGTGAACTGCTTCTTGTCGCCGGGCCGGACTTCCGCGAATTCATCCAGAACGTCGACAACGGCCGCATGGAAGTCCATGGAATGGCTGTTCTTGTTGTCTTTTTGATTGAGCAACGTGAAATCGACCTCGTCCCCTTCCGTCACGCGGACCATCGGACCGGGCACGGTGCCGCCGAAGGTCCACATGCGCTGGGTGGTGCCCTTGTTGTCGATCACTAGCTCTTTTTCGATCACGGGAATGTCGACCTTGACCGTCTTGGCCGCCACCGGTGTCGGCGCCGAAACGGCGGACAGCAGCGCGGCGGCCGACAGTCCAAGGATCCAGGTACGTGGTTGCATCGTAGGAGTCTCCTTTAACATGGATTAATTTCACATGTTTGATAATGAACCTCACGATGTATGTCAATTACATGTTTAAGAGCCGCCGGCCCCGGCGCACCAACTGAACAAGCCAAAGCGCCGCGCACCGCCCGGCGGGCCCGGTATCCGGGCCCGCCCGCAGCGGTGCGCTGAAACGCGTTGCGATAGTTAAGCGGGACTTCCGATCACATCGGTACGCCCGAAGCCGAAGACGGCGGCATCACCTCAATGGGTCAGTCGCCGCCGACCTTCACGGCTTCGGTCTTCGCCCCCTTCAAGGTGAACGCCTTGTAGACGAACAGCACGAAGGCGAACACGCCGATGCTGAAGACGATGTCCCCCGGCACCCGCATCCAGACCAAGCCTTCCATGATCGCACTGTGGACGAATTCCGCCGACCGGGCATAGGCATAGCCATGTTCGATGCTGGCGTAGGTCTGCCACAGCCCCTGCGGCAACAGGGACAGGAACGTCATCATGGCAAGGCCGATATTGAGTGACCAGAAGGCGATGTTCATGAGCTTGTTGTCCCACTGCCGGATGTCCGTCAGGCCGCGCATGCAGTAGAGGATCAGGCCAAGGCCGAGCATCCCGTAAACCCCGAACAGGGACGCATGCCCATGGTTGGCCGTGGTGTTGAGCCCCTGCATGTAATACAGCGCGATCGGCGGATTGATCAGGAAGCCGAACAGCCCGGCCCCGACCAGGTTCCAGAACAGGACCGCGGCGAAGAACATGAAGGGCCAGTGGTAGTTCATTTCCCACTCGCGGCCATGCTCGACCTGGGCGCGGTTATAGGCTTCGAACCCGACAAGCATGAGCGGCACCACTTCCAACGCCGAGAACGAAGCGCCGAAGGCGATGACCGCCGTCGGCGTGCCGCTGAAATAAAGGTGATGCAGGGTCCCCAGCACACCGCCGAACAGGAAGATGATGGTCGCGAACAGAACCATCACCGTGGCCGTCGACGACCGCAGGATGCCCATGCGCACGAACAGCACGGAAATGATCGCCGTGGCGAAGACTTCGAAGATGCCTTCGACCCAAAGGTGAACGACCCACCAGCGCCAGTATTCCATGATCGCGATATGGGTATGCTGCCCCCACATCAGGCCGGCGGCATAGAGAATGCCGATCGCCAAGGCCGACACGGCGACCAGGGCGACAATCGATTTGCCGCCTTCCGAGGCGAACACCGGACGCAGGGCCCGCAAGATCAAGGCGACCCAGAGGAACAGCCCGATGGTCAGGTAGATCTGCCAGAACCGGCCAAGGTCGACGTATTCGTATCCTTGATGGCCGAACCAGAAGTTGGCCGCCATATCCTCGAAGAACCGATGCACCGCCGCCCATTGCCCGGCGAAAGAGCCGATGACGATGACCAGCAGGCTGATGAACAGGAAATTCACGCCGAGGGTCTGGAACTTGGGATCCCGGCCCGCCAGCAAGGGGGCCACGTACAGTCCCGTCGCCAGCCAGGCGGTGGCGATCCACAGCACCGCCAGCTGCGTATGCCAGGTGCGCGTCACCGCGTAGGGTAGATAATCGGCGAACGGCAAGCCGTAGAGGCCCTGGCCTTCGACGGCGTAATGGGCGGTGATGATCCCCAACATGACCTGGGCCAGGAACAAGGCGCAGACGACCCAGAAATACTTTGCCGTCGCCCGCATGGAGGGCGTGATGATGGCGCTGTCGATGATGTCGGCGGTGGCCAGCCCGCCGTCGGGAATGACGTCGCTGTTCCAGGTATCGAACTGTTTGGCGTAGTACCAGACCAGGGCGCCGATCCCCGCCAACAGGATGATCACCGAGACGATGCTCCACATCAAGGTCGCGGTCGTCGGCTGGTTGCCGACCAGGGGTTCATGGGGCCAGTTGCTGGTGTAGGTGATGGTGTCGTCCGGCCGGTTCGTCGTCGCACTCCAGGCGGTCCAGAAATAGAAGGCGGATACCGCGTGGGCCTCTTCCGCGTTCAGATGGGCGTGCAGCGGAAAGGCATAATCGCGGCGCAGGGCCAGGGACTCAGGATCGGAGCCCGCATATAGCCGCGTGTAATGCGTCTTGACCTCGCGAATGGCATCGGCGCGTTCCGGCGTGACCGTGATGACCCCCGTTGCCGGGTCATAGGTATTGCGCCGCATTTCCTCCTGCACCAAGGTCTGACTGATGATGCCCTGCTGGTCTTTTCCGGCGGCGGCATCCCCCTGCCGTGCCGACGTAATTTTCAGCAGTGCCGTGGCTTCGCGATGCAGCCAGTCGGCACTCCAATCGGGCGCCAAATAGCCGCCATGCCCCCAGATCGACCCTTGCTGCATACCGCCGATGGACTGCCAGATATTCTGGCCCCGGTCGATGTCCGCCCGGGTGAACAGCACCTCGCCACTGCTGGATTGCACAGCCGAAGGTAGAGGCGGCGCCACCTGATAAATCTCACGGCCGATCAGCAATAGAATGCCGAACATCGTGATCATGCCGACCGTGAGAATCAGCCATAATCTTTTGATGGAAAACGTCGATTTATAGGTGGTCATGCCTGTATCTCCCTATGACGGCTGGATAAGCCTGCCTTTGGCGACGGGCGCGCCAACCGGGACCAGGCCCGGGGCCGTCCGTCAAAAACTGCGTGCCACCGTGTGACAGACAAAGACCCGTCACACGCTATGGATTAGCGGACGTCAGGGCCGCTCCCCTTTAGATACACAAACCATATATCGACGCGTTGATGATGTCTTGCGTGATTTTCATTGCTTCGGCCGCGTCATAAGCGCAGCCGCGGATCACTGCCGGCCTAGCTGTTTCCGTGCAAAGAGAACAGGACCGGGATTTCCGCTGGTCTGAGGAACAGCGGCTGATCGTTGGGATTTAGCCCTGCGAACCGGTCAACGGAAAGCCCCCGAACCTAGCGAACGCGGCGTTTACTGGCCGCATGGTCATCTCAGGTCATGACCATTGACTTGTCCATGGCCTCCGCCCATATCTCAGGGATGTTGGTCCATGAAGATCATTTTCGGTTTCTTCTTCTGACTCGCCTGTTTCCCCGGGCGGTCTAGGCGCGTTTACGCCTGTCGCACCTCCCGGGGCTTCCTCATCACCTTGAAATGAGCACGTGATCATCGGTCACGCGAGGAGCGATCATGACCTACTTCCAATTTCCTTACGATCCTGACCCGACAATCAATTTGACCCGAAACCGCCGCCCCCATTCTGACGGGTGCGGCCTTATGGCATCGGCCAACATTCTCGAGAGCGCCGCCACGGCAACGCCTCCCACAATTGTGCACAGCACGGCTCGAGATGAAACGGGTCCGATGATCTGCGGCTTTTCCGGCGACAGCCCTCGACTTTTGTGACCGACGGCAGGGTCGCTTTCGCCAGCCAAACGAATCTCACGATGTCGTTGTTCTTCTCGTTCTTCGGAGCCGACACATGACTACGTATGCATTGCGCGAGACATGCACGCGCTGCAACACCGCTTTACCACTTGCTGCGGCCGACAGATGTCCTTTTTGCCGCAAAGCACTTTCACTGAATTTAGGATCGATCCCGGTCATCTGCCGACACTGCCACAGGCAGTTTCCGCGCGCCCATGCCGGTCGGTGCCTGTATTGCACCGCTACTTACCTTCACAGAACCGAAGTCATCTCCGGGAAAGGATACATGCAATGAGCACGAAGCGGCATATTCAACGTCTTGTGTGGCCAACCACTCTGGTAACCGTCAACTTCGGTCTGATCTTCTTTCGGTCCGATCTGAGCGATCATCTCGGAAATGACGAGACGCTCTGGCTCTGCGTCAACGCCCTGGCATATTTCGCAGTCGCGTGGTTCATCAGCCGCGTTCTGTCGATCGCGCTCGATAAGACGGCGGCGCACCGGCAGCCCTACCCGCGACTCTTAAGAGAAATCATAACGGCACTTTTGTTTCTGGTGGCACTTGCGGCGACCGCGGCGCTTTTCACAGGCCAGGGTGCGGTTGGCGCGCTTGCCGGTTCAGGGCTTGTTCTCGCCATGTTCGGCTTCGCCATCCGCAACGTGGTGGCCGATACGCTGTCCGGAATTGCGCTTGGCATCGAAGGCCCTTTCCGCATCGGAGATTGGATCGACATCGACGGGATGGCGCGTGGAAAGGTTATCGAGATCGGATGGCGCACCACGCGCATATTAACCCGTGACGCCACGTACATGATTCTGCCGAACAGCCAGATTGCGCGTCAGCGGATTACAAACTATTCCGCGCCAAAGCCGCATTACCGCGCACAGATCACCATCACCCTTGACCATAATATGCCGATCAAGCGAGCCCGCGAACTCATGTTGGACGCACTGAAGGGAGCGACGCTCATTCAACAGGACCCGCAGCCGGACATCCGCGTTCAGGCCTATGAGGAAAGCGGCATTACCTACGCCTTACGCTATTGGCTTTCTCGCTTTGATCGCGACATCGATTGTCGGGACGAGGTCTACAGCCTGGTGGACGAGGCATTACGCCAGGCCGGTACCACCGCATCATACAGGCGGATAGAATTGGTCGGGCCCGCGATACCCACCTGCGCCACGTGGGAAAAAGGCGCAGGCATGTTTTCTGAATATGGCTAGCACCGCACTTTCAGCGCGCATGCCACGCATACCTAAGCATATCTCATCCCGTACCCGGGCGGAGCGCGCTGCAACGATCAACGGAGTTTCCGCCGGGCTGAGGAACAGTGGATGATCTTTGGGCCGCATGCTTTCCATAGATTGCCCCCTTCCCCTTCTGGCTGGGTTTCATCTAATCCGACCATCATAGAAGTTTCAGATTCTCGCTCTTACGGCCAAGCGCCTATCTATTACCGCGCAGCGAGAACAGTACCGGGACAACCACATCGAGATAGCCGCCGGGCATGTCGTCGGGGAACTTGGGCAGGGGTTGGGCCCGCTGCAGCATGGCCTCCGCCTCGTCATCGAGCAGCGCATGGCCCGACGACTTGCGGATGTCATAGCGCAACACGCGGCCGTCGCGGGTGACCCGAAAATACAGGTTCACGACCCCCTGCTGGCGCAGCCGCCGCGCATCCTTGGGATAGGTCTTGTTGCGCTCCAGCCAGTACCGCAGCATGTTCACGTAATTGGGCGCGGGCGTGCCGACGGGGCCGCCGCCAAGCGCGTCATGGGTATCCGCCGATTGACCCTTGCGGCCGTCCTCGCGCCGGCCCTGGCTGGCCGTGGCCGCCCGCGACGCCACTTGTGCCTGATCGGCGCTGACCGCCGGTCGGGCCGGTTCGGTCGGTGCCGCCGGCGTTGTCTTGGGCGGACGCGTCGCGGCGATCCGTTTCGCCATTGCGGGCGTGACCTTGACCGGCTTGGGCGGCGGGACGGGAAGATGTTGTTTCGGTTCCACGGCAACCGCCACCTCGGCCGCGACCGGCGCCGGGGGCGCGATCGCTTGCACCGGCTCCGGCGCCGGTTGAGGGGCCGTCTCCACGAGTGTCGGCGGCACGGCCCGGGCTTCGGCCGGCGCCGCCGTAACGGCCTCCGCCGGGGGCACGTTTCGCGGCGTCTGCGCCTGCTGCTGGCGGGCGTCGGCATCGGCCCCGGCGCGAGCCGCCGTCAGGGTCACGGCGATGTCGATCCCACCCAACCCCGGCGCCTTGGCGCCGTCCGACGGGGTCGCCAGTACGGCCAGCAACAGGCCCAGATGCAGGCCCAGCGCAAGCAATCCCGCGGCTGTCCATTGGCCGGGTCCGGGCAAGGTCATGCGCTGCGGTTCCGTCACGTCGCGACGCCGTCAGCTTTCGGCGAAACCCAGGCGCACGGCCTCGGGCAGCGGTTCGGGAAACCGTGCATCCCAGTCGAAGGCGATCTCCTCGCGCCAGGCGAAGCGCGTCAAATGGTCCGACAGGATATGTTGCATGACCGCGATCCCCTCTTCCTCGCGCGAGCGGCAATAGAAAGACAGGATGGCGCCTTCCGCGGTCATCATGCAGCGCCCCGGGGGAAATTCGACGCGGGCTTGGGCGCTGTCGTAATCGACGTCAACCTTATGGGCGAAATGCTTGCACAACTGCATGAGGTACTTGCTGGCATTGTCCGTTTCGATGGCGGCGAAACAGGTCGGCATGGCGTGTCTCCTAATGGCCGGTTGGGGGGAGGATCGATTGCGTGGGTTCGGTGACGACGAAGGGCAGCCCGCGCGAGCAAATCTCGACCCGGCCCGCGATTCCATAGGCCTGAGACAGAATGTCGCTGGTCACCGCCTCGGCGGGCGGGCCGAAGGCGAGCAGACGGCCATCCCCGAACAGGGCGATGAAATCGCAATGGCGGATCGCCAGATTGATGTCGTGCAGCGCCATCAGGCACAGACCTTGGTGACGCCCCAGGATCATGCGCACGGTATCCAGCACCGTCAGCTGCCAGCGCAGGTCCAAGGCGCTGGTCGGCTCGTCCAGCAGCATGACCGACGGCCGACGCACGATGACCTGGGCTAGGCCGACCATTTGGCGCTGACCGCCCGACATCTTGTTAAGCGCCTGGAAGGCCAGCGGGCGGATGTCCAGCATGTCGAACACACGCTCCACCGCCGCGTCGATCCGGGTCTTCGCCAGGTCCGGGCGCACCGCCCGGCAGGCGCTGAGCACGGCTTCATAGGCGACCAGGCTGGTTTCCTGGGGCAACGCCTGCGGCAGATATCCGACCCGCTGGGCGCGACGAAAATGGCTCATGCCGTTGAGGTTCTCGCCCTTCAGCAGGGCCGTCCCCGTATACGGCCCCAGCCCCGCCAAGGCGCGCAGCAAGGTCGACTTGCCGACCCCGTTGGGACCCAGCACGCCGACTAATGACCCCGGCGGAATTTCCGGCAGGCTGACATTGGTCAATACAGGTTTCCCCGGATAGCCGACGTTGATGCGTTCGATCTTGAGGGATGCCATGGTCAGCCCCGCCGTTTCTGTGAAATCAACAGCGCCAGGAACAAGGGAATGCCGATCAGCGCCGTGACGATGCCGTCGGGGATCAGCACGCCCGGGACCAGGGATTTCCCGATCAGCGAGGCGCCGGACAGGATCACTGCCCCGGCCAAGGCGCTGCCCGGCAGGAAGAAGCGGTGATCTTCGCCCAGGGCCAGGCGCGCGATATGCGGGCCGACCAGGCCGACGAAGCCGATCACGCCGGTGAAGGCGACGGCCACGGCGGTCATGGCGCTGACCCGCAACAGGACGGTCAGGCGCAACCGGTCCACGGCGACGCCATAGCTGCGGGCATAGTCCTCGCCGCCCCGCAGCGCCGTCATGGCCCAGACCTGACGGATCGAGGCCGGCAGGCAGAGGGCGAACACGGCGCCGACGATGGCGACCTTTTCCCAGGTCGCGCGGGTCAAGCTGCCCATGGTCCAGAACACGATCTGCTGCAGGCTGTCGCTATCGGCGACGAACTGGATCAACTGAATCAGCGCCTGCAGGGCGAACACCAGGGCGATGCCGAACAGGATCACCGTGTCGACCGTCGCACCGTAGACCCGGGACAGCAGCAGGATCACGGCGGCCGATGCAATGGCGCCGACAAAGGCGAACACGGGCACCACATAGGTTTCCGGCAGGCCCAAGGGCGCCGCCAGGTTGAACACGATGGCGAGCGACGCGCCCAGGGTCGCCGCATACATGACACCGAGGGTCTGCGGGCTGGCGAGCGGATTGTTCAGCACGGTCTGCATCTCGGCGCCGGCCAGACCCAGGCAGGCACCGACGACGATCGCCATCAGGGCGAAGGGCAGACGCACTTCCCACAGGATGACATAGGCCCCCGGCTCCAGCGCCTCCGGGTGCAGCAGCCCGTCGATGACCTGGGTCAGGCTGAGCCCCGCCGGCCCCGTCATCACGTTGACCACGGTGGTCAGGCAAAGGGCCGCCGCCAGCGCGCAAAGCCAAGCCATGCGCCGCGTGACGAAACGGCGGTAGCCGGTGGCCAGCGGCGCGCCCGTCTCCGCCAGATTGTCGGCCCCGCTCATTTCGATGCCGCCTCGGCCCCGGTGCCGAGGGACACCCAATAGGCCCCGTTCAGCGGCACCGGCTGGAACTTCTCGAACAGAGTTTCCAGGGTCTTTTGCGGATCCAGGTCCGTGAAGCGATCAGGGTGAATCCATTTCGCCATGGCCTGCACCGCGGCCACGTTCAAAGGCGTGTTGTAGAAATTGTGCCAGATGGCATGGGCACGGCCCGTTTTGACGGCGGTCAGACCGCTGATGCCCCGGCGTGCGGTGGCGCGCGCCAACGATGTGCGCGCCAGGTCCTCACCGGCGCCCGGGCCCAGCACGATACGCCCCGGCTTGGGATAGGTGACGCCGGCGCCGCCGATGGCGGTGGCCATGTAAATGTCCGGCTGGCTGACCAGCAGGTACTCCAGGCTGAGCAACCCATGGGCCCCTGGAATTTTACCCTTGGCGATGTTGTCGCCGCCGGCCCAGTCGATAAAGCGGCCCATCATGCCCTGGCTCATGGTGGCACAGCAGTCGTCGCGCCCGCCAACGTGGATTTCGATGAACACCTTGGGCTTTTCCGTGACCCCCTTGAGGCCGTCCGCGACCCGCTTCAGTTCCGCCGCGTAGAAATCGTTGAAGGCCTTGGCTTCGGCCTCGCGGCCCATGATCCGGCCCAGAAGGTCGATGCTTTTCGGCGTATTGATCAGGGGTTCGATCCGGAAATCGACGACGACCACGGGCACCCCGGCAGCGGCCAGACGATCGAGGATCGCCTTGTGCCGCGCACCCGGCCCATGCCCGGAGCCCAACCCGAAGATGGCGACGTCGGGCTTCACGCTGATCGATGTCTCAAGCGAAAAGGACTCAGCGCTGCCGTGGCCGATCTGCGGAATGTTCTTGATGTTCGGAAACTTCTTCACGTACTGGGCGAAGCCGGCGGGGTCGAATCGTTCGAAATCGCCCATCATGCCGACGATGCGCTCGGACGGATCGCTGGGATCAAGGATCGCCAGGGTCGGCACGAACCGGCCCTCGCCCAGGATCATGGTCTTCACGGGCACGGTCAACGTGACCTGACGGCCGGCCAGATCGGTGACCGTGATCGTTTCCGCGGCCTGGGCCAGGCGGGGCACCAGGCCCGAGAGCAGAATCAGCCCTCCTGCCAGGAGGATCTTGAGTATCGGTGCGCGCATCATTCCATCGTTCCTCATGTCAAATTTCCCGCCTCCAAAGCCAAAAGCGCGGAACGGGCGCCGCCCCCGGCGATCCGATGATCTCCGGGGGCGGGCCGCCGCGCGGTAACCGAAGGTTCGGTTCGGGTCAGAAGTCCATTTTTGCCGTCAGTAGGAACGTCCTCCCGGGTTCGTAGTAGGCCGTGGCGCTGTTGCTGTCGGTGCCCGACGTGGCGCGATCCACATAGGTGCGATCGAACAGGTTCTTCACGTCCAGGCGCAGGGTCAGGCCCTCGGTATTCATGTCGCCGACCGACT
Source organism: Rhodospirillaceae bacterium (assembly GCA_002706405.1). Taxonomy (GTDB): domain Bacteria; phylum Pseudomonadota; class Alphaproteobacteria; order Rhodospirillales; family Casp-alpha2; genus UBA1479. The sequence continues at coordinate 10,713 of PALN01000082.1, read as the reverse complement.
CGGGCTCCCACTGGGCATAGATATTGGTCGTCACATAGAAGTTCTTATGGAAGGACGGGTCGTCGTCCTGATGGAACGCGAATTCGTTGGACGTGCCGATGCGAAGGTCCCACGACGGGAAGCTATGAGCGGCGTCGAGGGTCATGGTCGACCCCATGTTGAAGCCGTGATAGCTGGCGGAGCCGGTTTCCAGGACTTGGCCGTTGGCGCGCAGGTTCTGATAGGAATAAGTGGCGCGGACGAAGCCGTCCCCGTAAGTGTACTTGCCCGAGAGGTTGAGGCCCTTGGTCGTCAGGTTGTTGTTCGACTGACGGTCGTTATCGCCGCGTTGATGCGCGTTCAGGATGCGGGTGTAGAAGACATGTGCGTCGCCGGAGAACGGGCCTTGCTCACCCTTGAAGCCGAACTTTCCGCTGAATGACCGGGACGGGTCCAGGTCGGTGTAATTCCAGACGGACGTGAAGTTGTAGATCAGCGATTCACCAAGCGGCACGCCGCCGAAGCTGGTGCCACCGCCGACGTAGCCGGTCAGCCCCTTTACGACATCGTATTCCGCGTTGGCGTTTCCGCTGGCGCCCTGGAAATCGTGCTTGGTACCGTCTATCCCATGCAGATTCTGCCGGTCAAAACGGGCGCCGACCGAGGTGCGGAATTTTTCCGTCCAGTTCAGGCGTGTCTGAACGAACGCGCCGACGTTGAGCGAACGTTCAGTGTAGATCCCCTGGCGTCCGGAGCCGAACGGATGGGTGCCGAACACGTTCTGCCCTTCGTCGCGATAGAAATCCACGCCGGCCGTGACCGTGCCCGTATTGGCGAGCCCCAGACCCGTGGTGAAGGTATTTGCCAGCTTTCCGCTGTAGCTGGTGGTTTTGGATTTAAGGTCATGATTTCCTGCGAGCGCCAGGTTCTCAACCGAGTAACGGATTTCGTTGAAGCTGAGGACGACCTCGGGGTTGACCCATTCGCTGGGCGCCTCGTTCTTGTAGGTTACGCCCAGGGACCGGCGCTGATAGGACTGCGGAACCGGCACGGAGCCGTTGGACAGTTCGGCGAAGTTGACCCGGTTAGGACGAACGGCTTCGTCCTGGAGATAGGAGCTGTTGAATTCGATACGATGCCCGGTATTGCCCGTCCAGGCGCCTTTCGCCAGGAAGTTCTTGATGCGGGGGGCGGTTCCGGTGACCTCATTGCCGCGCCCGTCCTCGTAGTTTGATCCGTTATCGTAGGATCCGTGGAACAGCGCTTCGAACCCTTGGGCCTGGGCGGCGTAGGTCACGGTCGGGCTGTGCAGGTTGGTGTTGGTATCGTGCTGATACTTCAGCGACACCTTCTGCATCTGGCCCGGCTCGATGATGTCACGGGCATCCTTGGTTTCATAGGCGATGGAGCCGCCCAGGGTCGCCGGCCCGACATCCGCCGGCGCGACGCCCGTTTCGACCCGCACGGATTTCAGCAGGTTCGGATCGATCATGGTCGTGCCCAGGTGGTGGAAGGTGGTCCCAACCTGGCGGGCGCCGTCGATCTTCACGTTGAGGTTCGAATCCTCGATGCCATTGACATAGGTCTTGCGGGCCAGGTCGGCACCGCCACCCACGTTGACCCCGGCCTCACCCTGGAACACCTCTTTGATGGTGGTGGGGTTGGCGTGCTCGAGATCCTCCGCGCCGATCTGGAAACCGCCCGGCGCAACCTCCGTCGCGGTCACGGAGATCGGCGCCAGCACGGTCGCGTCCTGGGCCGCCGCCGGGCCGGCGGGTGTCAGCAGAGCCACGCTGGCGGTGCCGCAGAAAAGAGCAGAGAGCAGAGCAGGACGGCGGGCGCCCCGGGATCGGGTAATTGACATGGTGGTCCTCGATTGGTCGTTGCCGCATGTGTTAAGAATGCTTCTCATTATCATTGACTGACGACAGCGGCCATCATCCTGCCGTTTCAAAAAACACATTTTGTTTGTGAAAAATCGCAATTCGACCCGCTGCCCCTGGATTTCGCCAGGCGGCGCGGGCGATAGGCCGCTGCCCACCTTGGGGCGAAAGAGGGCGCGCTTTACTAATTGCGAATAATTCTTATTATTATCGTGAATGCGCAATGCCGATGGCCCGGGCCGCCGCCCAGCCCGGGCCAGGCCAATGGGAATTGAAGATTAAGACCATGGTGGATCGAACAATCATGGAGGTCAGCCCCCGACGGTACCGACCGGTGGACACCGCGGTGACCAGCGCCGACCTTCAGGAAATGGCCGTCAATACCGATGCCGAGACCTTCCACATCTCGGCGCCTGTTCTCGCGCGCAAGGACACGGCGATCCATGGGCGCATGAACAACATGCGCGGCCATTCCGGCCTGTTCGTGCATGCCACGGATACGGTCGAGGCCCATGACCTGCTGGCGGAATGGGACATGTCGCCCGCCTGCACGGTCGCGGTCATGCTCGAAGGGGACCTGGTGGTCAAACTCGACGGATTGGGCGTGCGCCTGGGTCCGGGGGCGGGTCAGGACGGGGCGACCGGCCATATCTGGTCACTGACCCAGGCCTCCAAGATGGTCCGCCTGTCGCGCAAGGGGACGCGCGTGCGCAAGGTCATCATCACCGTGCCCTGGGATTGGATCGACCGCATCCTCGCCGACAAGGATCTGCCCAACCGCAACCTGGCCCGATTTGCAGCAACCCATCGCGGCTATGCCACATGGCGGCCGTCCCTGCATGCGGTCGCCCTGGCCGAACAGATCATCAACCCGTCCCGCGCGCCGGCACCGCTGGCCCGGATGGCGGTCGAAAGCCGTGCCATCGAAATCCTGCGGGAAGCGCTGGAAAGTCTCATCGCCACGGATGCCGAGGCGCCCTGTCCAGCGCCGGTAACCAAGACCCAGGCAAAGGCCCAGGCCGTGCGCGCCTATGTCCGCGCCCGCTTTACGGAAAATCCGTCCTTGAAACGGATGGCCCGGGACCTCGGGATGAGCGTCGGTGCGATGCAGGCCGCCTTCAAATCGGTCTATGGCCGCACCATTGCCGATTTCTGTCGGGAACTGCGCCTGGAGCACGCCCGCATCGCCATCGAACGCGAGGGCAAGAGCGTCGCCGAAGCGGCCTATGGCGCGGGCTATTCCAATCCGGCCAATTTCTCGACGGCGTTCAAGCGACAGTTCGGATTAAGCCCGAGCAACGCCCGCGCCGATCGCGTCGCCGCCTTCCCCCGTCTTCAAACGAAAGACTGACAGCGCGCGGCCGCCCCCCGCCCCATCTCAGGCGGTCAGGTCATCCTGGCGCGCAGCTTCTTCCTCGACCGCCCCATCCAGATCCCGAACACGATGACGCCAAGGGTGATGATGAGGATGCCCAGCGACATCCCGCGCTCGATGAAGATCCACGGCGATCCGCGGGAAATGATCAACGTCTGCCGCAAGGTTTCTTCCGCCAGCGGGCCGAGCACCAAGGCCAGCACCGTCGCCGCGGGAGAGAAGCCGTACAGCTTCATGAAAAACCCGATGACCCCGGCGCCGACCATCAGCCAGACTTCGACGATGCTGCCGTGGACGCTGAAGGTTCCCATCGTGCACACGAGAATGACGGCGGGCGCCAGGATTCGATACGGCAGCTTGATGAACAGCACGAACAACGGGATCGCGAATATGCTGATCGCGAGCAGCGCCATGTTGCCCAGATACATGCTGGCAACCAAGCCCCAGGCAAACTCGGGGTTCTGTTCCATCAGCAGCGGCCCCGGTTTCAGACCCCACATCAACAACGCGGCCAGCAAGACCGCCGTGGAGGCAGAGCCCGGAATGCCCAGCGTCAGCAACGGCACCATGGCACCCGAGGACGCGGCATTGTTGGCGCATTCGGGCGCGACAAGCCCTTCCATCGCCCCCTTGCCGAATTTCTCCGGCGTCCGCGACGACGATTTCTCGATCGAATAGGCCATCAGGGAAGCGACGGTGGCACCGGCACCCGGCACGACGCCGATGCAGAAGCCCAGGATCGAGCCCCGGACGAAGGCCAAGCGTGAATCCAGCCAGTCCCGAATGGTCGGCCAGAAACGATCCTCGCTCTGATACTGGATGATGCCGCCGCTGCCGGCGCGATGAAGGCCCTGATAAAAGGCGTAAAACAACTCACCCAGCCCGAACAGGCCGATCGCGATCGGAATGAAGCCGACCCCGCTGATCAGTTCGGCCGAGCCGAAGGTGAAGCGCTGAATCCCGGTTTCCAGATCGACCCCGACGGTGCCGATGGCGAAACCGATCAGCGCCGAAATCGCGCCGTAGCGCCAGTTTTCACCGATCAGCACGACGAGCGTCACGATCCCCATCATGACGAGCATGAAGAATTCGGGCGGGCCGAAATTGCGGGTCACCGTCGCGAAGGTCGCGGCGAGAACCGAGATCAAAATGACCCCAACCGTCCCGCCGACGAAGGACGCGACCGCCTGCATGACCAGCGCCGGGCCGGCGCGCCCCTGTTGGGCAAGCGGAAAACCATCGAACGTGGACGCCACCACGGCGGATTCACCGGGCGTGTTGAGAAGGATCGATGTGATTGTGCCGCCGTACATGGCGCCGTAGTAGATGGCCGCGAGCATGATGATGGCACCGGTCGGGTCCATCCCGAAGGTCAGCGGCAGCAGGATCGACAAACCCGCCGCGGGCCCGAATCCGGGGATGATGCCGATGATCATCCCGATCAGCGATCCCAGCATCAGATAAACCAGATTGATCGGAGAGATGGCCACGGAGAGACCGAGGAAGAGATTGTCAAAAATTTCCATGTCGAGGACTGCCTGTAAAATTCGAAAGCCGGATCAGCGAATGGTCTCGTCCGCCCTAAAGCGGAAGACCCAACATACCGGGCGGCATCGCCGCGTTGAGCGAGTACCTGAACAAGGTGAACAGGCCGATGGGTAACAAGACGCCGACCAACAGGTTGGTGACATGCTGTCCCCGGTTAAGCACCGACAGGGCAAGCAGCATGAAGATCACCATCCCCGGCAGCGCGCCCAGGAAATGACTGGCAACGACCAGCAACCCGACCATGGCGACAACCGCGAGGGTCACGGCCCAGTTGACGGACACCGCGTCATCGCCATCACGGCGCCGGTAATCCAACACCACGTTATAGAGCATGAAGGCAACCAGCAGGGAGGCGATGATCTGCGGGAAAAAGCCCGGCCCGATCCGACCGCGGGCACTGAGAAAATTCAAATCCGAAAATGCCAAGGCCGCATAAAACACGGACAAGAGCAATAGGGCGGTCATGAAGGCTATTCGCATGGGGCAGGACTACCTTGGCGTTCAGGTTGCACGAATAATGATTAAACCAATACGGCCCCGTCATCGATCGGGGCGGCTTGAAAGATAAATGGTGGTCGTCTAACCGGTGACACCGGCCGCCCGCGGACAAACGTCCGGCAGGCGGCCGACACCAAATGCACGATTACTTGATTGCGCCCGATGCTTTGAGGATGCGGGCAAATTCGTCTTGGGAAGTTCCCAGGAACTTGCCGAACTCATCGCCCCACAGGACGGTTTCGGTCAGCTCATGCTTCTTGACGTATTCGGCCCATTCCGGCTTTTCGACAACCTTCTTCATGGTTGCGATCCACCACTCCTGGGCTTCCTTCGGCGCATCGGGGGGCAGCACCACACCACGCGGCATGGAAATGCCGAGCTCGAAACCCTTTTCGCCGAACGTGGGAACGCCCTTCAACGAGTCGGGGGTCTTCGTTCCGGAGAAGCCGAGGGCACGCAGGTCGCCGGATTCCAGCAACCCGGCAACATCGCCCGGGTTGGCGACCATGGCATCAAGGGCGCTCGACAGCAGAGCCGTCGTCAGCTCGCCCTGTTTGTTGAAGGAGACGTAGTCGAATTTAAAACCAGCCTTTTCAGCCAACAGCGTCGGGACGATGAAATCGACGTTGACCGCGCCCATCCCGCCGATGGCGAGGGGGGTGGCCTTGGCTTCCTTGATGAACTGGTCGAAGTCCTTGATCTTGGACGTTTTGTTCACGACCAGGACCAGATCGTCGGCCGCAAGCAGCGCGACGGGAACGAAGCTCGTGGGCGTCCAGGGCGTTTTCGCCTTCAGCGGCGTAGTGATGAAGCTGCCCGAGGTCGAGGAGATGTGATAGGGATTGCCCTTCTGATTGAAGAGATATCCCCAACCAACGGCACCACTGCCGCCCGAGCGGTTCTGGGCCACGATCTCGCCGGGATACAGCTTGTACTTTTCCAGGATCGAGATGATCGTGCGGGACATGATGTCGTTGCCCCCGCCCGGCCCGAAGGCGATCGTCCAGTTCAGACGTTCGCTCGGGTAATTGTCCGCCGTCGCGGCGCCCGACGAAAGCGTCGGAATCAAGACAGCGCCCGCCAGGGCCAGGGCCCGGGCCGCCACGCTGATTGTTTTGTGAAGTCGCATTGAACTTTCCTCCATTTTTGATTTGACGACCCGCCCCATTCGAAAATGGAGGCAGGTCACGGACTTTGAATTTTCTTAAAGGTCGTGTTTTCTTGATCTGGCTGCCGTTTACTTGTGGACCAAGGTTGCGCCGGCCGCCGCCCCATGGGGCGGCACGGACGCTGCAATCGCGTCTTCTTCGGCAACGGATGCTTTCCAGCGCCGACGCCCCGCAAGAACGTGTTTATTGCCCAACTCACGGGCCAGCTCGGCATCACCCGCCTTGAGCGCCTCGACAAGGCGCCGATGTTCGGCGTTTGATTCCCGCATGCGCTCCGGCTCGACCAACGACCGCTGACGGGCCAAATGGCTCTCGTTGATCAGGGACCGATAGGTTTGCTGCGCGCAGTTGTGGGCTGCGCAAACGATGGTCTGCTCATGAAACGCCAGGTTCAGGCGGTAATATTCCTTCCCGTCCCCGGTGGCGATGGCGGTATCCATTTCCTCGATGGCGGCATCGAGTGCCGCCAGCGCCTCGGCGGAAATCGTGGTTGCCAACCGCGCGCAGATGAAGCCGTAAACAACGGCTCGCATATCGTAAATTTCGGCGATTTCCTCCGGCGAGATTTCGCGGACGAAGAACCCCTGGTTCAGGCGGGTGGAAACCAGGTTCGCGCATTCCAGGGCGCGCATGGCCTCGCGAACCGGGCCACGGCTGACGCCGAACCGCTGTGCCAGCGCCTGTTCATTGAGGCGATCACCCGCGCGCAACTCCCCCACCACGATCATTCGTTCCAATTCCCGTTGGACGATCGCAGTCAGTGACTCGGCGCGACGCAGGGCGATGGCGTCTGAAACATTCTCCGTCATGGCCCGATTAGCCCCCAGCCTCGGTTGAATGTCAATCGTATATCGAAAAATGTATTCGATATATTGTTGACAATATACACTTTGAATATCACCTTCGCCGCACAAAACTGGAGGACATCAATGCCGTTTACACCTGCGTCGCCCGCACTCAAGCGTTTCACCGTCATCGACCTGACCCGCGTTCGATCCGGCCCCACCTGCGTCCGCCAACTGGCCGACTGGGGCGCCAATGTGATCAAGGTCGAACTGCCGGAAGCCATGGATGCCGCCGAAGGCCCGGGCGGCCCCCGGCACGGCTCGGATTTCCAGAATCTCCATCGCAACAAGCGCGCCCTGACCCTCAACCTGAAATCCCCGGAGGGATTGGCCGTTCTCAAGCGCCTGATCGAAAAGGCCGACGTCGTCGTCGAGAATTTCCGGCCCGATGTGAAGGACCGGCTGGGCATCGATTACAAAAGCCTGAGCGCCATCAACCCGCAGTTGGTGTACGCATCGATTTCCGGATTCGGGCAGGACGGCCCCTATGCCAAGCGTCCCGGCTTCGATCAGATCGCCCAAGGCATGGGCGGGCTGATGTCGATCACCGGCAAGCCGGGCGAAGGCCCCATGCGTGTCGGCATTCCGATCGCCGACCTGACCGCCGGCCTCTATTGCGCGCTCGGCATCATGGTCGCGCTGCTGGCCCGCGATGAAATCGGCGAAGGCCAATGGGTGCAGACCTCGCTTCTGCAGGCGCAGATCGCCATGCTCGATTTCCAGGCCACGCGCTGGCTGATCGACGGTGAAGTTCCGCCCCAGGCCGGAAACAACCATCCGACCTCCATTCCCACCGGCGTGTTCGAAACCTCTGACGGCTACATCAACCTTGCCGTCACGGGCCAGGTGATCTGGGAACGGTTCTGCCGCGCGGTCGATGCCGAACGGTGGATCGAACATCCGGACTACAAGACCGCGAGCCTGCGGTCCCAGAACCGTGATGCCCTGGGCGACGACATCAACGCCGTCCTGCGGACGGCCGACAGCGCCACCTGGATCGACCGCTTCAACGAAGCCGGCGTGCCCTGCGGCCCGATCAACACCATCGACAAGGTCTTCGCCGATCCGCAGGTCCAGCATTTGGAGATGGCGCAATCGGTCACGTCCAAAGAACTGGGTGAATTGAAACTGGTCGCGCAGCCGATCAAGATGAACAAGACGCCCAGCGCCCTCAAGGTCGCCCCGCCGGAGCGCAGCGAGCATTCCGATGAAATTCTGCAGGAGTTCGGGTATACGCCAGAGGAAATCGCCGCCTTCAAGTCGGCCGGCGTCGTCTAACGACCGCCGCCCCCGGCTCTGACCCTTCACCGCACAGACAAGGACCGTATTCTGATGTCCACCGCACCGACCGATCCAAAAATTGAAATCGACGCCGACCTCGCCGCCCAGGCGGGGGAGGATCTTCTCTATGAAGTCCGCGACAATATCGGCTTTCTTACCTTCAACCGCCCGCAGTCGCGCAACGCCATGACCTTCGCCATGTACGAACGCATGGCCCAGATCTGCGTCGACGCCAGCGAAAAACGGGATATCCGCGCCCTCGTCCTGACCGGCGCCGGCGAAAAGGCCTTCGCCGCCGGGACCGACATGTCCCAGTTCCGCACGTTCGACACCGAAGAAGACGCCCTGGCCTACGAAGCCCGCATCGACCGCACGCTCGGCGCCCTTGAACGGTGCCGCATTCCCACCATCGCGGCGATCCGCGGTGCCTGCGCCGGCGGCGGTGCCGGCATCGCCGCCTGCTGTGACCTGCGCATCGCGGCGCGCGGATCGCGGTTCGGGTTTCCGGTCGCGCGCACGCTGGGCAATTGCCTTTCGATGACGAACTTCGCCCGGCTTGCCGACCTCATCGGCACGGCCCGGGCCAAGGACCTGATTTTCCGGGCCCGCATGATCGAAGCCCCCGAAGCCCTCGACTGCGGGTTCATCACGGAGATGGTGGAAACGCCGGACGAGGTCGCCCCGAGAGCCGAGGAAATCGCCCGGCAAATCACCGGGTACGCCCCCCTGACCCTGTACGCGGCGAAAGAAACCCTGCGCCGTCTGCGCCCGGAACTGCCGCCCGGCGGCGGCCGCGATCTGCTGCTCATGTGCTACATGAGCGAGGACTTCCACGAAGGCATGGATGCGTTCCTGAGCAAACGTCCGCCGAACTTCAAGGGACGGTAAGGCCGCCCACGAGCCCATGGCCCCGAAATGCAATAAGCCCCCTGAGCGCTGGTTCAGGGGGCTTTTTATTGGGTGCGGATGGCCGGGTTGCCCTATGCACCGTCTGCGGGCCGCCCCCGGGGTTGATCAGGGATTTTGGCGGCGGGTCACACCAAAATTGATACCGCAGGCCAACCATGATTTCGTGGTCTTGCAGGTCAAACCGCGCTTCCTGTTTGAGCGTGCTCGGCGTCGCCCCCTGCCCCTTCCAGTACCCGTTGCCGAGCCAGCGATGGTCCAGGCCACCGGTGTCGATGACGTATTTGACGGGCTGATTGGTGATCTCACGAATCTTGGCGTGGACCGCAGCCGCCCCTCTCCACGATCCCCCCGGGTCGGCCAGGACCGCGCCGCCATCGGTGTCTCCTTTCAGAAGATCTGATTGAGCAGGATGCCGACGGCGACGACCAAGCCTGCTTCGCGTAGTACTTTCATATGCCGCGACATCCGGCTTTGGCGCACGCCGACGCGGGCCATTAGCTCGCATACACGATGCAATTTCCCCTCCCACAAGAGCCCAAGAGCGGCAAGACGTACTGGATCGGAAAGTGCGGCCTGGGCTCGTTTCATGACGCTGACGTTAAGCGTAGGGATGCGTATGCGCACTGAGCCATATCAAACGGATTGAATTGAGCGGAAGCGCCGCCGCATTTCCTTGGCGACGCGGAGGCAGCCGCCCTGGAGATCTTCATCTACACTGACCTGCGCCCCTGTTTCCCTCCAGTTAGAGGGAGAGCCCGGTTTCAAAATGTTGCCCTTTACGGACGTTGTGTTCATTCCGATAGGGGGGCATGCCCCCTATCGGCTTTTTCGGCGAACTCGGCCGGTGGCGCGCCGCCATGAGCGGAATGCGGCCGGCGCATCCACTACGGTGAGATCCTTACCGGCCCGATAGGCCTGCTTGACACAATTCACGAATGCCTCATCATCCTAGTCATGATCGGCCCTGCGTAGAGTTTTGATTCATCCCCGCAGCGCCTTCCACCTTGCTCAAACTTGCAGGAACTTGATTTCACCTAATTCCCATAGGTTGACCCCTGGGTTTTTGGGGCTGCGCTTTGCGCAAACAAAAACGCCCATAACCAATTGAGGTTAGGGCGTTGAATTTGTTGGTTGCGGGGGCAGGATTTGAACCTGCGACCTTCAGGTTATGAGCCTGACGAGCTACCGGGCTGCTCCACCCCGCGTCACCAAAGATCAGTGTCATT
>PALN01000081.1 GCA_002706405.1 Rhodospirillaceae bacterium | reverse complement strand
GTCGCCATGGCCTGTTTCGTGTCCATGGACAGCATCGCCAAGGAATTGTTGATAACCCATTCCGTGGTCCAGGTCGTATGGGGCCGCTATTTCTTCCAAGTCGCCGTGCTGGCCGTGATCCTGTTTCCCCGCCTGCGCCGCCTGCTGGTGACCCCCAACCTGGGCCTGCAGCTCGTGCGCTCCCTGCTGCTGCTGGTGACCACCGGGCTTTACTTCACTGGCCTCAAGTACGTGCCCATCGCCGAGGCCAGCGCCATCATGATGCTGGCCCCCCTGGTGGTGACGGCGCTCAGCGTGCCGTTGTTGAAGGAACGGGTCGGGCCGCGCCGCTGGGCCGGCGTGGTGATCGGCTTCGCCGGCGCCATGATCATCATCCGCCCGGGCGGCGACGCCATGCAGCTGGCCGCCTTGCTGCCCCTGATCGCCGCCGCGACCCACGGTGTCTATCAGGTCTCGACCCGCTTTCTCAGCCACAGCGAAAGCGTCCTGACGACGTTGTGTTACTCGGCACTGCTGGGTGCAATGATCATGAGCACCGCCGCGCCGTTCTATTGGACCCCTCTGCCGCTTCTGGGCTGGGGAATGCTGCTGTGCGCCGGGATGTTCGGCACGCTGGGCCACTTCGCGCTGATCAAGGCCTTTACCCTGGCCCCGGCCGCCACCGTGGCGCCCTTCACCTATTCCAACCTGATCTGGGCGGCGGCGTCCGGATTTCTGTTCTTCGGAGAATGGCCGGACGCCTGGACGTTCGTCGGCGCGGCCGTGATCGTCGGATCGGGGATCTACATCTACCACCGCGAAAAGGTCGTGAAACGGCGGGAGCCCTAGCCATGCAGATGAACGACATCTCCTTCGGCACCACCGACTGGTCGGCGATCGAACGCACGGAACACAAGGGCGAGACCGGATGCGCCTATTGGCGGACCCAAACCTTCGGCGGCATCCGCGTGCGCATGGTCGACTACACCCCGGGCTATTTGGCCGACCACTGGTGCGTCAAAGGCCATATCCTGTTCTGCCTCGAAGGCGAGTTGCACACGGAATTGGAAGACGGCCGGACCTTCGTGCTGACGCCGGGCATGAGCTATCAGGTCGCCGACAACGCCGAGCCCCACCGGTCATCGACGGCGACCGGGGCCAAGCTTTTCATCGTTGATTAGGACCGCAAGCATGGCTTTCCCACCTGCGGGGCGTCAACGTCGCGGCTGACAAACCCGCGCCAGCAAGGCATCGGCGGAGATCGCCCCGGCGCCTTTGATGACGAGATAAACCAACGGAAACACCCACAGAAGACGCTGGTCGCTAACGATTGAATCCTGAACCCCGTCAAACATCGCGCCGATCGACTTGGCATCAAGACCATGTGCCCAAACATCGGTCGCGGTCATGACTGCGATAAAACCGATCATCGCCAAACCTGCCAGCCGGGTGAACAGGCCGATCAGAATCAGGCACGGCAGGATTACCTCTGCATAGGTGCCCAAGGTAACGATCAGGCCCCAGGGAATGAACGCGATCTGGCTAACGTCATAGGACGCTGCCTCGGCGATTTTGGGGAGAATTTGTGCGTAGGCGCCACCACCTGGGATCAACATGCCAGGGAAGCCCGAACCGACCTTCGTCGCCGCCGAATTGAGAAAGAACACCAACAGCACGCTGGAGAATACCAGACGCGCGGCTAATCCCGGAAACCAATCGTCGGCCGCCCGTTCGATGGTGGAGAATAGGCGGTCATGAATGCCCTTCAGCCGTGCAATGAACATGTCCGTCGTTCCTTTCTGCTTACTATTGATGGGCATTTTCGATGGTGCCCGCTACCGAATGCCGACAACCGCGCCGACTGCAAATAAGGCGGTCAGGCAGGCAGAAAAATCCGTCTCTTGATCGAGGTCGTTCAAATGATCAATGGCGCGGCCCAAGGGTTCGCCCTGCATCAGCATCTCGACCATGGCGCCCGCCCCCTCATCAAGGAGGTGTGTGGCGACCGTAAGCTGGGGGCGCACAATCAATGCGTTCTCTGGCGACAGCACGATCGCCGACAGGTCCGGCACGTCTTGCTGATGTGCTTCCCAGATGGAGGCCACCGGCCATCGGGAGCGCAGCAGGCGAACGGATGGATGCATGATGAAGCGAATGCCGTCCAGTTCGGTCGGATCGACCGACGCCAGAATTTGAATATCGACCGGCGCGGCGTCTGCCGCGTGATAAGATTCCTGCCACGCCCATTCCAGGCGGGCGACATCAGACAAATAAGGAAGATCGTCCGCCGGCCGGAACCGATCGATGAAATCCGCGAACCCGCCACCGTATTCGATAAGGATAGGTGACATCGGTGGTTCAGCCGCCACGAAGGCCCGCGCCATCTCGGCAAAAAAAGCCTCCCCCACGAGGGACGCGACGACCGGATAGGTCGCGGCCAGGGAATCGCGCAATCCCACCGCAACGTTGTTTCGATAAATCGCGAAGCGCGCTGCTTCTCCGACAATGGCGTCCGGTACCGGGCGGCTCGGAGTTATCAGCGCCTGGGCGAACCTGCCGGCAAGATCAGGCCACATGGCGGTTTCCTCCATGCGCGTCCTTGGCTCCATTCAGAATGGCCTGAGCCCGCAGCACTTCACCGTGGAGGACCGGCCATTGTGGAATGTCGTTGTCCCATTCAATCATCGTCGGCACCGGCCCAGCCGCCGCAACCACGCGTTCATAAAGCTGCCATACGGCCGGCGCGACAGGGCGGTCATGGCTATCGATCAAAAGCGTGCCTTCGGCGCCATCGGCGCGCGCATGCCCGGCCAGGTGAATTTCCCCGGCTAAATGGGTCGGAAACCGGTCCAGGTAGGCTTCGGGGTCGTCTCCGTGATTGGTGCAGGATACCTGGACATTGTTGATGTCCAACAACAGATAGCAGCCGGTGCGCCGGGCGACCTCGGTCAGGAAATCGATTTCGTCAAAGGTGCTGTCGGCAAACCGCACGTAAGTTGCGGGGTTTTCCAGCAAAATCGCCCGTCCGATGTGTTCCTGCAGCTGATCGACATGATCAACCACCAGACCGAGCGTTTCCGCCGTGTAAGGCAGCGCCAAAAGGTCGTTGAAGAATTGGCCTTGATGGGTTGACCAGGCAAGATGTTCGGAAACCATACTCGGCTCATACCGCAGGATCAGTTCCTTGAGCCGGTCCAGATGGGCCAGATCCAACGGTTCGGGTCCGCCGATGGACAACCCGACGCCATGCAATGCCAACGGATAGCGGGCGCGGATTTCACCCAGATAGGTATGCGGCGGCCCGCCCGCCCCCATGTAATTCTCAGGGTGCACCTCGAACCAGCCAACCGCCGGTTCACTGTCGAGAATTTCGCGGTAATGCGCCGGCTTCAGGCCGGCGCCGCACCCTTGGACGACATGGTGGCGGACGGGTGTCATTCCGATTTCCGATTAACCGGCCAGATCGCGCTTAAGCGGGGTCAGGCTGCCCTTGCGGTCGCCCGGCAATTCCATCGTTTCGCAGGTCCCCTTGGGAACCAAGGTCCAGGCATTGCCCTGATAGTCGACCTTGGACGTCCCGGCACAGGTCGTTCCAGGACCCGCGGCACAATCGTTCTTTCCGGCCAGGGCGACGCCGAAGCACTTTTCCTTGGCTTCAGCCTTGGCATCGGTGGCGGACAGGCCGGTCGTTGCGGCGGCAATCGCGCCGGCAACCACCGCAGCGGCAGTCATCTTACGGTACATGTGGTTTCTCCATTAAATTGAACGCAAGGGTTGGGGCGCGAGGCCCCCCTGAGGAACCTATGCCACAGCCGCCGCGACCGGCGAATTCAAGCGCATTCAACTTAATGTGACGTTTGGTGAGCGAGGAGTGCCGTCCCGCCGCGTCGACTTATGCCGGGCGACGTGCGCGGATGCAGGCGTCCAGGTCCGCCAAGTCCGGGTCCTCGACGCCGAGCGCCTCCAGGGTCTCCAGCAGGCGCACCAGATAATCATGGTTGGTGCCGTAGCGGCCCGCCGCCTTGCACATGATTTCAGCCATGGTGTCCCGTGGCAGGGGCGGCACGAAATGGGGGTGATCGGGGATCACGACGAAGGTCATGACCTGGACGGGGCCGTCGAGGCTGTCCGCGGTGATCCAGGTCGGCCGGTAGACGCCGGAATTCTGTTCCCGGTCCCACAGGCGCGGCAGGTCTTCCGCCAGCATGTCTTCGTCCAGTTCCAGCACCAGCCCCTTGCAGGCCTGGCCGGGTTCCGGCACCAGACACAGGCCCAGGCCCGGCTGCTCGTCCGTGCCCCGCGCCCGGGTCGACCAGATCTGAAACCGGCGCTGATGGTCGTGGACGGTTGCCGCGAAGGTCGAGGCGACGCAGCATTCCGGATTCCACATGAGCGAGCCGAAAGCGAACACCCGGAACGGCACGCCCTGCGGGCGTTCGGCCAGGATGCGCTCGATCCCCGCCGCCTTCTGTTCCGGGGTCATCTTGATCTTGGGGCCGCGATTGGCCCAGGGCGCGGCGCCGTCTGTCATAGCTCTCCCGCGGTTTCCTTGGTGCGGTGGAAATGGATGCCGGGGGCGTTTTCCTGGGTGTGGTTGAGGTGCCAGGCGTTGCGCGCCATGAACACGGGCGTGCCCTCGTGGTCTTCGGCCATGCTGGTGCGGTTGGCATCCATGAAGGCCTTCATGGCCTGCGGCGTGTCGGCATCAATCCAGCGCGCGGTATACAGCTCCGTCGGCTCGAAATGCACGGGCACGTCGTATTCCGTGCGAATGCGGTCGGCCAGCACATCGAACTGCAGACCGCCGACCACGCCGACGATCCAATCCGCGCCCATGGTCGGTTTGAACACCCGCCCGACCCCTTCTTCCGCCAATTGCTGCAGGGCCTTGCCCAGATGCTTGGCGCGCATAGGATCCGCCGGGCGGACCTTCTGCAGCAGTTCCGGCGCGAAGTTGGGGATGCCCGTGAACACCAGGTCCTCTCCTTCGGTCAGGGCATCGCCGATACGCAGGTTGCCGTGGTTGGGAATACCGATGATATCGCCGGCCCAGGCTTCCTCGGCCAGTTCCCGGTCCTGGGCCAGGAACAGCACCGGGTTGTGAATGGTCAGGGTCTTTTGCGTCCGCACATGCTTCATTTTCATGCCGCGCGTGAACTTGCCGGAACAGATCCGCGTGAAGGCGATGCGGTCGCGGTGCTTGGGGTCCATGTTGGCCTGGATCTTGAACACGAAGCCGGACACCTTGGTTTCCGCCGGATCGACGTCACGGTCACGGGTATGCTGGCGGCGCGGCGGCGGGGCCAGATCACCCAGGCCTTCCAGCACCTCGCGGACGCCGAAATTGTTCAAGGCGCTGCCGAAATAGACCGGCGTCATGTTGCCTTCGCGATAAGCCTCCAGATCGAATTCCGGCAGCAAGCCGCGCGCCATGTCGACTTCTTCGCGAAGCTGCTTCACCGCATGCTCGGGCAACAAGGCATCCAGGCGGGGATCGTCCAGCCCCTCGCAGGCCTCGCCCTCGTCCGGCCGCTCGCCTTTGGAGCGCTCCAGCAGGACCAGACGGTCCTTGAACAGGTCGTAGCAGCCCAGGAAGTTGCGGCCCATGCCGATGGGCCAGCTGGCCGGCGTCACATCCAGCGCAAGCGCCTGTTCGACCTCATCCATCAGATCGAAGGGATCGCGGGCCTCGCGGTCCATCTTGTTGATGAAGGTGATGATCGGCACGTTCCGCAGACGGCAGACTTCGAACAGCTTGCGCGTCTGGGCTTCGATCCCCTTGGCCGCGTCGATCACCATGACGGCGCTGTCGACGGCGGTCAGGGTGCGGTAGGTGTCTTCGGAAAAGTCTTCGTGGCCGGGCGTGTCCAGCAGGTTGAAGGTCTTTCCCTGGTAGTCGAAGGTCATGACCGAGGACGCGACGGAAATGCCCCGCTCGCGTTCCACCTTCATCCAGTCAGAGCGCGCGCGGCGGCGTTCGCCCCGCGCCTTCACCGCGCCGGCTTCCTGGATGGCACCACCGAACAGCAAAAGCTTTTCCGTCAGCGTGGTCTTGCCGGCGTCGGGGTGCGAGATGATGGCGAAAGTCCGGCGGCGGGCCACCGCAGCCGGCAGTTTGGGTTCGGTCGTCATGG
Source organism: Rhodospirillaceae bacterium (assembly GCA_002706405.1). Classification (GTDB taxonomy): domain Bacteria; phylum Pseudomonadota; class Alphaproteobacteria; order Rhodospirillales; family Casp-alpha2; genus UBA1479. The sequence goes on along the minus strand of PALN01000081.1, from coordinate 13,222 downwards.
GCCGTGTTTTATCCCAAGTCGCCCAATTCCACTAGAAATCCTTGGCCTTACGGTTCGATTTTTCTAAGTTGGGCGGTAAGAAATTCACCCGGCCCCGGTCGGCAGGTCAAAAGGATCAAACAGGATGACGGCAGACGACGACCGCCGCAAGGAATCGGACCGACGCGGCGACGACCGGCGCGAGGCAGAGCGGCGCAGCGGAGACCGGCGCGAGGCAGAAGTCGGCCCGCCGCCGGGCGAGAGCGAGCGCCGCCAAGACGACCGGCGGACGGAATCCCGGCGCAGTGCGCCCCGACGTGGCGGCCCACGGCGCAACTAACGGGGATACCCCCGGGTTTTAGCCCAGGTGGCGCCACCAGAATTTCTGATTGATCGAGAACACGGGCTGGTAGTGGCGGATTGACGATGCCTTGACCACGCTCCCGATCTGATTATCGAGCACCAGCGGAATGCGTTCACCCGACCTGGCCGTCATGTAGACGACCAGAATGGCGTGGCCGACCTTGAGGTTCAGGTCCTTGACCGCGACCACGCGCAGGTCGTTGTCGTCCCAGCCCAGCATGCGCAGGGACAGGTACTTCATGATCGCGTAGTCCTCGCAATCGCCGAAGCGGGCCATGAATTCCTGGGGCGTGGCCCAATAATCGTTCTGGCCCCAATTATTCTTGTCCTGGACGTAGGTCGCCTTGTTCATGCGTGCATTGACCTGGCGCAGCTGATCCAGCTTGTTCAGGCCCTTGACGCTTTTCAGGAATTCGATCCATTCCGAATTGCCGCAGATCTGCATCTGCCCCGGGCCGGGATAGCATTTCATCGGCTCGTTGCTTTTGCGGGCCTTGCTGAAGCGCTCGAGCGCCCCCAGCCATTTGGTGAAGGCCTTGAGGTCGTCGGATTGAACTTCCTTGGTATTGAAGAAGCTGGGCTGCGGCGATGCGCTGAGCGCACCCACGGGCACCGCCGCGACGGCAGTCATCACGAAAAACACGACAGCAATGCAGCGCAGGATTTTCACGGTCTTTCTTCCACCCGGCATCTGTTGCGGGGCCAGCACAGACTATATCCCGTCGGGCCCGCCCGGCCAACTTGGACGGTGCAAAGCTTAACCCTTTGCCGTTGCGGGCCGCCGTGATCGCGCTCACATGGTCGGAAAACGGCTTTGCCGCAAGGGGTTAAGTCTCTAATATGCACCCAACGCGCGAGGGAAACCGCCCGTTGGGGAGCACCATGGCGGAAACAGCCGAAAACAACATGACCGATACCAAAGCATCTGCGGACGCGCCCGCGCCGAAGAAGGCGAAGCGCGAATTCAACAAGGTCGCACTGGCCATCCTGGCGGTGACCGCCCTGGCGATCGCGGTATCCATTCATTTCACCCTGCAGTTCATCGACACGGAACGTGACCGTGACCGCCTGAACTGGCAGGTCCGCCTGGGGATTGTCGCCGATTTCCGCGCCGCTGCCGTCAACCAATGGGTCGAGGAACAGTTCGGCCATATGCGCGAGTTAACGCAGAACGCCTCGCTCCAGCTTTACCTGGCCGAAGCCGCCGCCGGCGCCAAAAAGGACGCGGCGGCCGATGGACAGGGATCCGGTGTGACCGCGATCCCGTCCCTGGGCTCGCTGGACAGCGAGTTGGGTGCCGCCCTGTCGTCGGAACTGACCGACGACAAAGATAAGGCCGCGGCGCAAGCCGCCCCCGCCCCTGCCGTCGACCCCCTGGACGCCCTTGATGCCAACGCCAGCAGTTCCGCCTCCGTCGGCTTCCTGCGCAACCTGCTGATCGCCACGGCCGAGCGTTCTGGCTTCAAAGCGCCGCCCCCCGTTGGCGAGATCGCCGCCAATATCGAGCGTCCGGGTGTGGCCGGCATCGGCCTGATCGACACCAATCTGAACGCCATCGTCTCGACCCCCGACATGCCGCCTTTGAACAAGCGCATCCGCGATGCCGTCCGTCAGGCGCTGCAGGGTGATCCGGCGATTATCGACATCTTCAAGGGCCCGACAAACGAGCCGACCATGGGCTTCGTGCTGCCGATCTTCAAGCTGCAGGAAGGTGCGGGTGCCAAGGCCATCGGCGCCGTGATCGGCATCAAGATCGTCGACGAAGACCTGTTCAAACGCCTGAAACAGCCGGGTGAGTTGTCCAAGACCTCGGAAAGCTTCATCGTCCGAAAGGTCGGCAATACGGTCGAATACCTGACTCCGCTGGCCGACGGCAGCAAGGCCTTCGAACGCCAGATGGCGATGGATACGCCCGACTTGGCCGCCGCCTATGCTCTGGAAAAGACCGGCGGTTTCGCCCAGATGCGCGATTATGCCGGCGCGGAAGTCCTCGTCACCTCCCGGTCCATCGCCAACGTGCCGAACTGGGTCCTGGTGCGCAAGGTGACGACCGAGGAAGCCCTGGCCTCCACGGAAACCCGTCTGCGCACGACCCTGATCGTTCTGCTGCTGATCATCGGCGGCGTGTCCGTGTCGTTCTTTGCCGTTTGGGCGCATGGCGCCTCGGTCCGCGCCAAACAGGCCATGGCCGACATGAAGGTGGCGCTCGAACGCTTCTCCAACATGTCCAAGTTCATGAAAGTGGTGACCGACAGCCAGCCGACGGAGATCGTCGCCGTCGATGGCAACACCACCTATACCTTCGCCAATGCGCCGGCGGCCCGCGCCGCCGGGATCAGCGCCGAAGACATGATGGGCAAATCCATGGCCAGCGTCATGGGCCCGGTCAAGGCGCAGCGTCTGGCCGAGATCAACAACGGCGTGCTCCGCACCTTCGAGCGCGAACAGCATATTTCGACCTTCACCGACCCGGACGCCGATCCCAACGACCTGGATGCCATTCACGTCATCAAATCGGACCATATCCCGCTGCGTGGCGACAGGGACTATCCGCCCGGCGTGCTGATGGTGCTGGAGGACATTTCCGAACTCTCGCGCGAGCGGCGCCGCTCTGAGCGCATGATGCGCCAGCTGATCGACACCTTGGTCAGCGTGGTCGACCGACGCGACCCCTATTCCGCCAATCATTCAACACGCACGGCCGAAGTTGCCCGCGAGATTGCCGAAGAAATGGGCATGTCGGACCTGGAGATCCATACCGTCGATATCGCCGGCAGCCTGATGAACCTGGGCAAGATCTTCGTGCCGCCCGAGGTTCTGACCAAGACCGGCAACCTGACGGATGAAGAACGGGAACTTCTGGCTTCCACCTATCTGGTTACCGCCGATCTTCTCCGCGACGTCACCTTCGACGGCCCTGTGGTCAAAACCGTGCTGCACATGGGCGAGCATTGGGACGGCACCGGCCGGTTCCATATTTCCGGGGACCGCATCATCCCGACGGCGCAGGTTCTGGCCGTCGCCAATGCCTTCGTCGGCATGGCCAGTGCCCGTGCCTGGCGCCCGGCCTTGGAGTTCCGCAAGGTCATCGACATCCTGATGCAGGAAACGGGCACCAAGTTCGATCATCGCCCGGTCAGCGCGCTGATGAATTTCCTGGAGAACCGCGGCGGCATGGAAAAGTGGGAACACTTCCGCGATCCGCCGGCATCGGACAAGCCGGACCTTTAAGGCCGCTCGTCCACGGGCCGAACGGGTTTCACCCCGCCGGCCCCTCCCCGCCCCCATCACAGAATAAAAGAGGCCGGACGCATGACGCGCCCGGCCTTTTAAGTCACCTGATCTAAGAGGGGTGTGGTCAGGTATCGTCGATATTCACGGTGAACCCGTCGTCGGTTTGCGTCACGGAATAGCCTTCCGACGCGTCGCCGTCGCCGTTGCGGTCGAGGTCGCTGTACTTCACGCCCTCCAGGGTCACGGACTGATCGTCCTTGCCCGCGAAGGAGATGACCGCATCGCCTTCTTCGTTCTCCGAGAAGATCATATCGTTCATGTCGAACTGCTCGCCTTGGAATTCGAGCGTGTCCTGCAACATGATGTCCTCAATGATGTCGTGGCCGCTATCGGCATCGAAGATGAAGGTGTCGTTGCCCGAGCCGCCCTTCAGCACATCGTTCCCGGCGCCGCCGAACAGAACGTCATTGCCCGAGCCGCCTTCCAGGAAGTCGTCACCGAGGCCACCGAACAGCTGGTCGTGGCCGTCGCCGCCTTCGATCTCGTCGTTGCCGGAACCGCCATAGAGCAGGTCGTTTCCGTCGTTGCCTTCGATCTCGTCGTCGCCGGAACCGCCATAGACCGTGTCATGGCCCGAGCCGCCTTCGATCTCGTCATCGCCGGAGCCGCCATAGATGAGGTCGTTTCCGTCGTTGCCTTCGATCTCGTCGTTCCCGGCACCGCCGTAGATCGTGTCATGACCCGAGCCACCTTCGATCTCGTCGTTCCCGGAGCCGCCGTACAACAAATCGTTGCCGTCGTTGCCTTCGATATCGTCGTTGCCGGAACCGCCGTAGATCGTGTCGTGGCCGGTGCCGCCTTCGATGTCGTCGTTGCCGGCACCGCCGTACAGCAGGTCGTCGCCGTCATCGCCTTCGATCTCGTCGTTGCCGGAGCCACCCTGGATCTCGTCGTGGCCCGTGCCGCCTTCGATTTCATCGTTACCGGAACCGCCGAACAGCAGGTCATTGCCGTCCCCACCGTCGAGCTCGTCATTGCCCGAGCCGCCGAAGAAGGTGTCGTTGCCCCAGCTGCCCGTCAGCTCGTCATTGCCGGCGCCGCCGTACAGCGTATCGCCGCCGCCGCCCGTGTTGAGCTCATCGTTCTTGGTGCTGCCGGCATAGGTCTGTGCCTGATAATTGCCGGTCCATTCGTCCTTGGATGAGTCATTGCCGACCATGTCGTCGTTGTTGTTGTCCTCGCCGTCCATATCCAGGCCGTCGAAATCTTCCTCGACGGGTTCCGGCTCCGGTTCCGGCTCGGCTGCCGTAACCGCCGCCGCCGCAACCACAACCGCGGCCGAAGTGGCCATGGAGTTGTTGGACTGCTCCGTCGCCGTCGCCGTGAAGGTCAGGTCGAAGGCTTCGACTTCGCCGTCGAAGGGAACCGAAAGGCTGAGGCCTTCCAGATCGTCGCCGGAAACCGTCCAGGTGCCGTCGCCGTTGTCCGTACCGGCGGACAGGCTGGCCCCGTCGGGCACGCCGCCGATGGTCACGGACAGGGATTCCGAACCGTCGCTGTCGGTCAGGCTGGCCGTGATGTCGATGGGATATTCGGCGACATCGGACGTGCCGTCCTGGGTTTGGAAGCTGATCGAATTGATCAGATAGTCGTCACCGCTATCCGGTGCCGAGAATACGATCTGATCAAAGCCGCCGTCGGCGCTGAGCGTGATGGGATCGTCGATCCCGTCGGTCACACCGTTGACCGTGCCCGAACCGACTTCTTCGCCATCGCGGTACAGCTTGTAGGTTGCCTGCTCGCTGGAGGCCAGCCAGGCGAAGGAAACATCGGCGGAGGACACGTCGTCGTCGAAGGTGACGATGAGCTCTTCCGAAACATCATGATAGTTGCTGTACCCGATTTCATTGCTGTCACCAGAGGCGCTTCCCGCAACGCCGAAGCCGAGCGGCGAACCGTTGGTCGAGACATTGTCGGCCGAGGGCTCGGACAGCGTTCCGTTGGAATTGATCGACCGGCCCATGATCGAGAAGCCGGCATCGCTTTCGCCGAAGTTGGCGGAGCTGATGGTCACCGTCTCGGCGACACCTTCCGTACCCTCGGTGATCACCGGTTCACCGATCGTCACGCTGGTGATCGTCGGCACATCGGCCAGGGCCGACACGTCGATGTCGATCGTCGACGTCGTGGTCGTCGTGGCCCCACCGTTCTGTTCGGTCGAGGTCGCGGCAACCGTCAGTTCGATATCCGCGTCCGAATTGGTCGGCGGGGTCAGGGACAGATTGTCCGGAATAACGCCGTCCGCGAAGGTGATCTCGCCTTCCTCGACTGTCAGAACCGTATTGCCTGACTTCAGCACGGCGCCGTCCGGAATGCCGGAGATCGTCACGCTGAGGGTTTCCGAGCCGTCCGTATCGGTCAGGGCAGCGGCGATATTGAGCGCCACCGAGACGTCTTCCGTGGTCGGTGCCTGTTCCGTCACCGTCAGGGTCGGGGCATCGGCCTCGTTATCGCTGTTGATGTCGACGTTCAGCGTGGTCGACATGGTTTCCGAAGCACCGTCGTTTTCCGTGACCGTCGTTTCAACGCCGATCTGGAAGCTTTCCAGGGGCTCGGCCGCGGCCGGGGTTCCCTGCACGACCAGATTGTCGATCGTGTAGGTCTCTCCGCTACCGGTGGTCTTCGCTTCCATCTTGATGACCAACGAGTCACCTTCGGGAATACCATCCAAGGTGATGCGCGACCAGTCGACGTCACCGTCTTCGGTCATCAGTTCATGCTCGACACCATCGACCACGGCGATCACCGTGAAGTAGTCGCTATAGCTGCTGGTACCGCTGTCCAGACCGCCCCAACCGTTCAGATCGAAGGTGAAGGAAACATCTTCCTGACCGGAAATATCGATCTCGGCACTCGACCATGTCGAGATGTCGCCACCTTCCGGATTCTGGAACTCGAACCGGTCATTGTCTGCGGCGGTGCGGTAGTCCTCACCCCAATCGCCCCCGGTTGACGAGAAGCCGTTTGCGCCCCCGGCCGCCGTCTGGCCGTCGAACGTATCGTTGAAGTTCTGGGAATAGAGGGTCTGCGGCTCACCGCCGCCCTCGCCCTCGACCGTTTCCGGCAGGCTGATGGTCAGACCTTCCAGGTCACCGCCGGACAGCGTCCAGCTACCGGTGCCTTCGTCGAAGGTGCCATGGTTGAGCGTCGCCCCTTCCGGAATGCCCGTCAGGGTCACGCTGACCGTTTCCGAGCCGTCCAGATCGGTCAGGCCGACCGAGATGTCGAGCGGCAGCGCATCACCACCGGCACCGGCTGCATCGTTGGTCGCCACCGTGAAGTCATCGACAACACCCGTGACATCCACGTCGATGGTTGCCGTGGTCGTCGTCGTGTCACCGCCGTTTTCTTCCGTCGAGGTCGCCGACACCGTCAGCTGGAAGTCGTCGTTGGAATTGGTCGGCGGCTGGATCGTCAGACCCTCGGGGATGACGCCGTCGGCGAAAGTGATCTCGCCACCGGAAACGTCCAGGGGCTGACCGCCCGCCCGCAGCACGGCGCCTTCCGGAATGCCCGACAGCGTCACGCTGAGGGTTTCCGAGCCATCCGTATCGGTCAGAGCCGCGCCGATGTTCAACGCGATCGCCGTATCCTCGTCACCTGTCACGTCGGAGACGGTCAGGGTCGGGGCTTCCGCTTCGTTGTCGTTGTTGATGTCGACGTTCAGCGTCGTCGCATGAACCTCCGACGCGCCGTCGTTTTCCGTGACCGTCGTTTCAACGCCGATCTGGAAGCTTTCCAGGGGCTCCGCCGCCGCCGGCGTGCCTTCGACCTTCAGGTTGTCCATCTTGTAGACTTCGTCCGAAGACGTGGTCTTGACCTCCATGCGGATGATCAGCTCATCGCCCGCGGGAATATCGTCGAGGGTGAAGGTCTTGTGACAAACGTCGCCGTTTTCGGTCATCAGCTCGTGCTCGACACCGTCGACCACCGCGATCACGCGGAAGAAGTCGGCGTAGGTGCCGCTCGAGTCGAGCCCGCCGTCGCCATCCAGCTTGAAGCTGAAGGTTACATCTTCCTGACCGGAGATATCGATGGCGGCACTGTTCCAGGTCATGAAGGCGTCTTCGCCGTCATAGCCGCTGGTATCGGATTTGGAGAACTCATACCGGTCGTCATCGACACCGTGATAGCCGGTGGTGTCGGAATTCGACGCATCGGTCGAGAAGCCGTTGGCTCCGCCGGCGCTGGTCGCCCCATCGGACAGGCTGTTGAAGTTCTGGGAATAGAGAGTCTGCGGCTCACCGCTGCCCTCGCCCTCGACCGTTTCCGGCAGGCTGATGGTCAGACCTTCCAGGTCACCGCCAGACAGCGTCCAGTTACCGGTGCCTTCGTCGAAGGTGCCGTGATTTAGGGTCGCCCCTTCCGGAATGCCCGTCAGGGTCACGCTGACCGTTTCCGAGCCGTCCAGATCGGTCAGGCCGACCGAGATGTCGAGCGGCAGTTCCGTACCGCCCGCCCCCGCGGCATCATTCGCCGCGACCGTGAAGTCGTCGACCACGCCGGTCACATCCACATCGAGCGTCGCCGTGGTCGTCGCCGTGGCGCCGCCATTCGCTTCCGTCGACGTCACAGACACCGTGATTTGGAAGTCTTCGTTGGAATTGGCCGCCGGCATCACTTCCAGGTCGACCAGGTCGCTCAGTTCCAGGTTCCAGTTGCCCGTAGTCGCGTCATAGTCGCCGTTGTTCAAGGTGGCGCCGGCCGGGATCCCGGACAAGGTGATCGAGGAAATCTCTTCCGAGCCGTCCAGGTCGGTCAGGACCGCCGTGATGTCGAGCGCGATCGGCATATCTTCGACGCCCGCCGCATCGGACACCGTGACGTCTGGCGCCGAGGCTTCGTCATCAAGCACCGGCACGTCGACCGCCACCGTCGTGCTGACGCTGGCCGTATCGCCGTCATTTTCCGTTGCGGTCGCGGTCACGGACAGGTTGAAGTCTGCCGCTCCGACGGGAACCGTCAGGACGATGTCCTGCAACTGGCCATCCGTCAGATTAAAGGCGTCGTCGAGACCGGTCGAGGTCAGCACGGTGCCGTCGGAAAGGGTTAAGGTCGCCCCTTCGGGCACGCCCGAGACGGTCGCCGACAGGGTTTCCGAACCGTCGATATCGGTCAGGATCGCATTGATATCCAGCGGATACTCGATAACTTCCGGACCGCCCGTTCCCGGCTGGGTCGCGACCGTTTCGACATTGATGTGGATGTCGTTGAAGTCGTTGTCGCCGCCACCGACCAGGTCTTCCCAGCTCTGGTTGCCCGGCGCGCTGGTGTCCTGCGTGTAATCGAAGTTGCCTTCATTGAGCGTCGGGTCGTCAAACAGCACCGGATCGCCCTCGCCGGACAGCACCTGGCCGTTAGGACCGACCACATGCCAGTTGCCGTCCTGGCCCTGGGTGAAGGTCACGTTCATGCCGTCGGACAGGTTGTTGTTCAGTTCGTCGCCGTTCGGAATGACGAAGAAGCCGATGTCTTCCGGGTTGACGCCGTCCAGAGTGAAGGATTCGCCCACGCTGTCCTTGACGTCGCTCCAGATGATCTGGCCCGACTGCGGCGCGCCGTCTTCACCAATGACATAGTAGCCATAGGTGTTGTGATAGCCGGCGTTACCTTGGGCCGCGTTGGTGATCGTGACGCTGCCCGGAATTTCTTCCGTCCCGCCGTCCACAGGCACCCCGGTGCCCAGATCAACGGTCAGCTGCGGTGCGTCCGCATCGCCGGCCACCGCGACATTCAAGGTCGAGGAGGTGGACGCCGTGTCCCCGTTCACTTCCGTCGAGGTCGCGGTCACCGTCAGGGAAAAGTCCTCGTTGGAGTTCGTCGGCGGCTGGATCGTCAGGTTTTCCGGCACCACGCCGCCTTCGAAGGTGATTTCACCATTCTGAACGGTCAGGGTCGTGTCGCCGGACTTCAGGACCGCGCCATCCGGAATACCGGAAATGGTCACGCTCAGGCTTTCGTCGGCATCGGTCAGAGCCGCATCGATGGTCAGCGGAATGGCGTTGTCTTCAATGCCCGAGGCATCAGACACGCTCAGCTCGGGCGCATCCGCGACCGGATCCGGCACATCAACCCCGACAATCGTGCTGACGCTGGCCGTATCGCCGTCGTTCTCCGTGGCCGTCGCCGTGACGGACAGGTTGAAGTCCGTGGCGTCCGCCGGAACCGTCAGGGTGATATCCGTCAACTGTCCGGCCGTCAGGTCGAATTCATCGTCCGTGCCGGTCGAGGTAAAGACCGTGCCGTCGGCCAAGGTCAGGACCGCGCCCTCGGGCACGCCTGAAATGGTCGCCGACAGGGTTTCCGAACCGTCGATGTCGGTCAGAGCGGCATTAATGTCGAGCGGATACTCGACGACATCCACCCCGCCCGGGGTTTCAAACTGAACCAGATCTTCATTGCCGACAAAGGTGCCGTCGCCAAAGGCGATGGCTTCAACGTTGTTGATGGTCAGCGTCTGACCCGTATCTTTATCAAACACCTGGGTGTTGATCTTACCGTTGTTGTCGGTGAAGTTCCGGAACTCATAGTGATCCGAATCCTTACCCAGGTAGACCACATCCCCGCCACCATTGGTTTGACCGGCGCCGTTGATCGATGCGTTGCCGGTGATATCGCCGTTAATGGTGACGCTGTCGTTGCCGCCACCCAGGTTAATATTGGTGCCACCACCAACATTACCGTTGATAACCAGCGTGTCGTTACCGCCGCCCATGGTGAAGGATTCATTCATGCGTAGGTCACGGTCGACGACCCAAACGTCATCGCCACCGCCCGCAGTGTGGTTCTGTACATTGCTGTCAACGAACTGATTCTGCAGGTTCGAGCCATCGCCGACATAGCCGCCGGAACCTCCCGATCCACCGGCCCCACCCGAACCGCCAGAGCCACCGGAGCCGCCGACAGTCGTCGGCACACCTTCACCCAAGGTAACACTGAGCGTCGGGGCATCGGCGTCGCCGGTCACGGCGACGTTGAGGGTCGAGGAGGTCGAGGCCGTCGTGCCGTCGGATTCCGTGGAGGTCGCCGTCACCGTCAAGGTGAAGTCCTCGTTGGAATTCGGCACCGGCGTGACGGTCAGGCCACCCAGGTCGGCAGGATCAACGGTCCAAGTATCCGTTTCAGCGTCGTAGCTGCCGGCGGACAGGGTCGCCCCTTGGGGCACGCCTGTGATCGTCACTGACAGGGTTTCGCCGGCGTCGGTCAGAGCCGCCCCGATGTCGAGAGCAATAGGCAGGTCTTCCGTACCGGCGGCATCGGCCAGTTCCAGGGTCGGCGCATCCGCTTCCGGATCGATGCTGACGGCCATCGCTCCTTCGACGGAACTGGTCGTCACCGCACCCGTATCCGGATCGGTATCCAGGGACGTGGCGATCACGTTCAAGGTGAAGTCGTCATCGGAATTTTCCGGCGGCGTGATGGTCAGGCCCTGAAGCTGGTCACCGGCGAACAGGAAGGTGGTGTTCTCCGGCGTCGCCGTGAAGGACGAGCCGTCAGCCAGGGTCAGCACCGCGCCCGGAGGCACGTCGGAGATGGTAACGCTGAGAACTTCGGAGCCGTCCGTGTCGTTCAGGCCGGCCGAGATGTTCAGCGGGATCGCCGAGTCTTCCGTCCCGGTGACGCTGCCGACGCTCAGATACGGCACGTCGGCGACGGCATCAACACCCACATTGATGGTGCCGGTCGCGGGCTCGGAGGTGCTGTCACCATCCGTGGTAACGACGGATACGCCCAGTTCAAAGTCTGCGCCGCTATTGGCCGGCGCCTTGATCTGCAGGCCGGCCAGATCGGCTTCGGTCAGTACGGCAACGCCGTCGGTCACGTTGATCGGACCATTGGCGTTGGACAGCACGGCACCCTGCGGAATGCCGGACAGGGTAATCTGCGCCGTTTCACTTTCGTCGGCCTTGTCGACGGAGATCGGCAGATCGATCAGCGTGTCTTCATCGCCCTGGGCCGCACCCAGGGTCACGGCGGCGCCGTCGGCGCCCCCCGCGACATCAACGCTGATGGTGCCGGTCGTGGTTTCGGACACGTCGCCTTCGTCCGTGGTCGTCGCCGACACGGTAAGATCGAAATTACCGGCGAAGTCGGCCGGCGGCAGAACCGCTAGACCGTCCAGCTCACCCTCACCCAGGGTCACCGATCCGTCGCCGTTGACCGCGACAGGCTCGCCGTTGCGCAGGATGACCGCGCCCTCGGGAATGTTCGACAACGTGACGGAAAGGGACTCCGAGCCGTCCGTGTCCAGTTCCGTCACATCGACCGTGAACGGAATGGCGGTGTCCTCGATACCGGAAGCCGTGGTGTCGGCCACCTGGGCGCCGTCGGCGACGCCCTGGACGGTGACGTCCAGGGTGGCCGGGGCCGAGGTCGCCGTGGTCACGTCGCCCGTATCCGGATCGGTTTCCTGCGCCGTCGCCGTAATGGTCAACTGGAAATCATCGCTGCTGTCGGTCACCGGCGTGATGGTCAGGCCTTCGAGCTGCGCCGGCGTCAAGGTGACGCTGTTGCTGGTTTCCGAAGCGGTGAAAGTCGGGCCGCCCGGCAGGGTCAGGGTTGCACCGGCGGGAATGCCGGAGATCGTAACCCCCGTTACCTCGCCATTGATGTCCTGGGCCGCGGCTTCGGCATCGATGTTCAGGGCGATGGCCGTGTCTTCGTCACCCGCCGCCGCGTCCACGGTCACTGTCGGGGCATCGGCCTGCGATGCGACCGAGACGTCGATGGTCGCCGTCTGCGACGCCGTGTCGCCGCCGTCCGCTTCCGTCGAGGTCGCGGTCACGGTCAGCTGGAAGTCTTCACCGCTGTCGGCGCCCGGGGTCACGGACAAGTTGTCCAAGTCGCCCGAAGACAGAGTCCAGGTACCGTCTTCGTTCTTCGTCCCGGCGGACAGGGTCGCATCCGCGGGCACGCCCGAAATGGTGATGCTCAGGCTTTCCGAACCATCGATGTCGGTCAGAGAGGACGCAATATCGAGCGCGATCGGGCCGCCGTCTTCCGTGCCCGAAACGGCGCTGTCGACGGTCAGGGTCGGCACGTCGGCGACGCCGTCGACGCCGACGGCAATGGTGCTGGTCGCCGGATCGGAGGTCGAGGTTCCATCCGTCGTCACGACGGAAACGCCCAGGTTGAAATCAACGTCGCTGTCAGCCGCCGGCTTGATCTGCAGGCCGGCAAGGTCCGCTTCGGTCAAAACCGCGACGCCGTCGGTCACCGTGATCGGGCCGCTGGTGTTGGACAGGATCGCCCCTTGCGGGATACCGGACAGAGTGATCTCCGCCGTTTCGCTGTCGTCGGCCTTGTCGATGGTGATCGGCAGGGCAATGCCCGTGTCCTCGTCGCCCGAGGTATCGGCCACGTTCAGGGCCGCGCCGTCGGCCTGGCCGATCACGTCAATGGACACGGTGCCCAGCGCCGTTTCGGACACGTCGCCTTCATCGGTCGTGGTGGCAGAAACGGTCAGATCGAGATCACCGGAGAAATCGGCCGGCGGCAGGATCGCCAAGCCGTCCAGTTCGCCTTCGCCCAGGGTGACCTGGCCGTCGACGATTTCAAGCGCTTCGCCGTTGCGGGTAATGACCGC
>PALN01000080.1 GCA_002706405.1 Rhodospirillaceae bacterium | reverse complement strand
CTGATCTGGTCCTTCGTGGTCAACAACTACCTGTTGGGCAAGGACCCCTTCCCCTTCGATCTGTTGTTCTGGAATTCGGATTCAACCCGCATGCCGGCCGCCATGCACGCGTTCTATCTGCGTAACATGTATCTGGAAAACAAGCTGGCCACGCCGGGCGGCATCTCGCTGGCGGGCACGCCCATCGACCTCGGGCGGATCGATGTGCCGACCTACATGATCTCGACCCGCGAGGACCATATCGCGCCGTGGAAGGCGACCTATGCGGCGACCCAGATCTACAAAGGCCCCATCCGCTTCGTGCTCTCGGCATCGGGCCATATCGCGGGCGTCATCAACCCGCCGGCGGCGAACAAGTACTGCTATTGGACCAATGCCCAGACGCCGAAAGACCCGGACGCCTGGTTGGCCAAGGCCACGCAGCACGAAGGGTCCTGGTGGCCCGATTGGGACGCCTGGGCCAAGAAACAGTCCGGCAAGAATACGGTTCCGGCGCGCATTCCGGGCGACGGCAAACTGCCGGCCCTGGACGACGCCCCCGGCACCTACGTCAAAATTCGCGCGTCCTGACCGCCCGCAAGCGCCCGGTCCACCGCCTGTTCCAACAGGGCCGCCGCGTCTTTCAGCACTTCGGCGGGATAGGCCGTATATCCCAGGACCAGGCCGTGCCGGCGTTCAGGCCCGACGTAGTAGCCGGACAAGGCACGCGCGGTAATGTCGAGGGCCGCGGCCTCGCGGGTGATGGCGCCATCGGCCAGGTTTCCGCCCGGCCCACCAGGCGCCAGGGTCACGGTCAATTGCATGCCCGCATCGTCATCGGGCACATCGAACAGGCCGTCGAACCGTGTGATCAGTTCGTCCCGCAGCACCGCCTGCCGTTCCCCGTAAATCTGACGCATGCGCCGGACATGGGCGCCGAACCGCCCCGACTCCATGAAATCGGCCAGGATCGGCTGCATGGCCAGGGCGGGAAAATCGTCGATCGCCCCGCGCAGGCGGACGAAGGCATCGACCAGCGGCTCCGGCACCACCAGATAGCCCAATCGCAGGGCCGGAAACATGACCTTGGAAAAGGTGCCGATATAGATCACCCGATCGCCGCCATCCAATCCCTGGAGTGCGGCCAGCGGCCGCCCCCGGTAGCGGTATTCGCTGTCGTAGTCGTCTTCCAGCACCCAGAACCCGGCATCCCGCGCCCAGGACAGCAGGTCCAGGCGGCGCGCCAGGGACATGGTCGAGCCCAGGGGGAACTGATGGGACGGCGTCACCGCCAACAGGCGCGGATGCGGGGTCAGCGTGCGCGCATGGGCCACATCCACCCCCTCGCCGTCCACCGGCGCCTGTACAACCCTGGCCCCGGCCGAGGAAAAGGCCGAGATCAGGCCCCGATAGCCGGGGTTTTCCATGACCACGGGCGCCCCCGGCTCCAATAGCACGCGCGCACACAGATCGATGCCCTGCTGCGCCCCCGACGTGATGATGACCTGATCGGCGGTGCATTTGGCGCCGCGCACGGCGACCAGATAGTCGGCGATGGCGCGGCGCAGGGGCCCGTGCCCCCGGCCGTCCCGATCTTCCAGCAAAGCCAGGGGAGGACGCCGCCAGAAGCGGCCCACGGCGCGTCCCCATTCATCAAAGGGAAAGGCCGCGACATCCGGAAGGCCCGGAAGGAAGGGACGGTGCGTCCCCGGCCCGGGCGAATGGCGGGATATCAGATCGAGCACCCGCGCCGGCAAGGGCGGCGGCGCCGCCGCATCGGCGGGCAACGGTCCCGCGGCGCGCAGGTCGCCGGATAAGTCCGGCAGATCCGCCGACACCCGCGTCCCCGCCCCCGGCCGGGCTTCGGTAAAGCCTTCGGCCAGCAGTTGGTCATAAGCCGCGAGTACGGTGTTGCGCGAAATCTCCAATTCTCGGGCGAGGATGCGACTAGCCGGCAGACGCGCCCCGGAACGCAGAACCCCGGCCAGGATCAGGCCCTTGATCCCTTTGTAGAGCTGCTCGTTCAACGGCAACGCGCCGGACCGATCCAGGTCCAGATCGATCAGTTGGGAATCCCGCCCTAGTTTCACGCGCCCCGGAGAGGTCATTTCAATGGCTCTATCGGAATAATATTTATGGATCTTTCTTGGGAACCAAATTGCACAGTACAGGGAGATCATCATTGCCGGCAAGGCAGTACTCGATCATGCGGAAAGGAACCGGATCATGCCTCCCTCCTTCAACCTGCGGGTTACCGAGCGTTCCAAGGTCAAGCGGGTGCCCAAGCGCGCCGCCTATGACCGTGCCACGGTTGACGCCATCCTGGATTCCGGGCTTCTGTGCCATGTCGGCTATGTGATCGACGGCACACCTTACGTGACGGCGACTTGCTACTGGCGGCACGGCGACCGGGTGTACTGGCACGGCTCCGCCGCGAGCCGCATGCTTCGGACGGTCACCAGTGGCGTGCCCGTGTGCTTCAGCGTTTCGCATCTGGACGGCCTGGTCATGGCACGGTCCGGCTTCCACCATTCCGTCAATTACCGGGGCGTAACCCTGTTCGGCGAGGCGGTGATGATTGAGGACCCGGCGGAGAAGCTGGCGACCTTGAAGGATTTCACGGATCGCCTGACCCCCGGCCGCTGGGAAGAACTGCGCGAAACCACGGACCAGGAACTGAAGGGCACCACCATCTGCGCGCTGACCATCGACGAAGGCTCGGCCAAGGTGCGCACGGGCGGGCCGCTTGATGACGCACCCGATTACGATCTCAACATCTGGGCCGGGGTCGTGCCGATCACCACCGTGGTGGGCGAACCCGTGGCCGATGATCGCCTCAAACCGGGTATTCCTGAACCAGACTATCTGCGCCGCATTTCCATCGGCGCGCCGCCCCGGGGATAGCGCTATCATGCGCCCATGATCTTCGACGGCCTGACCCTCACGACAATCCTCATCGCCATCAGCGCCATGGCCTTCGGCTGCGCGTTTCAGGCCGCGCTGGGCCTGGGGTTCGCCTTGTTGGCGGCGCCGATCCTGGCCCTGCTCGACCCCGCCTTCGTGCCCGGCCCCATGCTGCTGGCCGGGGTCGCGCTGGCGGCCCTGACGGCTTACGGCGAGCGCGACGCCATCGACCGTTCCATGCTGGCGACCTGTCTGATCGGCCTCGTGGTGGGCACGGTAGTCGGCGCGATCGCGCTCCTGGCCGTGCGGGGCCTGGACCTGCAGCGCGTGTTCGGCGTCATGATCCTGCTCGCCGTCGGCGTCAGCCTGATGGGAAAGACCATCGCCGCCAAGGGGCGCAGCCTGCTCATTGCCGCCGGTATTTCCGGCGTCATGGGGATCATGGCCGGGCTGCACGGCCCGGTGATCTCCCTCGCCTTCCAGAATGCCGACCCCCGGGTCGCCCGCGCCATGCTGGGGGCCTATTTCACGGTCGCCTATCTGTCGGCGGTAGCGGCCCTGGCCCTGGTCGGGTCGTTCGGCGCGCCCGAGATCGGCCGGACCCTGGTGCTGCTGCCCGGCGTGGCGGTCGGCCTGGCTCTGGCGCCGATCACCCGGCGCTTCATCAACCGCGACCGCCTGCGCATCGCCATTCTGGCCATTGCCGCGGTCAGCGGCCTGATCCTGGTCGTGAAATAGCCGACATCCGTCCGCTTATCGGGGCGTCAGCGCCTTTTCCATCAACAGACGGGCGGCGGTGCGCGGATCGGCCCGGCGTGCGGCCAAATCATCGATCAGATCGGCCATCTCCGGCGCCAGGCGTTTGAATTCGCGGCGCATATGGTCGAGCGCCGCCGATTCAAGGCGCATCAGCGCGATGCGCCGGCGCCGGGTCTTGTCCTCGCCGCTGGCCGCCAGATGGGCGCCGTGGTCGCGCACGGCCTGGGCCAGATCGGCGACCCCGTTGCCCGTGTTGGCGCTGGTCGCGATCACCGGCACGCGCCAGCCGGTGGCGCCG
This sequence comes from Rhodospirillaceae bacterium, assembly GCA_002706405.1. Classification (GTDB taxonomy): domain Bacteria; phylum Pseudomonadota; class Alphaproteobacteria; order Rhodospirillales; family Casp-alpha2; genus UBA1479. The sequence goes on along the minus strand of PALN01000080.1, from coordinate 18,088 downwards.
TCACCCCGCCCCTGACGGCCGGTCAGGCCCAAGTCCTGGGCCCCCGCCAGGTCGGCGGCGGTCTGGTCCGCGTCGGCGCGGTCGGCCTTGGTCACGACATGAATATCGGCGATTTCCAGGATGCCCGCCTTCATGGCCTGAACCCCATCGCCCAGGCCCGGCGGCGAGGCAACGATGACCGTATGAGCCGCCGCCGCGACATCGACCTCGTCCTGGCCGACGCCGACGGTTTCGATCATCACGACCTGAAATCCGCAGGCATCCAGCACGTCGACGGAATCCAGCGCCGGGCGCGCCAGCCCGCCCATGGCGCCCTGGGTCGCGAGCGATCGGATGAACACGCCGTTGTCGCCGCCGTGGTCGCCCATGCGCACCCGGTCGCCCAGGATCGCGCCCCCGGAAAACGGGCTGGAGGGGTCGATGGCGATAACGCCGACGGTCAGGTCCTGGCGGCGCAATTCCTTGACCAAGGCGTTGACCAGGGACGATTTACCGGCCCCCGGCGGCCCCGTCACACCGACCACATGGGCCGATCCCGCCGCCTGATAGACCCGGGCCATCAGGTCGCTGTCCGTGGCCCCGGATTTCGAAGCGGCACTGCCCGTGGTTTCGGCCAGGGACAACAGCTTGGCGATGGCCCGCCGGTCGCCGCCTTGCGCGGCGGCAAGCAAATCAGGCGATGGATCCGGCTTGGGGGCTGCCATGGCCAGGGCCTCAGTCGCTCGGCGGTAGGGGACGGTTGCGGCTCAGTTTGCGCAGATCGTGTCCCGCCAGGCGGTATTCGGCGCTGAGGTCGTCGTACACGGGCCAAATGTAATCGAGCATCTTCTGGTCATTGGGACCGACCTTGCGCAGGAACTTGGCCGGCCGCCCGGCCCAGACCTCGCCGGGGCCGATCTCCTTGCCCGGGGTGACCAGGGCGCCGGCGGCGACCAACGAGCCCTCGCCCACCACCGCACCGTCCATCACGCAAGCCTGCATGCCGACCATGGAATCGTCCTTCAACGTGCAGGCGTGCAAAAGCGCCATATGCCCGACCGTGACCCGGTCGCCCAGGATCGTCGGATAGCCCTTGGAATCGACATGCACGATGGTGCCGTCCTGGATATTCGTATCGTTGCCGATACGGATATAATTCATGTCCCCCCGCAGCACGCAGGAATACCAGATCGACGACTTCACGCCGATGGTCACATCGCCGATGATAACGGCGTTTTCGGCGATGAAGGCCGTTTCATCGATCTGCGGATGCTTGTCCTTGAACGGCAGGATCACACCGCCGGGTTGGCGCGAGGGAGTCATTCAGAAATCACCTTAGTTTTTTGTTTCAGGGTATTGTTTTTTAAGAATTTTTAATGAACGGAAGCATCTCCTTGAAGGCCTCCGTTCCAGCCCGGCCGAGCCATTCGTAGATGACCATTTCCGTCGTCACGATACCCGCCCCGGCTGCCCCCAGCCGGTCCAGGCAGGCCTGTTCGCTTTCCAGGGTGCGCGATGCGGTGGCGTCGGTGACGACGAAAATCTCATAGCCCTTATCCATCAGGTCGACGCCGGTCTGCATGACGCAGATATGGGCTTCCATGCCCGTGATCACCACTTGGCGGCGCCCCGTGGCCTCGAACGCTTTTTGAAACAGTTCCTCGTTCATGCAGGAGAAATGAATCTTTTCGAACACCTGCGCCGTGGGCGCGATGCCCTGCAGTTGCGGCACCGTGCGCCCCAGCCCCTTGGGATACTGTTCCGTCATCAGAATGGGCACGCCCATGCGGTCGGCGGCCCGCATCAGCAGCGCCGTGTTGCGGATCACCTTGGCCGGTGATTGCATGGCGGGGGCCAGCTTGTCCTGGATGTCGATGACGACCAGGCAGGAGAGTTCGGGCTTTATCAGCATCTTGATGTCCTTAATCGGCGAGCCAATAGCGCAGAACCGCGCTCACCGCCTCGGGCCGTTCCAGGGGTGAAAGATGGCCGCAGTTTTCGATGATCACCAGTTTAGCACCGGGGATGGCGGATGCCATTTCTTCGTGCACCGCAGGCGGCGTCATGATGTCGAGCCGCCCGCACATCACCAGCGTCGGACAGGTGATCTTGCCCAGGTTGGGCCGGTTGTCGGGGCGGTTGATGATCGCCGTCTGCTGGCGTTGATACGCCGCCGGTCCCACGTTGCGGGCCGATGCGCGGACGACCGCCGTCAGTGCGGCGTCATCCTGGCGGTTCGCGGCGATGAAGCCCGCCATGTGATGGTCGACGACGCCGTCCAGGTCGCCCGCGGCGGCCTGCGCCATCAATGCGCGCCGGCCCGCCGTGCGTTCGGGCGTGTCCGGTCCGGGGGCCGTGTCGAGCAGGGCCAGGCGGGTCACCCGTTCCGGCGCCTGACGCATGATTGCCTGGGCCGCGTAACCGCCCATGGACAGGCCGCACAACGCGAAACGGTCCGGCGCCGCCGCCAGCGCGCGCGCGGCCATGGCGTCGATGGTGTCGTCCTGGGTCATGTCGGCCACGGTCATTTCTGCGACGTCGCCGAGGGTCTCCAGCTGATGCCCCCACAAGGCCGCGTCGCATAGCAACCCGGGCAGGAACAGAAGCGGTGTGCGATTCGGCATGAAACCTCCTTCGGACGAGCCGTTGCGGGAATGCGGCAGTCGGCAGAATTCCGCCGCCAAACCCCGGCTTATCATTGACTTCGGGGCGGGAACACCTAATATCCCGCAGACACGGCCCAGGGAAGCCTCCTAGGGCCAAAATCCATGCCCCCATAAGGTGACCACCCAGCCCCCGGGCGGCGCAACTCCCGAAGTGGAGCAATATGTCCTTTTCAGACCTCGGCCTCAGCGACGAACTCCTTAAAGCGATTTCCGACGCAGGCTATACCGACCCGACCCCCATTCAGGCACAGGCCATCCCCCAAGTCCTGATGGGCCGCGACATTCTGGGCTGCGCCCAGACGGGTACGGGCAAAACCGCATCTTTCACCCTACCGATGATCGAAATCCTGGCCTCCGGCCGGGCCAAGGCGCGCATGCCGCGCTCGCTGATCCTGGAGCCGACCCGCGAACTGGCCGCCCAGGTCGCCGACAACTTCGAAATCTACGGCAAGTACCACAAGCTGAACCACGCGCTGCTGATCGGCGGCGAGAACATGAGCGAGCAGATCAAGCGCCTGGAAAAGGGCGTCGACGTGCTGATCGCCACCCCGGGCCGCCTGATGGACGTGTTCGACCGCGGCCATCTGCTGCTGCGCGACGTCAAGGTCCTGGTGATCGACGAAGCCGACCGCATGCTCGACATGGGCTTTATCCCGGACGTGGAGAAGATCGTCTCCAAGCTGCCGCAGATGCGCACCACCCTGCTGTTCTCGGCCACCATGCCGCCGGAAATCAAGCGCCTGGCCGACCGCTTCCTGATGAATCCCAAGGAAATCACCGTGTCCAAGCCGGCCACGGCGGCGGAAACGATCAAGCAGTTCTTGGTCATGGTCACCGGCGCCGGGCGCGACCAGACCTCCATCGCCAAACGCAAGCGCGAGATCCTGCGCAAGCTGATTGAGCGCGAACAGCCCAAGAATGCGATCATCTTCTGTAACCGCAAGCGCGACGTCGACGTGGTCTACCGCTCGCTGGAACGCCACGGCTATTCGACGGCGGCGCGCCTGCATGGTGACATGGTGCAGTCCGTCCGCATGGAAACCCTGTCCAAGTTCAAAAGCGGCGACGTGACCCTGCTGGTGTGCTCCGACGTGGCCGCACGCGGGCTCGACATCCCGGCCATGAGCCATGTCTTCAACTTTGATGTCCCGACCCACGCCGACGACTACGTCCACCGCATCGGCCGCACGGGTCGCGCTGGACGCGAAGGTGTGGCGATTTCCATCGCCGTCCCGTCCGACGGCAAATACGTGGATGCCATCGAAAAGCTCATGGGCCGGCCCATCGAGCGCGACGAGATGAGCAGCGCCGCCGGCAGCGGCAGCGACACTGATGCCGACGCGCCGGTCAAGGAAGAACGCGGCGGTGATCGCGGCCGAGGACGCGGGCGTGGACGTGACCGGGGGCGCGGAAAGTCCGAAGCCAAACCGGCTGCAGCCGAGTCCGAAGCCAAGACCGAAGCCAAGACGGAACCGGCAAGCGAAGCCGCGGCAGCGCCCGCCGAAAGCGCGGCTCCGGCCCCGGAACCCGCCAAGGCGGACAATAACAAACCCGCCGAGAAGCCGACCGCAAAGCCGGAGCGTGCCCGCAGGGGCCGCCAGGACCTGCGCAATGACGCGGGCACGATGGACGACAAGGACGTCGTATTCGGGCAGAGCGATCAGGTGCCGGCCTTCCTCAAGAACTTCTAATCCCGCTTCCCCCTTTTGGTGAATAGCCGCCGCCCCGCCGGTCCATCCGGCGGCGGCGGAGCTTCGTTCTTTTCGATAGAAATCACGGGAATTTTTCGATGTTCCGCGGCAGGCCGCTCTTCGATAGTGGGCGCCTTACGTCAACCCCTTACCGAGGAACATCCCTAATGAAACGGACCGTTCTTTCTGCCGCCGTCCTTGCTTTCGTCATGGCCCTGGGTTTCTCCGCCGCGTCGACTGCCGTCCTGGCCGCCGACAAGAAGGAAAACCCCTGCGCCAAGATGACCGACAAGGCCGAGAAGAAGGCCTGCATGAAGGCCCAAGCCGACGCCAAGAAGGCGACCAAGAAGTAATCGGATTTCCGCGCCCGCAGCTACACTGCGCGCACCGGTCAAGAAGGGGCAGACAGCCTGAGCCGTCTGCCCCTTTTTTTGATTGAAGCGGGTGCCGTCGCGCGGGCTCAGATCAGCCCGGACAGCGGCGACGACGGATCGGCGTACATCTTGCGCGGCATGCGCCCGGCCAGATAGGCCATGCGCCCGGCCTTGACCGCATGCTTCATGGCCCGCGCCATCATCACCGGGTCCTTTGCTTCGGCGATGGCCGTGTTCATCAACACGCCGTCGCAGCCCAGTTCCATGGCGATGGCGGCGTCCGACGCCGTGCCGACACCGGCATCGACGATCACCGGCACCTCGGATTGTTCCTTGATCAGGCGGATATTAACCGGATTCTGGATACCCAGGCCCGAGCCGATGGGGGCGCCCAGCGGCATGATGGAGACGGCGCCGGCTTCTTCGACCCGCTTGCACAGGATCGGGTCGTCCGAGCAGTAGGCCATGACCTGGAAACCTTCCGCGGTCAGGGCCGCCGTCGCCTCGATGGTTTCCGGCATCATCGGGTAAAGGGTGCGCTGTTCGCCCAGAATTTCCAGCTTCACCAGGGTCCAGCCGCCGGCTTCCCGCGCCAGGCGCAGCGTGCGCACGGCGTCGTCGGTGGTGAAGCATCCTGCCGTGTTGGGCAGATAGGTGTATTTCTTGGGGTCCAGGTAATCGACCAGCAACGGCTGGCTGGGGTCCGTCAAGTTCACGCGCCGTACGGCGACGGTGATCATTTCCGCTTCCGCCGCCTCGGCCGCCTGGCGGTTCAGGTCATAATCCTTGTACTTGCCCGTGCCGATGATGAGGCGCGAGCGGAACCGGTGCCCGGCGACTTCCAGAAAATCCTCTTCCTCGGACGCCGCCCCGGAGTCCGGAGCACCGCCACCGATGAAATGAACGATTTCCAGCCGGTCGCCGTCTTCCACGTCGATCTGGCCGTAGCCGGATTTGGGGACGATCTCCAGATTACGTTCGACCGCGACCTTGGCCGGATCAAGGCCGATTCGGGTCAGAAGCTGCGCCACCGACAGGGGGGCATCCAGGGAATGGGTTTCGCCGTTGATCTGAACTTGCATAAAGAAATTATCCTCGGGGCCGTTGTTCGCGCCGTTGTTCAAGCCTGTGCAGGCCTTTGTCCGGGGGGCTTTACAGGGATTATGGGGCCGAGACCAGCCGCTTTCAACGCCCGGGTGGCGTGAAACGGGATGTTTCTCAGAACTCGGCGCGTGCTATAAGCCCGCTACCTCATGACGGAAGGCGGCTCGGCGCGTTCGCCGCGCCGGGAACGGAACCATGACAGCGACGATTCTGATCCTTAACGGCCCGAACCTGAACCTTCTGGGCACGCGCGAGCCCGGTATCTACGGGCGCGAGACCCTGGCGACCATCGAGGCCGCCTGCCAGGCACGCGGCAAGGACCTGGGCCTGGACGTGGACTTCCGCCAATCCAACGACGAGGGCGAACTGGTCACCTGGATTCAGGAATCGGCCAAGGCCCATGCCGGGATCATCATCAACGCCGGCGCTTACACGCATACCTCGGTCGCGATTCTCGACGCGCTGTCGGCCATCGACCTGCCAATCATCGAGGTTCATCTTTCCAACATTCACAGGCGGGAAGAGTTCCGGCATCATTCCTTTGTGTCCAAGGCCGCCGACGGCATGATTTGCGGTCTCGGCGGCCAGGGCTACGAGCTGGCGCTCGACGCGCTGGCGAAACGATTGAAAAACAACGGGTAAGGGACCATGGCAAGAAGCCCCAAAGCGACCGACATCGATGCGGACGCCGTCCGCAAACTGGCCAGTCTACTGGAAGAGACGGGCCTGACGGAAATCGAATACACCCACGACGACTGGTCGCTGCGGGTGTCCAAGGGGGCGACCGCCGTCACCGCCACCGCCCCTGTGGCCGTCGCACCCGCGGCCGACGCCCCCGCCAGCGAACACGGCGTGCCTGCCGGGGCCGTCACCTCGCCCATGGTCGGCGTCGCCTACCGCTCGCCCGATCCCGACAGCCCCGACTTCGTCAAGGAAGGCGACACGGTGAAGGAAGGCGACACCCTGCTGTTGATCGAGGCCATGAAGGTGTTCAACCAGATCGTCGCCCCCCGGTCCGGCACGGTGACGAAGATCCTGGTCACCAGCGGAACCCCGGTGGAGTTCGGCGAACCTCTTTTGATTCTCGAATAGGAGGCAGGACTTGTTCGAAAAAGTCCTGATCGCCAACCGCGGGGAAATCGCGCTGCGCATTCTGCGCGCCTGCCGCGAAATGGGCATTTCCACGGTCGCCATCCATTCCACCGCCGACACCGACGCCATGCATGTGCGCTTCGCCGATGAAAGCGTGTGCATCGGCCCGCCCGCGGCCAAGGACAGTTATCTGTCGATCCAGGCCGTGCTGTCCGCCGCCGCCATTTCCGGCGCCGACGCGATCCACCCGGGCTACGGCTTCCTGTCGGAAAACGCCGACTTCGCCCAGATGGTCGTCGAACACGGCTTCACCTTTATCGGCCCTTCGGCCGACCACATTCGCCTGATGGGCGACAAGGTCCAGGCCAAGGCCGCCGCCAAGGCCGCCGGCATCCCCGTGGTGCCCGGATCGGAAGGTGCCATCGAAGACATCAAGGACGTGGCCCTGATCGCCAAGGACATCGGTTATCCGGTCCTGATCAAGGCCGCCGCCGGCGGCGGCGGGCGCGGCATGCAGGTGGTGCGCCGGGAAGAAGACCTGGAAGACCTGGTGAAGATGGCGCAGAGCGAGGCGGCAGCCGCCTTCGGCAACGGCGCCGTCTATATGGAAAAGTACCTGGACAAGCCGCGCCATATCGAAATTCAGATCATGGCCGATACGCACGGCAACGTGGTGCATCTGGGCGAACGCGACTGCTCCCTGCAGCGCCGCCACCAGAAGGTCCTGGAAGAAGCGCCCTCGCCGGCCCTCAACGCCGCCCAGCGGGCCGAAATCGGCGAGATCACCGTCAACGCCATCTCCAAGCTGGGGTATCAAAGCGCCGGCACGGTCGAATATCTGTACGAGGACGGAGAGTTCTACTTTATCGAGATGAACACCCGCCTGCAGGTCGAACACCCGATCACCGAGGCCATCACCGGCATCGACATCGTGCGGGAGATGATCCGCGTCGCCCAGGGGGCCAAGCTGTCGGTCACCCAGGACGACATCGTTCTGCGCGGCCATGCCATCGAATGCCGTATCAATGCGGAAGATCCCGAAACTTTCGCGCCCTCGCCGGGCAAGGTCGGCGTCTATCACGCGCCGGGCGGCCTGGGCGTGCGCGTCGATTCCGCGCTTTATTCCGGCTACACAGTGCCGCCCCACTACGATAGCATGATCGCCAAGCTGATCGTTCACGGCGCCTCACGGAACGAATGCCTGATGCGCCTTCGACGGGCGCTTGAGGAATTTGTGATTGATGGCATTTCGACGGGCATACCTCTTCAGCAGCGCATCATCGGCGAACGGGGCTTCGTCGACGGCACCTATGACATCCATTGGCTTGAAACCCTCATGGCGGCGGACAAGGACGGCGCCTGACCTCTCCGCCGGGCGCCTGCCATGAGCCGGCGCGACGACCCGCAGGAAAGCCTGCCCGCCGAGCTTTTGCTGCGCGCCTATGCCGCCGGCATCTTTCCCATGGCCGAAAGCCATGACGATCCGCAGGTGTTCTGGGTCGACCCCAAGCAGCGCGGCGTGCTGCCGCTGGACAGCTTTCACATCTCGAAAAGCCTGCGTAAGGTCCTGCGCCGGGGTGACTTCATTGTGCGCGCCAATTCCGCCTTTGAACGGGTGCTCGATGAATGCGCCGCCCCCGGCCCGGGGCGCACGGATACCTGGATCAACGAGCCGATCCGAACCGCCGTCATCGAACTGCACCACCTGGGCTTCGCCCATTCCATCGAAACCTGGCGGGACGGCGAACTGGCCGGCGGGCTTTATGGCGTTGCCCTCAGGGGGGCGTTTTTCGGCGAAAGCATGTTCTCGCGCCAGACCAACGCCTCCAAGGTCGCCCTCGCCCATCTGGTGGCGCGCCTGCGCCTGGGCGGGTTCCGCCTGCTCGATACCCAGTTCGTGACCGACCACCTGAAGACCTTCGGCTGCGAGGAAATTCCCGCCCGCGAGTATCAGAGGCGCCTGGAATCGGCGCTCGAGTATCAGGCCCGCTTTCCCCTCAACCCACCCCCCGACCGGGTGATGCAGGAGATCGAGGCGATGACCGGCGGTCACTGACCCCTGCCCCCGGCGGAGCCCCGTCCGCCGCACTATTCGATGTCCGGCGACGGGCCCTCGCCCGGTTGCCTGCGCCCCCCTAAAATGAAAAAGTAGGAAGGCTCAACCGTGCCGCCGCAAGCCGCCGCAGACAAGAGGATGGGATGCTCAAAATAAAACGAATAGCCATCGACACCCATCCCGAGAACGTGGCTCTGCTGTCGCGATCCTGCGCGCACTACCGTGCCGAGGATTTCCAAGCACTCCGGAAGATCGAGGTAGTATCGGACGGTAAGCAGATTCTCGCCAACCTGATCATCTGCGACGACTGCGGCATGGTCGGACCGGACGAACTGGGATTGGGGGAACAGGCGTTCCGACGGCTCGGTCTGCCCGAAGGGGAAACGGTCCGCATCGCCCAGGCGCCCCAGCCGAGAAGCCTGGAATCGATCCGCGCGAAGATCAACGGCCACACGCTATCGAGACCGGAGATCGAGGCGATCATCGCCGACATCACCGCCCACCGCTATTCCCCCATGGAGATCGCGGCCTTCCTGATCTCGTCGGCCAGTTTCAGCACGACGGCCGAAATGCTGGACCTGACCGAAGCCATGGCCAAGGTCGGCAATAAACTGGACTGGGAAGCCCCCATCATCGTCGACAAGCACTGCATCGGCGGCATTCCCGGAAACCGCACCTCGATGATCGTCGTGCCCATCGTCGCCGCCCACGGCCTGCCGGTGCCCAAGACATCGTCGCGGGCCATCACCTCCCCCGCCGGCACCGCCGATACCATGGAGGTCCTGGCCGAGGTCAATCTATCGATCACCGAGATGCGCGCGGTGGTCGAGCGCGAGAAAGGCTGCCTAGTGTGGGGTGGGCACGTCAATTTGTCGCCGGCCGACGACATTCTGATTTCCGTCGAACGGCCGCTGCGCATCGACACGCCCGAACAGATGGTCGCCTCGATCATTTCCAAGAAACTGGCTGCCGGCTCGACCCATCTGGTCATCGATATTCCCCTGGGCCCCACCGCCAAGGTGCGCAGCCATGCCGACGCCGTCCGCCTGCGCAAGATGTTCGAATACGTCGGCGACAAGGTCGGCCTGATCATCGATGTGGTGTTCAGCGACGGCGCACAGCCCATCGGGCGCGGAATCGGCCCTGTCCTTGAGGCCCGCGACGTCATGGCGGTGCTGCGCAACGAACCGGGTGCACCGCAGGACCTTCGCGACCACGCGCTTCTTCTGGCCGGGCGGATGCTCGACTTCGACCCCGAACTGCGGGGCGGCAGCGGTCACGCGCGGGCCTGCGAAATTCTCGATTCAGGACAGGCGCTGGGCGCCATGGAACGGATCATCAAGGCCCAGGGCCCGGCCAAAACCAATCATCAGCTCGGCGCCCTGGTGGAAGACGTCTGCGCCCCGACCGACGGCGTCGTCCAAGGTATCGACTGCTACCGCCTGGGCCGCATCGCCCGCCTTGCCGGCGCCCCCTTGGACAAGGGCGCGGGCGTCGACCTTCTGAAAAAGACCGGCGACCGGGTGACCAAGGGAGAGCCGATCTACCGCATCTACGCCTGCGTGGCCGCCGACTTCCAGTTCGCGACGAAAGACGCGGCCGAAAACAACGGCTATATCATCGGATCGGCATGACGACGCCCGCGCTCACGCTTCAAGGATTTCCGGAATCGGCGCCCCAGGCCCGCCGCCTGGCCGCGGCATTGGCGATTCCGTTCTCGGAGATCGCCGCACGCCGATTTCCCGACGGGGAAAGCCTTGTCCGCGTCGGCGACGCGGCGGAGACGGTGATCCTCTACCGCTCACTCGACGACCCGAATGCCAAGCTCGTGGAACTGATGCTCGCCGCCTCGGCGCTGCGCGACGCCGGCGCGCGGCGCCTCGTCCTGGTCGCGCCCTATCTGTGCTACATGCGCCAGGACGCGGCGTTTCACGCCGGTGAAGCCGTCAGCCAACAAATCATCGGCCGCTTTCTGGACGGCCTGGTTGACGGCGTCGTCACCGTCGATCCGCATTTGCACCGGACACATTCCCTGGCGGCGGTGTTTCCCACGGCGCGGGCGGTGGCGGTCTCGGCGGCGGACATGCTGGCCACGCGCCTGCGGGACAAAGGCTTGGCGGGGGATGCCGTCATCGTCGGCCCGGACAGCGAATCCCGACAATGGGTCGAGGCCGTCGCCGCGCCCCTCGGGCTCGATGTTCTGGTCGGCGCCAAGCTGCGGGCGGGCGACCGCGACGTGACGATCGAGATTCCGGGGATCGAAAGGATCGCCGGCCGGCCGGCCGTCCTGGTCGACGATGTGATCTCCAGCGGCGCGACGCTTGCCGAAAGTGCCCGCCTGCTGCGGACCGCGGGTGCGGCATCGGTCGATGTCATGGCCGTGCACATGCTGGCCCCGGCACCGGCCCTTGCAATGCTGAAGGCAGCCGGCGTAGGTGCGATTGAATCCGCCGATTCCGTGCCGCACGACACCAACACGGTCACCCTCGCGCCCCTGCTGGCGGATGCCGTACGGGACGTTTTGGACGGCCTGGACTAGACTGGACCCCGAACCAACGGGACACGGCCATGATCGACCATCAGTCCATTTCCGTATTCGAACTGATGCTGGGCGTGCTGATCGTCGCGGCGGTATTCACGCGCATCTGGTTCCAGAAGATCGGCCTGCCCGCCCTGGCCGGCTTCATCGCGCTGGGATTCGTCCTCCGCGTGGCCGACGGGCAGATGGCCTTTATGTCCGGGACGGGCCGACACTTGCTGGAATTCCTCGCCGAGACGGGCGTGTTCATCCTGCTGTTCCGGATCGGGCTCGACAGTAACCTGCACGGCCTTCTCGCCAAGTTGCCCCGGGCGGCACCCATCTGGCTCGGCAACGTCACGATCAGCGGCGTGCCAGTGTTCTTGCTGTGTCATCAGGTGTTCGACCTGGGGGCCGTGCCCAGCATGTTCACGGCCATCGCCATGACCGCGACCAGCGTCGCCGTCACCACGGAACTGTGGCGCGAGGCCGGTGCCCTCGACACCCCCGACGGCGAAACGTTGATCGATGTGGCGGAACTGGACGACCTGTCCGCCGTCATCTTCATGGCCATGGCGTTGGCGGTCGCCCCCCTGGTTTACTCAGGGAACGGCGGCAGTCTGGCTACCCATATTTCGGAAATCTCTCTGATACTTCTGGCAAAGGCAGCTGCGCTCGGCGGCCTATGCCTGGCTGTCGCCTGGGCCAATCAGTACCGCCTGGCCGCCGTCCTGACCCGCCTGGGCGAACCCCACGCGGCGATGATCCTTCTGGGCATCGGGCTCTGCGTCGCCGCGGTCGCCTCGCTGTTGGGATTCTCCATCGCCATCGGCGCCTTCTTCGCCGGTCTGATCTTCAGCCGCAATCCCGATGTCGTGCGCATGGAAACGGGATTCGTGCAGATCCAGGCCTTCTTCGTACCGTTCTTTTTCATCGCCATCGGCTTTCGCATCGATCCGGCGTCTTTGGGCATGGCGTTGGCGTTCGGCGGGGCGCTGCTCGCCGTGGCCGTCGGCGGCAAGATCGTCGGGGCGGGGCTTCCCGCCCTGATGTCGACATCCGGCGCGGGGGCCTTGTTGATCGGCGTCAGCATGGTGCCGCGCGCCGAAATGGCCATGGTAATCGGCCAACAGGCCCGCGCTCTGGGCGACTGGGCCATGCCGGCCGGCGTTTTTTCGGGAATTGCCCTGGTGGCGCTGGCGACGTCGCTGATTACCCCCATCGCCGTGCACATATTGCTGCGGCGGTGGCGACCGTCGACCGGCCCTGACCATCCCGGCTAGAAACCGCTATTTCGGCGAATCTGCGTCCATCGGCTCGGCGCAATCGAGCACCCAGATGTCGTAGACCGGGTGTTCCAGCGCGTTGAGCGCCGGGCTGGAGGCGAACATCCAGCCTCGGAACAAGCTGACCGCCGGCTCACCGGGGCGAATTTCCCAGATATCCAGGAAGGCGGCACTTTCCGGGGGTTCTTCCGGCGGGCGCTTGTCACAGCTGCGGGCGATGATCTCCAGCGTGCCGAAACGCACGACCTCGCCGACCCGTGCTTCCAGGGTCGAGACTCGGGCCGTGACCTTGTCCAGCCCCTGCAGAATAACCTTGTTCATGGGCGCCGCCCCTGCCGGTAGGGCGGCGAACATACCGATCAGCGCGACAAGGAGCAGCCGCATGGCAGCCTATTTCCCGCCCGTGGCCAAGAAGATGATCTCGCCGACCTGATCCTCCAGCGACTTGAAGTCCTCGACTTTGGCGATGCGGCCGCCCTCGGGCAATGTTTCCGCGGCCTGCCCCGGCTTCAGGCGGATGTATTTCCCGCCCAGGATGCCTTCCGAGCCGATCGTCGCCACCGTGTCCTTGGGCAGTTTCACGTCCGGCCGGATCGACATGATGACGACGGCTTCGAATGTCTGCGGGTCGAGCACGCGGTCGAGCACGGTACCGATCTTGATGCCGTTGATACGTACGTCGCTGCCCTTGGCCAGACCGCCGATCTTGAGGAAATGCGCCTTGATCTCATAACCCGAGACCGCTTTCACCTGGGCCACGTTAAAAGCGAAGAACAAAAACACCCCGGCCACGATCAGCACGACCCCGCCCAGGACCGTTTCAATTGCGTTACGTCCCATATCCTGTCTCTCCGCCGCTTATTTCATCTGCCCGGTCGCCGATTCCGCTGCGGCACGGCGCTCGGCCATGGCGGCTTGGCCTTGGGAAATGATGAGATCCAGGATGTCGCTGACGATCTGGGCATCCTGGGTATAGGCGATCAGGTCGCCGGTTTTCAGGCCCTGTTCCGACGCGCCCGGTTCCAAAACAATGTATTTGCCGCCGAACAGCCCATCGGTCTGCACGGAAGCCGACGAATCCTTCGGCACCATGACGCTGTCTGTCAGGTTGAGGCTCAGGACGGCGCGGAACTTGTCATCCAGGCGCTGGGCCGCGACGGTCCCGATTCTTACACCGCCCATGCGGACCTCGGCTCCGGGTGCGATGCCGTCGACCCGGCCGAACAGGGCATCGACCCGGATGCGGCCGTCCGCGACGGACGCCATGTCGCGGCTTTGATTCATGAAGCCGAGAAGCGCCAGAAGCACGACGAGCGCCAAAGCGCCGATCATCTGTTCCTTGGTTTCCAGGGTCATCGGTATTCAACCGTCATCGCAGCGTCCCACCCAGGGCGCCGCAAATCATTCCGGTTTCCAGGCTTCGTAGTCGCCCGTGGCATGGGCGCGGGCGCCGCCTTTGAAATCGTGGCCCGCGGGGCGGTAGGCGCCGGCGGTTCCCGTCAGGTTCGGGACATGGTCCTTCTGCCACGGCCGCGCGCGGGTGGCACTTTCGGTCAGCGGCTCCGCAGAGGTGTGATGCAGCCAGGAATGCCACTCCGGCGGCACCTTGGACGCTTCCTTGCGTCCTTTGTAAAGCACCCAGCGGCGTTCGCGGCCGTACAGCGACCCGCCCTTGTTCTTGTAATAACGGTTGCCGAACTCGTCGGTGCCGACGAGCTTGCCGTAGATCCAGGTATGCAGCAGCGTTCCGATGTCCATTGGGTCTCATATCCGCCTGATGTACCGCGGGAATATGGCACCATGCGGGCGCAAGGTCCAGTCTGCATGACCGGGGAATGCGCCCTGCCGCACGCAATATATAGGATGCCGCCAACTATGACCAAAGGCATATCCCCGGATTTCCGCGCGGTTCCACAAAATCAAGTAATTTATTCGCAACACACCCCCTAAATGTTGAAATAATGTTGTTGCTGCCCTCCGGGCTGCTGGCTACATTTAGCGTCCTTCACGCCTGGGCAAATACATTATGTAGTAAGGAAGCGAATGCCTTCCGAGCCAGCGGCAAAGAAGCGACCCGGGCCCGTTGTTGGGCCCGCCGGCCATTCAGCAGGGCCGGGAATGACAGGGACCACTTAGGGAGCGCAGACGGGGTAGCCATGCAGATCAAGCGGCATTTTACGAAACAGGATCAATCACCTTACGCGGCGATCAAATTTCGCCAAGCATCCAGCGAGATCCGAAACCCGGACGGCTCCGTCGTGTTCGCCCAAGCGAATATCGAGGTTCCGGATTCCTGGTCCCAGGTCGCCTCGGACGTGCTGGCGCAGAAATACTTCCGCAAGGCAGGTATCCCCGCAAAGCTGAAGAAGGTCGAGGAGAACTCCGTCCCGTCGTGGTTGTGGCGCTCCGAACCCGACACCGCCGCCCTCAAGAAGCTGCCCAAGGAAAAGCGATTCTCCGGCGAAACCAGCGCCAAGCAGGTGTTCGACCGGCTGGCCGGCACCTGGACCTACTGGGGCTGGAAAGGTGGGTACTTCGATTCCGAAGCCGACGCCCAGACCTATTTCGACGAAATGCGCTTCATGCTGGCCAAGCAGATGGCCGCGCCCAATTCGCCGCAGTGGTTCAACACGGGCCTTCATTGGGCTTACGGCATCGACGGCCCGGCCCAGGGTCACCATTACGTTGATTTCGAGACCGGCAAGCTGGTCGCCTCCAATTCCGCCTATGAGCATCCGCAGCCCCATGCCTGCTTCATCCAGGGCGTCAACGACGACCTGGTAAGCGACGGCGGGATCATGGACCTTTGGGTCCGTGAGGCACGGCTGTTCAAGTACGGCTCGGGCACCGGGTCCAACTTCTCGGCCCTGCGCGGTGAGAACGAAGCCTTGTCGGGCGGCGGCAAGTCGTCGGGCCTGATGAGCTTCCTCAAGATCGGCGACCGGGCCGCGGGCGCCATCAAATCCGGCGGCACCACGCGCCGGGCGGCCAAGATGGTCGTCGTCGACGTCGATCATCCGGACATCGAGAAGTACATCAACTGGAAGGTTCAGGAAGAGCAGAAGGTCGCCGCGCTGGTGTCCGGCTCGCGCCTCGCCAAGAAGCACCTGACCCAGGTCCTGGCCGCTTGTCAGAACATGGAAACCGCCGGCGAAGACTGCGCCGCCGAGGATTGCTTCGACCCGCGCAAGAACCCGGCGCTCAAGGCCGCCATCCGGGAATGCCGCCAAGCCATGATCCCTGACAACTACGTCCAGCGGGTCATCCACTTCGCCCGCCAGGGTTATACGGATATCGAATTCCCGACCTACGATACGGATTGGGATTCGGAAGCCTATGTCACCGTGTCCGGGCAGAACTCCAACAACTCGGTGCGCCTGACCAACGAATTCATCCAGGCCGTTCTCGACGACGGCGAATGGGAATTGATCCGCCGCACGGACGGCGGAGTACACAAGCGCATTCGGGCCCGCGACCTGTGGGAGCAGATCGGCTATTCGGCCTGGGCCTGCGCCGATCCTGGCCTACAGTACGACACCACCATCAACGAATGGCACACCTGCCCCAATTCGGGCCGCATCAATGCCTCCAACCCGTGCTCCGAATACATGTTCCTGGACGACACGGCCTGCAATCTGGCGTCCCTGAACCTGATCACCTTCGCCAAGAAGGACGGCAGCTTTGACGTCGCCGGGTTCGAACATGCGGTGCGGCTGTGGACCGTGACGCTGGAAATCTCGGTCCTCATGGCGCAGTTCCCGTCCAAAGAAATCGCCCAGCTGTCTTACGAGTTCCGCACCCTCGGCCTGGGTTACGCCAACATCGGCGGCTACCTGATGAATGCCGGGTTGTCCTACGACTCCGTCGAAGGCCGCGCCATCTGCGGCGCCATCACGGCGCTGATGACGGGAACCTGCTACGCCACGTCCGCCGAAATGGCGGCGGAACTGGGCACGTTCCCCGGCTATGAAAAGAACGCCGATCCCATGCTGCGGGTCATCCGCAACCATCGCCGCGCGGCCCATGGCGAAAGCACCGGCTATGAAGGGCTGGAAGTCAGCCCCGTGCCGCTGGTCGCCGCCGATTGCCCGGATGCCAAACTGTCCGAAGCGGCCGCCCGCGCCTGGGACCGCGCACTGGAAGGCGGCGAGGCACATGGCTATCGCAACGCCCAGACCACGGTGATCGCGCCCACGGGCACCATCGGGCTGGTCATGGATTGCGACACCACGGGGATCGAGCCCGATTTCGCGCTCGTCAAATTCAAGAAGTTGGCCGGCGGCGGGTACTTCAAGATCATCAACCGCATGGTCCCCAAAGCCCTGTCGGGCATGGGCTACACGGCCGACGAGATCACCGCCATGATCAACTACGCGGTCGGTCACGGCACCCTGGAAGGGGCGCCGGGGATCAACTCGGAAACATTGAAAGACAAAGGCTTCACAGACAAAGTTCTGGCAAAGCTTGAGGAATCACTCAGCGAAGCCTTCGACATCAAGTTCGTGTTCAACAAGTGGAACCTGGGTGACGCCTTCTGCCGCGAAGGGCTCGGCATTCCGGCCGACAAGCTGGACGATATGAGCTTCGACATGCTCAGCTATCTCGGCTTCTCCAAGGCCGAGATCGAGGCCGCCAACACCTACATCTGCGGCGCCATGACGCTGGAGGGCGCCCCGCATATCAAGGACGAACACCTGTCGGTGTTCGACTGCGCCAACCCCTGCGGCAAGATCGGCAAGCGCTATCTTTCCGTCGAAAGCCACATCCGCATGATGGCGGCGGCGCAGCCCTTCATCTCGGGTGCCATTTCCAAGACCATCAACATGCCGAATTCGGCCTCGGTCAAGGAATGCAACGACGCCTACATGCTGTCCTGGAAACTGGGGCTGAAGGCCAATGCGCTGTACCGGGACGGCTCCAAGCTGTCGCAGCCGCTGCAGTCGGCCCTGCTGGACGATGTCGACGCCGAGGAAACCCTGGGCGACGCCGTGGCCGCCGCCCCGGCCAATGCCTCCAAGGCCGAGATCGTCGCCGAGCGCATCGTCGAACGCATCGTCGAACGGGCCCAGGAACGCCGCCGTCCGCCCAACCGGCGCAAGGGCTACATCCAGAAGGCGTCGATCGGCGACCATAAGGTGTACCTGCACACCGGTGAATACAGCGACGGCAAGCTGGCGGAAATCTTCATCGACATGCACAAGGAAGGGGCCGCCTTCCGCTCGTTGATGAACAACTTCGCCATCGCCATCTCCATCGGCCTGCAGTACGGCGTGCCGCTTGAAGAATACGTGGAGGCCTTCACCTTCACCCGCTTCGAGCCCT
>PALN01000079.1 GCA_002706405.1 Rhodospirillaceae bacterium | reverse complement strand
TTATATTCCGTGACATGCGGGCGGGTTTATTGGGGCTTTCAGCCCGACCGCCGGGTTTTTTTGGGGTTAATAGACAAACAAGTCGAAGGAGGGATCGGACAATGGCCGCTATCCTGTCAAGCTTACGAAACACGGTGATCGCCGGTTTCATTCTCACCATTCTTATGGTTCTCGCCGTCACGGCATTGACCGGCGAAGGTCAGCCGGGCGGACATGCCTGGTTCGCGTTCCTGTTCCGCTGGCTGCACGTGCTGTCCGGCGTGATGTGGATCGGTCTGTTGTGGTACTTCAACTTCGTCCAGATCCCGAACATGGGCAAAATTCCGGACGAACAGAAGCCGGCCATCGGCAAGGTCATCGCACCGGCGGCCCTGTTCTGGTTCCGCTGGGGCGCCATGGCGACCATCGTCACCGGCCTGATCCTGGCCGGCATGAACGGCTACCTGGTGGATGCCATGACCCTGGGTCTGCAGGGTGGGGTCGCCAAGTCGACCGCCATCGGCATCGGCATGTGGCTCGGCATCATCATGTGGTTCAACGTGTGGTTCGTGATCTGGCCGAACCAGAAGAAGGCGCTGGGCATCGTCGATGCCACGGCCGACGAAAAGGCCGCAGCGGGACGCACAGCCATGCTGTTCTCGCGCACCAACACGCTGCTTTCGATCCCCATGCTCTATGCCATGGTGTCGGCGCAGAACGTGTTCTAAGCCGAAAATAGACTACCGACGTGAAGCGGGGCTGCCATTGGCAGCCCCGTTTTCTTTTGGTCTGAGCCGTCTGAAATTGACCCAAAGCGGCCATAGATCGAACCAATTAATTCAATTATGCTTAGGGTATTCGTGGAAAGTTTTGGATTTTTCAAGAAGCTATCTTTGTTTAAAATTGACGATAATCAGGTGCCCGAAAAGTCTAAAAAAGAAAAAGTCGCAAGTCTCATCGCATCTGTAATTATATTTTTTACATTTTGCGGGTGGCATTTATTTTTGTTCGACCATATCAAAAGCTTAGTTGGGGATGGCGAGATGCCTATTTTTTCTGCCATCATTCTCCCTGGAGCGATTGCTATTCTTCTTGCAATTGTTGTTGAGCGACTTGTAGATCACCTGTCGGATGACACAGAATGGAGCCGACCAGACGGCGTTTAAATACTCACCCCTTCTGGTAGCTAGTCCGTTCTTGGCTAAATGCTGACCACGTGCCATCCCATCCCCCGGACGCGCGAAATCGCTCCGCACCCAAGGGGTGCGGTCGCGATCAACAAACGAGATCGTTTGCCGGTTAGGCCGTCAGGTTTGCGCCGCCAAGGGCATTCAGCGTATAGGACGCCGTCTGCAGACCTGTGTTTCGGTGGCGGCCGATGGAATCGGCGATGTCGTCGAACACTAGGGCGACGAATTCCTTACGGCCTTCATGCACTTCGTCGGCGGAGAACGCGGGAATGTCCCGTCCCTCGCCAAGAATGGCATTCAGCGCCGCCGTCACCGCCGGGTCTTCGACCACCTCTTCATCCGGCACATCACCGGCCACGCCCTCGAGTTGGGTCCGGGCGTCGGCAAGCGTTGCCTCGGCCTCGGCGAGGGTCGAGTCCAGGGTCTTCAGCCCTTCCGTATCACCGGCAGCGGTCAGCTCGCTTTTGCGGGCCGCCAATACACGGTCAAGGAAAGGAGCCGCGACCTTGAGGTCGGACAGCAGGGCTTCGAGCGCGGCACCGGATCCCGGAGGCGTGTCTTCGGCCTCTGAGAATGCCTTGCTCAGGCTGGCGAACACCGTCTCAAGCGCCTCCGCCGCCGAAACCTCCTTTGTCTCCCCACCGGAAATCGCGCTGGGCAGGTTGAAGGTTGCGGGCGCACCCTTGGCTTCGCCGGCTTTGGCATCGTCGCCGGTCGCCGCCGATTTTTCGGTGCTTTTCGAGGGGGGGATAGGACGGTTTACGAACTGGGAGGTCACGCCCCCCACTTTGGATACGTCTGTCATTTTCTTTGCACGGCTCCGTAATGGAGCAGTCCTTCTGGATCGTTTTCCCGTTCTGGGAGTCGGATAATCCTTCTGGAAGGCCTTAACCATACAGAAAACGGCGTAAAAAGGGAAGTGGTGCTGCAGTGCGTCAATCGACGGCCAAAATGGCTCCCGCGGTGCGCCGGTCTTCGCCCAGAAGCACGTTGAAGGTCCGGCAGGCCGCCCCCGTATCCATCCATTCAACGGCAATCCCGCGGGCGCGCAGGTCCTCGCGCAGTCCCTTGGGCGGCGCCACGAACGTCGCACCGCAGCCGATGATGAGAATTTCCGCGTGAGGAACGGGCGCCGCTGGCCCCGTCATGGCCAGGTGCAGGGCGTCCACATCCAGGTCGGCGACGCTTTGTGCGTCCCAGGCCACGCAGCGCTCGGGCCAAATCAGGATCGAGGTTTCAAACGCCTCACCGGCGACCCGGAACCGCCCGTCCCCATAGGCCTGGATGATCTTCCGGCCGGCGGGAACAAGGGGCGTGACGTCAAGTCCGGGCATGGGTCAGGTCTTGCTTACGGCGTTTCCGCCGCCTCCGTACCCTCGCCGGTCCCGCGGGCGCGGGCGGCCACGTTGGTATAGAGCAGCAGCGGCGCGGCGACGCAGATCGACGAATAGGTGCCGACCGCAATGCCGAAGATCATCGCGAAGGAGAAGTCACGGATCACCTCCCCACCCAGGAAGAACAACGCCAGCAGCGCGACCAGGGTGGTCAGGGACGTCATCAGGGTGCGGGACAGGGTCAGGTTGATCGCGTCGTTGAGCAGATCCGGAATCGGCTTGGTCTTGTACTTGCGCAGATCCTCGCGGATGCGGTCGAACACGACCACCGTGTCGTTGATGGAGTACCCCGCGATGGTCAGCACGGCGGCGACCGTCGACAGGTTGAATTCCAGTTCAAGCAGCGAAAAAACGCCGAGGGTGATGAAAATGTCATGGCTCAGCGCGACGACGGCGCCCAAGCCGAACTGCCACTCAAAGCGCAGCCAGATATAGATCAGCATGGCGATGATCGCCACGGCCACGGCCAGTACACCGTCGAGCAACAGTTCCGACGACACCTTGGGTCCGACGAATTCCACGCGGCGATAGTCGACACCGGCCCCCAGCGCGCTTTTCACCGCTTCGATCGCGACCTGTTGTGCCGCAGCGTCGCCGTCCTGGGCGCCGATGCGGATCAATACATCGGCCGGATTTCCGAATTCCTGCAGACTGACCTCGCCCAGACCGAGCGCGCCCAACTGTCCGCGCATCTGGCCCAGGTCGGCGGCCTGCGGCATGCGGACCTCGATCAGGATGCCGCCCTGGAAATCGATGCCGAAATTCATGCCTTTGACGAACACCATGGCCAGGGACAGCACGACGGCCACGACGGAGATCGTCATGAACACCTTGCGGAACGGCATGAAAGGAATGTTGACGTCGTCAGGGACAAGCTTGAGCAGGCGCATGATCTAAATTCTCCCCGGCACCTAGACCGGCAGTTCCTGCGGCCGCGTACGACGCAGCCAGGCAACGACCAGAAGGCGGGTCAACATGATCGCGGTGAACATCGATGTTGCGATACCGACGGCAAGCGTCACCGCGAACCCGCGCACCGGCCCCGATCCGAAGGCGTACAGCAGGACGGCGGCGATCAGCGTGGTCACGTTGGCATCCACGATTGTGGTCAAGGCGCGGCTATAGCCGGCGTCGATGGCGCTGATCGGGGTGCGCCCCGCGCGCACTTCCTCGCGGATGCGCTCGAATATCAGCACGTTGGCATCGACCGCCATGCCGACGGTCAGCACGATCCCGGCGATGCCGGGCAGCGTCAACGTCGCCTGAATGACCGACAGAACGGCCAAAATCAGTAACAAGTTGAAGATCAACGCCACGTTGGCCATCACCCCAAACTTGCCATAGGCGATGACCATGAAGACGATCACGGCGATCATGCCGACGATGCAGGCGGTTTCCCCGGCGGAGATACTGTCCGCCCCCAGGCTGGCGCCGACCGTGCGTTCCTCAAGGATCGAAATCGGCGCCGGCAGGGCGCCCGCACGCAGCAAAAGCGCCAAATCTTGCGCCGACTGCACGGTGAACGAACCGGAAATCTGGCCGCTGCCGGTGATGATCGGCTCGCGGATCACCGGCGCGCTGATGACCTTGTTGTCCAGCACGATGGCGAAGGGCCGGCCCACGTTCTTGGTCGTCACGTCGCCGAATTTCTTGGCGCCGCGCGCATTGAGGCGGAAGCCGACAACCGGCTGGTTGGTGCGCTGTTCGAAGCTCTGATGGGCGTCGACCAGGTCCTCGCCCGACACCAGCACCCGGCGCTTGACCAGATAGGCGTCCTGTCGCCCGACGGCGCGGTCTTCCTCGGTCGCCTGCAACAGCACACTGCCCGGCGGGACGCGGCCACGTTCAATGGCCTCGGCCACGGAATTTTCCATATCGACCAGTTGGAACGTCAGCTTGGCCGTCTTGCCGATGATCGCCTTCAGGCGTTCCGGATCCTTCAGGCCGGGCACCTGGACCAGCACCCGGTTATCGCCCTGGCGCTGAATGGTGGGCTCTCGCGTGCCCGTTTCGTCGATACGGCGGCGCAGGATTTCCACGGACTGCTGCAGGGCGGACGAGCGCCGCTCCAACAACGTCTGCTCCAGGGGCGTGATGGTGATGCGCTCCCCGTCGACGGAGACCTGAGCGCCCGGTTCGATCGGCGTCAGAAGATTGCGCGCCTTCTCGACCTCATCCGCCTTGGCGATGGTGACGACCACCGTATTGCCGTCGACACCCAGGGCGCGGGCGCGGATACGCGCGGTGCGCAGCTCGGCGCGAGCACTTTCGGCGATGCCTTCAACGTACTGCTTTACGACTTCGTCGACCTCGACCTCCAGCAGCAGGTGCGAGCCGCCCTGCAAATCCAGCCCCAGGTTCACCTGCTGGCTCGGCAGCCAGCCCGGCAACGATTCCGTCAGCGATTTGGGCAGGAAGTTCGGTACGGCATAGGCCAAGCCCAGCAGGCAGACCACCAGCACCAACGCAACTTTCCACTTGGCGAAATAAACCATGGGTAATTAACCGGACACGTCAGGGGTGGGTCGGATCACAGCGCGAAAGGGCAAGGGGTCAGCCGTCCTTCTTGCCGCCGCCCAGCAGCCCACGCAGGCCACCCGGCTTTTTCTTGGCGGCGCCTTCGTCGTTGGCGGCATCGCCCTTGTCGGCCTTTTTGCCGGAGTCGCTCTGGGGCTCGGGTTTGACCTCAACCGAGGCCAGCGTGCTCTTGCGGACCTTAACCTTGATGCCTTCGGCGATCTCGACGACGACTTCGTCGCCCTCGCCGACCTTGGTCACCGTGCCCATGATGCCGCCGCCGGTGACGACCTTGTCACCGCGCCGCACGGCTTCCAGCATGGCCTTGTGTTCCTTCATCTTCTTCTGCTGCGGACGAATGAGCAGGAAGTAGAAGATCACAAAGATCAGGATCAGGGGCAGGAACGCCTCAATGCCGCCACCACCGCCGCCACCGGCGGCCTGGGCATACGCGGGCGAAATCAACATGCTTATCTCCTCATTCCCCCCGCATTTACCGTCGGGGGCGGTTCTTAGATAGCCGAAAGCCGGTCGTCTTATTTGGGTGCGCGGGACTATAACCGCAAGACCGCGCGATGCAAACGCAAACCGGCGAAATTTTGCCGGTTATCGGCGGCGAGATACAGACGATTGACGCCATGCTCCCATCGCCTTAATTTCCGCCGCCATGACTGACATCGATATGTACAAGGTTCTCGACCGCATCGCCGACGCGCTGGACCGTCTCGCACCCCCGCCCGTCCCTGAAAACGACATGACCGTTGCCGACGCCTATGTCTGGCACGCCGACACCTCCTGGCTGGAGCCGGTGCCCAAGGTCAACCGCGTGGAAATCGGCCTGTTGTGCGGCATCGACATGCAGGTTCAGCAGTTGATGGACAACACCCAGCGCTTCGCCAAGGGCCTGCCCGCCAACAACGCCCTGCTGTGGGGAGCCCGCGGCACGGGGAAAAGCTCGCTGGTCAAGGCGCTGCACGCGGAAATCAACGCGGCGCAGCCGGGCTCTTTGGTGCTGGTGGAAATCCACCGCGAAGACATTCCCTCCCTGCCCGCCCTGTTGACGGTGCTGCGCGCCGGCGGACGGCGCTGCCTGGTGTTCTGTGACGATCTCAGCTTCGATACCGATGATACGTCCTACAAATCCCTCAAGGCCGTGCTTGACGGCGGCATCGAAGGACGGCCCGAGAACGTGCTGTTCTACGCCACGTCCAACCGCCGCCACCTGATTTCCCGCGACATGATCGAGAACGAACGGTCCACCGCCATCAATCCGGGCGAAGCGGTCGAGGAGAAAGTCTCCCTGTCGGATCGTTTCGGCCTGTGGCTGGGCTTCCACAACCTGGACCAGCAGACCTATTTCCAGATCGTCGAAGGCTATGCCAAGCGCTACGGCCTGGACGGCCCCGATGTCGACCTGCGCCGCGAAGCCAATGAATGGGCCGTGACCCGCGGGTCGCGTTCCGGCCGCGTCGCCTGGCAATACATTCAGAATCTGGCCGGTCGCCTGGGTAAAAACCTGGAATAGGCGCCGAAAGGCGCCATCCTGTCACGTCCCTGTAAGCACATTACCGTATTCATTGAATGCGGAAACTGGCCGTGCATGCCATTTGTGGTATGTTTAGCCGTCGCTTGGGAATGGGGAATACGTGTCATGGTGGCGCAGTCAGACGATGAAGACTGGCGAACCGGTATCGCGCGGCTGAAGAAGATGGCCCACGATGTCGCGGACCTGCCACCGTCCGTCAAACATATGATCGAGCAGGCTTGGCTGGCGGCCGAAAAAGGCCAGGAAGTCATGGCCCGCGAACTTCTGGCGCAGGCCAAGCGCAAGATCGAATCCTGAGCTTACGTCGCCTTTGACGACAGGAACTGCTGCGGATTGACCGCGCGCTTGTTCTTGCGCAGCTCGAAATGGAGCTGCGGTTCCGACACCCCGCCCGTGTCCCCCACCGTCGCGATCTTCTGGCCCCGGCGCACCCGGTCGCCCTTGGCCACGGCCAGCTGGTCCGTATGGGCATAGGCAGAAATCCAGCCGCCGTCATGCTTGATCAGGACCAGGTTGCCGAACCCGCGCAGTTCGTTCCCCACATAGGCGACGACGCCGTTTTCCGTGGCCAGCACGGGCGTCCCCCGGGGCGCCCTGATGTTGATGCCGTCATTGCGCAGGCCGCTCTGCTTGACCCCGTAGCGCGAGATCACCTTTCCCCCCGATACGGGCCAGAAAAACCCCCTGCCGCTGCGCTTGGGCGGCCCCGGCAGGGCGGTCCTTGCCGATTGCACGGACGACTTGGGCCGTTGCGGGCCCGCCGCTTGCACGGAAGACGGCGGGCGGGTCCGGGGCGCCGCCGCCTGGTCCGGCTCGGGGCGGCGCGGGGCTTTCACCGATTGCAGGGTACCGGTCGGGATCAGCAGATCCTCGCCCACGCGGATGGTATAGGGCGGACGGATGCCGTTGATGCGGGCCAGTTCGTTGGGCTCCACGTCGTATTTCTGGGCGATGGCATAGACCGTTTCCCCGGCCGACACCCTGTGCTGGCGCCCACGCGGCAGGACCAGGCGCTGATTGACGTGCAGGATAAAGGGGGGCTCCAGGCCGTTGGCCTCGATCAGGGCGCGCAGGCCGACCCGGTGTCGGCGCGAAATGGCGTAGAGCGTGTCTCCGGGCCCGACCCGCACGGCCGAGGCGCCGATGAACGTCAGGTCGCCGCCGTCGCGCCGCCGGCTGTCGCCGCTGTCTGCGGCCCGCGCCTGGACCTGCCCACGGGGCGCCGCCCCTGTCGCCTCTCCGCGCGGCGGCCATTCGGCGGCACCGCAAGCGGCCAGCGTCCACAGCAGCACGACCGCCGCTGCCGCTTGTCCCATACCGCGCCAATTCCCGGCCATTTGCTTCCTCATGTCCGCTGTCACGCCGGGGTGGCGACGCCCGCCACCAGGGGAACGAAGCGAACCTCGCCCATGTCTTCGATTTCCAGGCCGAGCGGCCCCTTTTCGACGCGGTACAGGCGCTGTTCGCCGTCACCGGTCTGGCTGCCCACCGGCACCACCATGATCCCGCCGTCGGCCAGTTGCGACAACAGCACGGGCGGAATGTCCTCGGCGGCGGCGGTGACGATGATGCGCTCGAACGGCGCCTGATCGGGCCAGCCGAGCGACCCGTCGCCCAGATGGGTCGTGATATTGGTCAGGCCGAAGTGGCGGAACCGGCGTTCGGCCTCGTCCTTGAGCCCCTTGTGGCGCTCGATGGTGTAAAGCCGGCGGCACAACAGCGACAAAACCACGGACTGATATCCGCAGCCGGTGCCGATCTCCAGCACCTTGGTGCGGTCGGTGACCTCCAGCGCCTCTGTCATGCGCGCAACCACCCAGGGCTGGCTGATGGTCTGTTGATGCCCGATGGGCAGCGCCAGATTGCGATAGGCCCGGTCCTGAAAGGCTTCGGCCAGGAACTGTTCGCGCGGCACCCGGCCGATGGCCGCCAGCACCCGTTCGTCGGCCACGCCCAAACGGCGCAGGCTATCCAGCAGTTCCTCACGCTCCGTCGCCAGGGCCTCCTCCAGCGCGGGGCGGACCCGGTTCATGGGAAAACCTCACGCAGGCGGTCAAGCTCGCGCCCCGCCGTCAGATCAAGGCTCAGGGGCGTCACGGAAATCACCTTGCGCCGGCAGGCGTCCAAATCCGTGCCCGGCTGGAATTCCTCCTCGTCGCGCTGCACGCCGACCCAGTAGTAGGCATCGCCCCGGGGGTCATGGCCTTGCTGAATTTCGCCGCCGATCTTGCGCCGGCCCTGGCGCGTGACTTCCATATCCACGACCTCGTCGGGCGGGCAGTCGGGGATGTTGATGTTCAGCAGGATCGCCGGGTTGAAGTCGTAGGACGACAGGCGCTCGAGAATCTTCGGCATCCAGAATTCCGAGGTTTCCCAGGTCACGTTGCGGTTGTCGTCATATTCCTGGGAAAAGGCGACGGACGGAATGCCCAGCAGCGCCCCTTCCATGGCCGCCGCCACGGTGCCCGAATAATGCACGTCCTCGCCCAGGTTTCCGCCTCGGTTGACGCCGGACATGACGATGTCCGGGCGCAGGTCCTTCATCACCCGGTTCACGCCCAGAAGCACGCTATCGGTCGGCGTGCCGTCCACGGCGAAGCGCCCGTCGGATATGTTGCGGATGCGCAATGGGCGGCGCAGGGTCAGGGAATGGCTGGTCGCCGACTGCTCCGTTTCCGGAGCGACGACCCAGACCTCGCGAGCCACGGCGCGGACGGCTTTTTCCAGGACCTTGATGCCCGGCGAATGGACGCCGTCGTCGTTGGATATGAGCACCCGGGCCTGGCTCAGATCGATGTGGCGGCGGTTCATGCTTTTCTGATGACCTCTAGCCCGCCCATGTAGGGACGCAGCACCTCGGGCACGGTGATCGATCCGTCGGCCTGCTGATAGTTTTCCAACACGCCGACCATGGCGCGGCCGACGGCGACGCCGGAGCCGTTCAGGGTATGCACGAAGCGCGTTCCCTTCTCGCCCTTGACGCGGCAGCGGGCCTTCATGCGCCGGGCCTGGAAATCGCCGCAGTTGGAGCAGCTGGAAATTTCCCGATACTTGCCCTGCCCCGGCAGCCAGATTTCGATGTCGTATGTCTTGCGCGCACCGAACCCCATATCGCCCGTCGACAGCACCACGACGCGATACGGCAGACCCAGCTTTTGCAGCACCGCCTCGGCACAGCCGGTCATGCGTTCCAGTTCCTCGTCGGAGGATTCGGGCGCCGAAATGGTCACCATCTCCACCTTCTTGAACTGATGCTGGCGGATCATGCCGCGGGTGTCCTTGCCGGCGGCCCCGGCTTCGGAGCGATAGCAATCGGTCAGCGCCGCATAGCGGAAGGGCAGCCGGTCGTCGTCGACGATCTCCCCCGCCATCAGGTTGGTCAGGGGGACCTCGGCCGTCGGGATCAGCCAGTAGCCGTTGTCCGTATGGAACAGGTCTTCGGCAAACTTGGGCAGCTGGCCCGTGCCGTACATGGCGGCGTCGTTGACCAGGGTCGGCGGCGCGACCTCGGTCAGACCATGGTCGTTGACGTGCAGGTCCAGCATGAAGTTGGCGATGGCGCGCTCCAGGCGCGCCAGCGGGCCGGACAGCACCACGAACCGCGCACCCGACAGCTTGGCCGCGTTCTCGAAGTCCATATGGCCCAGGCCTTCACCCAGATCGACATGGTCGCGGGCTTCGAAATCAAGGGATGTCGGCTCGCCCCATTTGCGGATTTCCACATTGGCGCTTTCGTCCTCGCCGTCGGGCACGTCGGCGGCCGGCAGGTTCGGGATGCCGGACAGGGCTTCCTCCAGCACCTGCTCCGCATCCTTCGCCTCGGCCTCGGCCGCGGCCTGGGCGTCCTTGGATTGAGACACCTTGGCCAGAATGTCCGAGGCATCCTCGCCCTTCGATTTGGCGATGCCGATCTGCTTGGACAGGGCGTTGCGCTCGGTCTGGATTTCCTGAGCGCGGGTTTCGGCGGCGCGGCGCTTCTTGTCGAGCGCGATCAGCCCTTCGGCGGCGGGCGGCAGCCCCCGGCGCGCGAGCCCCGCATCGAAGGTCTCGGGGTTTTCACGGATCCATTTGATGTCGAACATCGCAGTCTCTTCGGGGTGTCGTTGGCGGCATGGCGGACCGGGCATTCGGCGCCGGACGGCACCGGGGCCCATTCGCGCACTTATAGGCGGGCGAACCGGCCCCGTCCAGGGGCGGCACGGCGTTTATGCACCGGCGAAAGGCGGCTTAGGGTCCGGGCTCGGCGGCCGTTTTCGCGTCATCAGCCGCGTCGTCGTCATCGTCCAGATCGTCGTCCTCGGCATCCGGATCTTCGCCCCGATTGCGTTCAACCAGACGCGCGCACCAGATGGAGATTTCGTACAACAGGATGGTCGGCACGGCGAGGCCGATCTGACTGATCACATCGGGCGGGGTCAGGATCGCCGCCGCGACGAAGGCAATGACGATGGCGTATTTGCGCTTGGCGCGGAGGCCCTTGGAACTGACGATCCCCATGCGCGCCAGAAGCGTGATCACCACGGGCAGTTCGAAGCACAGCCCGAAGGCGAAGATCAATTGCATGACCAGGGACAGATACTGATCGACCTTGGCTTCCAACTGGATCGGCAAGGAGCCGTCGACGCCCGTCGTCTCAAAGCCCAGGAAGAACTTCCAGGCCATCGGGAAGATCAGATAATAGACCAGCGCCCCGCCCATGAAGAACAGCACCGGCGTCGCCACCAGGAACGGCGCCAATGTGCGCTTTTCATGCTTGTACAGGCCCGGCGCCACGAACTTCCAGAACTGCATGGCGATGAAGGGGAAGCTGACGAACATGGCCGCGAAGAACGACACCTTCAGGTAGGTGAAGAAGGCTTCGTGCAGGGCCGTATAGATCAGCCGGCGCTGGCCGCCCGATTCATGCATGATGTCGGCCAGCGGCTGAACCAGAAACGCGTAAATATGTTCGGAAAAGCCGTAGGCGATGAAGAACATCACGATCAGCGCCACGAAGCAGTAAATCAGGCGCGTCCGCAATTCCAAAAGATGCTCCAACAGGGGCATCTTGGTCTCGTCGGCGACGATCCCGTCAGGGTCAAAATTGTCGTGGGCGGTATCGGCCATGGGTGCGCCTAGGTTTTCGCCGCATCGGCGGCGGGCTGCGCCGTCGGTTCAGCCTGGGTCACCGGCTCGCTCGGCGATGGCGGCGGGGCCGCCGTCACGTGATCGTCCGCGCCGGGCTTGGTCGCCTCGGCGGAAGCCGTCTTGGCTTCGGTCATGGTATCGCGCACGGCGCCGTCCAGATCCGCCGCCTTTTCGATTTCACCGTCCGGATCCAGGTTGTCCTTGATCTCTTTGGTCACGTCGTAATGGGCGATCTTGTTGGCCTCGCGGCGGATGTCGTCCAATTCGGCCTCACGCGCAACCTCGTCCAGGCCCGATTGGAATTCACCGGCCATGGCGCGCAGCTTGCGGATTACCTGCATCACCGTGCGGACGGCGCGCGGCAAATCCTTGGGACCGATCACGATGATCGCCAAGATGGCGACGATGAACAGTTCCTGCCAGCCGATATCGAACATGGCGGGTCGTTGCTCCGTTTGGCCTTTATGAGAAGTGCGGGCGGGTCCAAATTCAAAAGGACACGCTGCCCGCGTTGGTTAGCCGGCGGCCTTGTCTTTTTCCACGGTCGCTGTCTCTGCCGGTTTGTCGGCCTTCTCGGCGTCGATCGCCTTGCGGTCAACCGTACCGTCGGTGGCCTCGTCATCCTCTTTCATGCTTTTCTTGAATGATTTCAGGCCTTTACCGAAATCCCCCATGAGCCGCGAAATTTTGCCGCCGCCGCCGAAAAGAACCAGCACAACGACCAGGACAACCAGCCAATGCCAGATGCTGAATGTACCCATTTTCTGCTTTCTCTTGTGGTTTTTACGATGTGGGAAGCCTGATGATGGCAGATACGATGGTGCGCTGCAATGCCGCCGGTCAGCCCCCTGACGGGGATAGATGTAAGGGAATCGACCAGCCATGCAAGGCTTTTCGCCCCGATCCCACGAATAAGTCCGGCAGGCGCAAATCCTGGCCCGGCCGGCCGGGCCCCTACCCCGCGGGCGTCATGCCGTCATCGGGGTCGAGGGCGTCGATGCGATCGTCCTCGGTAATGTCGGCGCCGCCCGGCGGCGGGGCATCGCCCTCGTTGTCATCTTCCGTATCGACGCCGTCGCTGCCGTCCGTCAACTCACCATGAGACCGATAGACGTTGAGCGCCGGCCCGGATTCCAACAGCCCCATGGCCTTCAGTTCCTTGATCCCCGGCAGGTCGCGCAGGGTTTCCAGCCCGAAGTGGTCGAGGAACCCGTCCGTGGTGCCCCAGGTCAGCGGCCGACCCGGCGCATCCTTGCGCCCGCGCGGCTTGATCCAGCCTTCCTCGAGCAGAATGTCCATGGTCCCCTTGCTTAAGCTGACGCCGCGGATTTCCTCGATCTCGGCCCGGGTGATGGGCTGATGATAGGCGACGATGGCAAGGGTTTCGATGGCCGCCCGCGACAGCTTACGCGTGACCTCGATATGCTTGGTCATCTGCGCCGCCAAATCTTCGGCCGTGCGGAAAGCCCAGGACCCGCCGGCGCGGATCAGGTTGACTCCGCGCCCTGCGTACTGGTCCTGCAATTCGGCCAGCAGGGCCTTGAGGTCCGCGTCCTCGGGCAGGCGGTTGGACAGCATCCGTTCCGTCATCGGTTCGGCCGAGGCGAACAGTACGGCTTCCAGCAGACGCAGATGATCGCGATTGACGTCGCTCATGGCCTTAAGTCTCCCCACCGTCGGTATCGTTCGTGACCACGCGGGGGCCGTTGGCGGAACCGGTATCGGTGCCGCCGTCGGCGCGGGCCCGCAGGTAGATCGGGCCGAAAATATCGGATTGGCGAATGTTCACTTTGCCTTCCTTGGCGAGTTCCAAACTGGCGGCGAAGGTGGACGCCACCGCCGATCGGCCGAACAGCCCGCCCCGCAGTTCCTCGGGCAGATAACTCCAAAGGGACAGCCAGTCCGGCGTTTTCCCGAGCAGACGGCGCAGGCGCTTGAGCGCGTCCTCGACCGTATAAACCTCGAACGCTTCGATGTGCAACGTCCGGTCGCCGCCGGCACCGCGCCGGCGCTGTCGGGCATAGGCCTGCAGCAATTCGTACAGGTTCACGTCGAGGATCTGTTCCATCTCCACCGGATGTTTCTCCGGGGCTCCTCGGGCGAAGAAATCGCGACGGAGCTGCGACCGATCGGTCAGCAACTGGCCGGCGTTCTGCATGGCTTCCAGGCGCTGCATCTGGAACGCCAGGGCGGCGGCCATCTCCTCGCCCGTGGGCTCGTCCTCGCCCCCCAGGTCCGGCAGCAGCAGGCGCGATTTCAGGTAGGCCAGCCAGGCCGCCATCACCAGGTAGTCGGCGGCGATCTCCAGATTCGTCTGCTGGGCGGCGGCGATGAATTTCAGGTACTGGTCGGCCAGGGCCAGAATCGAGATCTGGGTGATGTCGAGCTTGTGGTCCCGGGCCAGGGACAAAAGGACGTCGAGCGGCCCTTCATAGCCGTCGAGATCGACCACGAAGATGACGTCGCGATGCACCGTCGGTGTCTCCGGGGTATCGAAATCGTCGCTCATGCCATTCCTTACGTTTCAGGCCTCGCGGTTCCGGGCCCGGCAGGCCCCGGTTTTAGGCGAGTCCAAGGCCCGCGAACAGGAAATTCATCAGGGCCGACGCGGGAACCCCGACCAGCCACCAGAAAACATTCAGGTCCATGCCGATCTGATCGCCGATCAGGGGCAACAGGAACATGCCGCCCAGGATAATCAGGATTCCCACCCGTTCCAACCGGGCAAGAGGAACCGCGAGAAAATCGGGCAACAGGCCGACCGCCACGCGCCCGCCGTCAAGCGGCGGTATCGGCAGCATGTTGAACACGGCCAGCACCAGATTGATCCAAACGGAATTGATCAGGTTTCGCGCCACCCATTCAGACGATTGCGGCGGCAGGGCGGTAAGGCTGGCCAGCGCCATTCCCGACAGCACCGCCAGGATCAGGTTGGCCCCCGGCCCGGCGGCGGCGACCAGCACCATGTCGCGGCGCGGCCGGTTGAGGCGGGAGAAGTTCACGGGTACGGGCTTGGCGAAGCCGAACATGAAGCGCCCGCCCGATCCCAGAAGGAGCAGCGCCGGCAGGATAATGGTGCCGAAGGGATCGATATGTTTCAGCGGATTGAAGGTCACCCGCCCCAGGTTCTTTGCCGTGGTGTCGCCCAGCAGGTTGGCGACGAAACCGTGCGAGGCTTCGTGAAAGGTCACGGCCAGCAACACGGGCACGATCCATACGGACGCCGTGTAGAGCATCCCAGCGATGTCGAAATCGGTCATCATGCGGTTGTCTCCGGCCGGTGGCGCAGGGTTTCCGCCCGGACGCAACGGGCCAAGGCCTTCTCCGTCATGATATGGGCAGCTTCGGCCACGGGCGCCATCTCAGCCATCTCGCCGTTGCAATGCAGGACCACGTCACAGCTCGCCGCCAGGGCCCGCTGCGCCCGCTCGGCAAAGGTGCCGGAAAGGGCGTGCATGGACAGATCATCGGAAATCAGCAGGCCGTCGAAGCCGATGTCGCCCCGAATCACGCGATCCACCACCGTGGCCGAGAAGGTGGCGCAATTGTCCGCATCGACGGCCGTATAGACCACATGGGCCGTCATCGCCCAGGGGGCCGTGTTCAGGGCCCGGAACGGCGCGAAATCCGTGTCACGCAGGGTTTGAAGGTCCGTCTCCACCACGGGCAGGGCCTTGTGGCTGTCGACCGTGGCCCGGCCGTGGCCGGGAATATGCTTGATGACCGGCGTTACGCCGCCCGCGTGGAGAGTGTCGATGATCACCCTGCCCAGGGCCGCAATGGCGTCCGTCGCGGTGCCCAGCGCGCGGTCGCCGATGATCGGATCGGCCCCCGGCTGCGGCAGGTCGAGCACCGGCCAGCAGTCGACGGTAATGCCCAAATCCGCCAGATCACGGGCGATGGCGCGGGCGTTCGCGGCCAGGTCCGCCGATGCCTGTTGCGGATTATCCGGATAGGCCGCGGCGAAGACCGAGGCCGCCGGTCGGTCCGGCCAATGGGGCGGCTTGAGCCGCTGAACCCGCCCTCCTTCCTGGTCGATCAGGACCGGGGCTGCCGCATCCCCGACCGTTTCCCGAAGCTCGTCGACAAGGGCCCGGACCTGATCCGGACTTTCGACATTACGGGCAAACAGGATGAAGCCCAGGGGATTGGTTTCCGCGAAAAAGCGCTTTTCCGCATCCGACAGGCGCAGACCTTCACAACCGAAGATCACGGCCCGGGGCAGGCCCTTGGGGCGCCCAATCAATTGGTCATTCATTTGCCGGGGGCAATCACCAGGCACCCCTGCCCTCGCTTGGCAAGCTGGGCGCAGACGGCACGGGCCTGGTCCTTGTTCTGGGCCGGGCCCAGACGGATGCGATAGAACACGCCCTTGGCGCCCAGATCGGCGCGGACGATGTTGACCGCCATCTTGCCCAACACATCCGAATGCTTCTGCTTCATGCGCTCGCCCTCGGTCTTGGCCGCCGTGGCCGACCGCGAGGCGGCAAGCTGAACCTGCCAGCCGTCAAGGGCCGCCGTTTGCGTGGCGGCGGGAGGGGGAGGACTAGGCGCAGGCGCCGCCGGCTTGGCCGCGGGCGGCACGGCCACGGGCTGGGCAGCGGCGGGGGCCGTCTGCTGGGATTTCGGCACCAGGGCGATGGGCCCGCCCGTGGTGGTGGTTGCCGGCGCGGCGGGAACGGGCGGCGGCGGGGCCGGTTGCGGGGTCGGCGCCTTGGCCACGGTTGTCGCGGGCGGCGGCGGCGCGATTTCTCTGGCCGGCAGGGGCTGGGGTGCCACCGGCTTCGGTGCCGGCGCCGGGGCCGACGGCAGAAGGGATTCCGCGTTTGCCTGTTCCGTCGGTGGCGCCAGTTGCGCGCCCGCCGTCGCCGCGGGCACGGGCGGAACCGTGGCCGGCGGCATCGACGGCGCGTCCTGCGGCAGGTCCTTCGGCTGTTCCGGCGGCGGCAGCAGGTTTTCGACCCGACCTGTCGGCGCCTCGCCCTGCATGCGCTTGTTGATGTCGTAATCGCGGAACGGGATTTCCTGGCCGCCCGGATTGTCCGGCCGCACCTTGATGGCGCCCTCGGCGGCATGGACCACGGGCACCTGGCCGCTTTCCTCGCCGCTTAGCCCGGCCAGGCGGTCACCGAACAGGAAACCGCCCAACCCCGCCGCCGTCACCAAGATCAGGACAAGCAGCAACCAAGCCGTGGTCGGAATGCCGCGACGGCGCCGGGGTTCCGGTTCGAACTCAAGCGCGTCGGAAGCGGAGACGCGGATGTCGCTGGTGGGCCGGCGGGCCATGATGTCGATCCCTCGAAACTCAGTCTTTTTTCGCCACGGCCCGTCTACGACGTCCGCGCGTGCAGGTCAAACAGGCGGCGGTGTTCCTCGCCGGCGTAACGGTCGGTCATGCCGGCGATGAAATCGCACAGGTGCTGCGCCGTCGCCTGGGTTTCCGGTCCCTCGGCCTTGGCCCGCCATTCCGTCGGCAGGCATTCGGGTTCGCGGATCAGCAGGCAGAACAGGTCCTTGACGACGCGGCGCGCCTTACTGGTCATGCGGTTCAGCTTGTAGTGCCGGTACATGTTGTCGAACAAGAACTTCTTCAGCGCCGCGTCCCATTCGCGCATATCGTCGGAAAAACCGGCCACGGGACGGCGCAAATGCCGCACGGCGTCGGGGCTGTCGGGCTTGCCGTCGTTCAGACGGCGGCGGGTTTCCTCGATCACGTCCGTCACCATATCGCCGATCATGCGGCGCACGGCTTCGTGAATCATGTGCGATTCGTCCAAATCGGGCATGTCATGGCGCACGTCGTGGAAGATGCGCCCGACCAGGGGCACATCGGCCAGGTCGTCGATGGTGAACAGCCCGGCCCGCAGGCCGTCGTCGATATCGTGGTTGTTGTAGGCGATGTCGTCGGCGATGGCGGCGACCTGGGCCTCGGCCCCGGCATAGGTATCCAGTTCCAGGTCCTGCAGTTCCTGATAATCGGCGATGGCACGCGGCAGCGGCAGGTTGCCCGAATTGACCAGCGGGCCGTTGTGCTTGACCACGCCCTCGAGGGTTTCCCAGGTCAGGTTCAGGCCGTCCCAGCCAGGATAGCGTTCCTCCAACTTGGTCACCACATGCAGGGACTGGGCGTTGTGGTCGAACCCGCCGTAGGGCGCCATGACCTCCTTCAACGCATCTTCCCCGGCATGACCGAAGGGCGGATGGCCCAGGTCATGCGCCAGGGCCAGGGCTTCCCCCAGATCCTCGTTCAAATGCAGATAACGGCAGATGGAACGCGCGATCTGCGACACCTCGAGCGAATGGGTCAGCCGGGTGCGAAAGAAATCGCCCTCGTGATTGACGAAAACCTGGGTCTTGTAGGCCAGCCGGCGGAAGGCAACCGAATGGATGATACGATCCCGGTCGCGCTGAAAGGCGCCGCGGGTCGCACTGTCGCCTTCCGGGTGCAGACGCCCGCGCGAGGTCTCCGACCGGCAGGCATAGGCCGCCAGGGGAAAGGCGGAATCGAGGGATCGCCGCTGGGTGTCGATGGTTTCCTCCTGCCGTGGCCGGGGTGAAAGTCGTTGCATGGCTGAACGGCGCGATTATAACCGGGAGAGGAGGACGCCGACATGCTTGAAATCAAAAGATTGTCCCTGGACGACGCGCGCCTGCTGATCCGGGGGGCGACGAAGCGCGCCCAGGCCATCAAGGTGCCCATGGTGATTGCCGTGGTCGACGAATCGGGCCACTTGATCGCCTTCGAGCGCATGGACGGCGGCAAGATCCTCAGCACCTCCCTCGCCTTCGACAAGGCCACGACCGCGGCCGTGTCGCGCAAGGGCACCCATGAATACAACGCCGCCGCCCTGCCCGGACAGCTGACCTTCGGCATTCAAACCGCGCTGGGCGGGCGGTTTTCCATCGTCGGCGGCGGGCGGCCCGTGATGGTCGGCAGCGACGTGGTGGGCGGCATCGGCGTGTCCGGCGGCGCGCCGGAACAGGACATGGACGTGGCCCAGGCGGGGATCGACCATTTCCTGAAAACCCGGGCGGCCCGGAAGCCCGCGGCCCGCAAGAAAAAATGACAATTGCGCCCGCGCGCGCCGGCATTGAATTTTCACGCCGGGACGCCTAGATTCAGGGCAACCTGTATCCACCACGCATTTAAGGATTTTCGCCATGCCGGACGGCACACAGTTGGCACCCGAAGAACGCATCCTGATCTCCGACAGCGCGGCCAAGCGCATCGGCGAATTGAAGGACATGGACGGCAACCCGGACCTGATGCTGCGCATCGCGGTGTCGGCGGGCGGCTGTTCGGGCTTTTCTTATGGCTTCGACCTGGACGACACGGTCAACGACGACGACCTGATCTTCGAGAAGAACGGCGTCAAGGTGGTGGTCGACGAGACCTCGCTCGACCTGCTCAAGGGCTCGGAACTGGATTTCAAGGAAGACCTCATCGGCTCCTACTTCCAGATGTCGAACCCCAATGCCAACGTGACCTGCGGCTGCGGCTCCTCATTCGGGGTTTAACCGCCTCCGGCGTTTCGTGTTACGAGAGAGGCCCGCGCATCCGCGGGCCTTTTTTCATTGGGAGTGCCTGAGCCTTGAAGATCGCGACCTGGCCATGAAAATAGCAACTTGGAACGTCAACTCGATAAAGGCCCGCCTGCCCCGGGTGCAGGAATGGCTGGCCGACTTCCAGCCCGACGTCGCCCTGCTGCAGGAACTGAAATGCCAGGAAGACGGCTTCCCGCGCCTGGAGATCGAAGACCTGGGCTACAACGTCGCGGTGTCGGGCCAGAAGACCTACAACGGCGTCGCGATCCTCTCCAAACACCCGATGGATGTACAATTGACCGCCCTGCCCGGCGACGACGGCGATGAACAGGCCCGCTATCTCGAGGCCGTGATCGACAGCGGCGAGCGGCCGGTGCGCGTCGCCTCCATCTACCTTCCCAACGGCAACCCGACGCGCGACGAAAACGGCGGCGACCACGAGAAGTTCACCTACAAGCTCGGCTGGATGGACAGGCTGGTCGCCCATGCCAAGGACCTGTTGAAGACCGAAGACGCCTTCGTTCTGGGCGGCGATTACAACATCTGCCCGACGGACGCAGACGTCTACGATCCGGTGAAGTTCGCCGACGATGCGCTGTGCCGCCCGGAAAGCCGGGCGCGCTTCCGCACGCTCCTGAACCTGGGCTTGACCGAGGCCTTCACGGCCCTCAACCCGGGTGTGCATCAATACAGCTATTGGGATTACACCGCCGGGGCCTGGCAGAAAGACAACGGGCTGCGCATCGACCACCATTTGCTGTCGCCCCAGGCGGCGGACCGGCTGGTTGCCTGCGACATCGACAAGACGCCGCGCGGCAAGGAAAAGCCCTCGGACCACACGCCGGTGTGGATCGAGTTGGCGGATTGACGACGCATTAGGGAACACCGCACATGCCGACATTCAAAAACGGCCCCGTAACGATCCACTACGAAGAAGCCGGTTCCGGCTTTCCCCTGTTGGTTCTTCCCGGCGGCGGCCTGAACGCGACGATCGCCGGTCTTGCCAATCATCCCTTTAATCCGCTTGAGGAATTCAGCAGCACCTACCGCGTGATCGCGCTCGATCTGCGGAACGCGAATACTGGCGGGACAGTGGGTCCGTTGGAAATCGAACGCACCTGGGACGGCTTCGTCGATGATCAGCTGGCGTTGCTGGACCAGCTCGGTATCGACCGCTTCATGGTCATGGGGTTCTGCATCGCCGGACCGATGATCTGGAATCTTCTGAAACATGTCGGCGATCGGGTCGTCGCGGCAACCCTGGTGCACCCCAGCGGCTATACGTCGAGCCACCCCGACATTTACGTCAAAAATGCCCTCAAGGGCTGGGCGCCGACGTTCATGAAGCAGCGGCCCGACATCCCCCTGGAAAAGATCACGGAGTTCCTCGACACCATGTACACGAAGCGCGCCGATTTCGTGTTCACCGTCGACCGCGATTTCGTGCGCAACTGCCAAACGCCCGTCCTGGTCCTGCCGGACGACATCCCGGCCCACCCCTACGCGACGGCGATGGAAACGGCGCTCCTCGCGCCCAACGCGCAAGTCAGCCTCTATCCCTGGAAAGAGAACGACCGAAAGATCGCCCTGGCCCTGAACCACATCCGCGATTTCCTGGCGGTGAATACCCCGTCGGACGCGGCTGGGTAAGGGAAGCTTTCGGATCATTGGCCGGCGCGGGTCGAGTTGGCGGACGGTGCCGATGCCGTCACGGCGAGCGAAGACGGATTGCTCTTCCTTGCCCGCTCACAAAGCGGAATGAAGGGATGCCTGGATTTCGGCAAGGGCCTGGGACAGGTCGGACACAAGAAGCGATATTTCGGACGGGTCCGCGCTGTCGCGCAAGGCATCGTCGAGCGTACAGGCGGATAAATATACGCGTTCCGCCTTCAAGGTGCCGCTCACGCCCTTGAGGCTATGGGCCATGCGCTTGGCCTCTTCAACTTTGCCTTCCGCCAAGGCGCTTTCGATGTCCTCGGCGTAGGTCGAATACCCTTCCCGGAACTTGATCAACAGCCCGCGAAGAAGCTTTTCGTTTCCGCGCACCATCTCCAATGCGGCCGGCAGGTCCATGCCCGGAATTTCCATTGGCAAATTGTTGTCACCGTCCGGAGGTTGAGACGCCTGTGGTCCGGCCGGCGCAGCCTCCGCCGGTTTCAGTGAAGCGGTGACGACTTCGTGGATGGTTTCGCCACAGGCCTCGTCCATGGCCAGAAGCAATTTGGGAACCTCGACCGGTTTCGCCACCACCCCGTTCATCCCCGCATCAGCGTAGGCGACCTTGCTTTCCTCCATGACGTCGGCCGTCAACGCAATGATCGGCACCTTCCCTTTCGCGCCCGGCGTTCCGCGGATCAGGCGGGTCGCGTCCACCCCGGACATGACCGGCATGCGGATGTCCATGAGGATCAGGTCGTACGCCCCGCTTTCCTGCATGGTCACGGCCTCCCGCCCGTCATTGGCGATGGCGACGTGATGGCCGAGGCCCTCGAGGATCGTTCTGAATATTTCCTGATTAAGTTCCGTATCTTCGGCAAGAAGAAGGTTGAGTTTCCGCCTTGCCTTGAAATTCGCCGGCGCGTCGTTGCTCTTCTTCTCGTAAGTCGAAACATCGGTCTGGGCCGGAACAAACGGAATCGTGAACCAAAACGTGCTTCCTGTGCCGTATTCGCTGTCGACACCGATCCGCCCCCCCATCAGCTCGACCAGGCGCTTGCAGATCGCCAACCCAAGCCCCGTTCCCTCAAACCGCCGGGAGATGGATGCATCCCCTTGAGAAAACTCCAGAAACAGCGAGGACAGAACCTCCTGCTGGATGCCGATGCCGGTGTCGCGAACGGCGATGTGAAGATAATTTCCACCATCCTCACCAATGATGGCCCCGCATTCGACGGACACCCCGCCCTCTTGAGTGAATTTCATCGCGTTCCCGACGAGGTTGACCAAAATCTGCCGAAGTCTTGTGGGGTCGGAGCGAATGGCCTGCGGACAGCTATCCGAAAAAACGGCCTCAAGCGTTAAGTCCCTGGCGCGCCGGCCTGACCGTTTCTCCTCGAACAGGCCGATCACCTCCTGGATCAACGACGGCAAATGGAAATCCAGGTGTTCGGGCTCCATTTTGCCGGCGTCCAACTTGGAAATATCGAGGATGTCGTTGATGATGCTTAACAGGGACCGCGTCGCGTCCTTGATCTTTCCGATCTTGTGTTTCGCATTCCCCGGCAGCGGGTCCTTCAGCAAGATATCCGAGAACCCCATGATGGCCGTCATCGGCGTTCGGATTTCGTGACTCATCGCGGCAAGGAATTCGGACTTCGCCTTGTTGGCGCGCGCCAATTCCTGATTGCTGTCCAGCAAGGCCACGGTCTTCTGGTGGAGGGTTCTGGATGACTTGTTCAGGGCGTCAATGAGGTCCTGGGTTTCCTTCGAGGCCCCAGTCGTATCAAGCTGCTTTCCCGACGCCGACGTCAATTCGCCGGCGAAATCGACCGCGAGCGACAACTTGCGCGCAGAGACCCGCAGCAACAGCAGCAACGCCAATACGTTAATCAGAACGGTGGCGAGCACGCCGGCGGCGTTCCACAAAACCGCATCATTCTGCAAAGCGCGAAGGTTCCCCATGTCGATTTCCGACTTTAGCCAGCCGATCGTGTCGGCGCTGCGGATCGGGTGCCAAATCTCCATGGTCCTATGGGATTTCGAATATGAGACCGTCGGCGCCGTCTCGTCCAATTGCGACGGGTCGATCGGGCCGGCATCGAACCGGACTTCTTCCTCGCCCTTGTCATTGACCGTCACGAAGGACATGGACACGCCGTTCGCGCCCCATATTCCCAACGACTTCAAGCTAGGGAGCTTCACGGACTGGATGAGCAGGGTCTCAATTTCATCCAGCTTGTTCGTGACCACCATGTAGCTGCTCGCCAAGGCAACCGTGTTGCTCATGGCGACCATTTCCCGTTCAAGGGCCCGTTCCATTTTTCTGATTTCGATGCCGGTGGTGAACCATGCCGTGACGGTCATGGTGACCAGCAGGACCATCGACCCTGCGATCGTCAGCTGACTATGGAGGCGAAGACCGGACCACCATCGCAAAGGACTACTTATGAACAACCCAATATTGCTCCAGTTTAAGCAACTCAAGCGGCTGGTAGTCCCTGTCGTAGTCCGCAGCGATCGCCGCCGACAGCAGGATGGGCTTCAACAGGCTGCGCCCTTCCTCGGTGTCGTTGAGGGCAAGGATCGCTTTCTGAACGGCGGTCCGCACGTCCTGCGGCACGCGGGGATGAACGGTAAGCGGATGGGACGGGTATTTCGGCGTCGAATAAATGGTTTTCAACGCCTGTTGAACCTCCGGCCGCTCCTTCAACAGTGTCCGGATAACGGCGCCGGATGCGTCCGTCTTGCCGGTCAAGGTGAAACGATAGGCGTTGCTATGCGTTCCCGAATAAACCGGCGTGAACTGGATACGTTCCTTTTCCGTCAGCAAGGCACGCATATAAAGCGCCGCCGCAAATGCATTCGGAGACGGAAAGGCGATCTGCTTGCCATCCAGATCCTGCACGGTATCGATCCCGCTGTCCTTGCGCACGACAAGAATGCCCTGCAACTTGCGCTTGTCGCTGCGGACGATGGGGAGATAGCCCTGCATTCGATGGGCCATGACCGCGTGATAGGGATTCATGTAGGCAAAATCCGGCGCACCGTCCAAAAAGCCCAACTCGAACTTCGGAATCGTGTCGTAGATTTTGAGCGTGAAATCGGCGCCGGTGACCTTTGTCAGATGGTTCAGTAGCGGCGTCCAATCCCGATGGACGGCAATACCGGAATATTGCGGGACGACCGACCAGACATAGGCCGCTTTCAGCGAGCCGGGCGCGATCAACAGAGCACACAGAAAAAGCAGAACCCTCAAGCGGGATCGTATCGCCATCATCATCTCCGGACCGGTTTGCCAATTATCACGACATAAAATAGTACACCAGCCACCGCCGCATGGGCAGTAGGCCATAGGTCTACCCCGGTGCCGAGACGTCAACCATAGGCTGTCTGTGCCATGAACACCCTGGAAACGACCGCACAGTCGTTACGCGACAACGCACCGGATCAGCCGCCGAGCGCCTTGCACGGCTGATAGCGGAAGCAGTCGGCCACATGGTCGTTCACCAGCCCCGCCGCCTGCATGTAGGCATAGACGATGGTGGAGCCGACGAAGGTGAAGCCGCGTTTCTTCAGATCCTTCGAAAGCGCGTCGCTTTCCGCCGTGGTCGCCGGCACGTCGCCCATGCCTTTGCGCCGGCCGTCAATCGGCTTGCCGCCGACGAAGGCCCAGACGTAGGCATCGAAAGAGCCGAACTCTTCCTGCACCTTGAGGAACGCCAGGGCGTTTTTGCGCACGCCGTAAACCTTCAGCCGGTTGCGAATGATGCCGGGGTCGGTAAGGAGCTTTTCCAGCTTGACATCGGTCATCTTGGCGCATGTCACGGGGTCGAAATCATTAAATAATTTCTTGTAGTTATCGCGTTTTTTTAAGATCGTTTCCCAGCTCAGCCCCGCCTGCGCACCCTCCAGATTCAGCATCTCGAAATGGTGGCGGTCGTCGTGCACGGGAACACCCCATTCGGCGTCGTGATAGGCCTCGTAAAAGTCTTTGCCCTGGCCGACCCAGCGGCAGCGCTTGCGCCCGTCTTCACCCGTTACCGTCATGGCAAGCTCCTCCGTTACGCCTCATGTGTTCGCATTATGTTCCGTATTCGTCAAGCCTTATGAAGGGGCCTTTGCGGCGTTCCGGTTCTATGGCACGCTCTGCACCACGCGGGGATACCCCCTGCCCTTTTGGGAGAACATTCAGTCATGAAACGCTTACTGACGACGACCGTGATCGGCGCGTTGATCGCCGGTTTCGCCTGGGCCGCCGGCCCGGCCAAGGACGCCCAGGCGGCCGAGGTCAAATGGTACGGACAGGCCGCCTTCCGCATCAAGACGCCGGGCGGCAAGGTGATCGTGATCGATCCCTTCATCACCAAGAACCCGAAAACGCCGGCCGATGACAAGGACCTGTCGAAAATCGGCAATGTCGACCTGATCCTGGTCACCCACGGCCATGGCGATCACCTGGGCGACACGGCGGAACTGGCCAAGATGACCGGCGCCAAGGTCGGCGTGAACGCCGACATGGGCCATACCCTGCGCATCCTCGGCATGGTCGACGGCAAGCAACTGGTTCGCTTCAATAAATCCGGCCCGATCAATCCCATCGGCCCGGACATCACTGTCACCATGACCCATGCGGAGCATTCGTCGGAGATCGTCAGCAAGGACGCCGCCGGCAAGGAAGGCATCTATCCGGGCGGCGAGCCCGCGGGCTATGTGATCAAGCTGGAAGACGGCTATACCATCTATCACACGGGCGACAGCGGCGTGTTCAAGGACATGGAACTGATCCAGGACCTGTACAAGCCGGACCTGGTGCTGATCTGCATCGGCGGCTGGTTCACCATGGACCCCCGCCACGCGGCCTATGCGCTCAGCAAGTTCCTCAAACCCGCGACCGCGATGCCCATGCATTACGGCACCTTCCCGCCTTTGAAGGGCACGCCGGACGAGCTGAAAAAACAGCTCGCCGACATGGGGGCCAAGACCGAGGTCGTGGTCATGCAGCCGGGGGACGAGAAGACCTTCGGAAAGTAGATCGGAAATCAGAGTTGGAATGGCAAAGAGCGGCCTCTGCCGCCCTTTGTTTTTAGGCGGTCAGCGCCTGGGCCGACGGGGCCGCGCCGGCTGCGCGTCCGCACCTTCCATCTGCTCCAGCGCCCGGATGCGCTCAGCCAGGGGCGGATGGCTGGAAAAGGCCGCCTGCATGCGCCCGGCGTTGATGGCGAAGGCCCTCATTTCATCGGGCATGGGCGGGGTGTCGTGGGCCGCTTGCAGGGCCTTCAGCGCGTTGATCATGTTGCGCCGGCCGGCAAGCTCCGCCCCGCCTTTATCGGCACGGAATTCGCGCCAGCGCGAGAACCACATGACGATCATCATGGCGGCGATGCCGAACACGAACTGGGCGATCATTGAGACGATCCAGAACGCCGGGCCGTGGCCGCGCTCGACCTTGAACACCAGACGGTCGACCAAATGGCCGACGATGCGCGACAGGAAGATGACAAAGGTGTTCACCACGCCCTGGATCAGGGTCAGCGTCACCATGTCGCCGTTGGCGACGTGCGCGACCTCGTGGCCCAG
Organism: Rhodospirillaceae bacterium; assembly: GCA_002706405.1. Taxonomy (GTDB): domain Bacteria; phylum Pseudomonadota; class Alphaproteobacteria; order Rhodospirillales; family Casp-alpha2; genus UBA1479. The sequence goes on along the minus strand of PALN01000079.1, from coordinate 7,881 downwards.
CACGGCCTCGACCTCTTTCCGGTCCATGGTCGTCAACAGTCCCGTGGACACGGCGACCAGGGCGTTGTTGCGGTTCCAGCCCGTGGCGAAGGCATTGGGCGAGGCGTGATCGAAAATCCCGACCTCGGGCATGCCGATGCCGGCCTGTTTGGCCTGCCGGGTGACCGTATCGACCAGCCACTGTTCCGTCGGGTTGGCCGGCCGGGTGATGACCTTCACCCCCATCCCGGCCTTTGCCATGGTCTTGGACAGGAACAGGGAGATCAGCGCGCCGGAAAAGCCGATGACGGCCGAATAGACGACCAGCGCGTTGATGTTGAGATCGACGCCATTGGCCTGCAACAAGCCATCCAGCCCGAGCAGGCGGAAGGTCAGGCTGATCAGCGCGACGATCGCCAGGTTGGTGCCGAGAAACAGCAGAATCCGCAGCATCGATTTGTCCTTAGCCCAAGAAATGGCGCACCCCCATGGGAACGCCGAAGTTCTGGAAGATATCTAGGCTGCCGGGCGACCGCCGCAAGGGCTTTGGCCGCGGAATTTCCTACGACCTCAGGAACCGAGCGTCGCCGCGTACTCCCGCCAGCCGCCGAATGCGGAGATGTCCTTGTGTTTGCCTTCCGCCATCTCGCGGGGATAAAGAATTCCGTCCAAAACCCGCCCGTCGTCCAGTTCGACCGGCCCGCAGTACAGCCCCGGCGGCTCTCCGGCTTCGACCTTGGCCCAAATCTCATCGCTCATTTCATAGATCTCACCGGGAACGGAAATCCCGCCCTCGTCCACCCTGTACATGCCGGGGTGGACGTCGCCGATGGAATAAAGCCGGTATTCAGGCACGGTCCGGGCTTCGCCCAGGAAGGCCGCGCCCTCGAGATTACCGTTCAAGGCCAGCCCGCGCATCAGGGTGCCGTTGACAAACAGGACCTTCGTCATGCGGCGACTTGCCCTTTCCGCCCGTCCGTGCAGCCGACGATCATGCGCAGCATGCGCCGGGGTTCGGTGTAGTCGTCGACAGCGCAATGCATGGACGACCGGTTGTCGACCCCGACCAGGCTGTTCAAGGTCCATTTGTGGCGATACTGGAATTCCGGTTTCAGGGAATGTTCGAACAATTCGGCCAGCAGATCGTCGCTTTCGGCCTGCTCCAGTTCGTTGATGCGCATGGAATAGCCCGGATTGACGTACAGGATCGGCACACCGGTCTTAGGGTGCGGGCGGACGACGGGATGGATCACGTCCGGATGGGCGGCCTGCTGCTCCGGTGTCAGCGGCGGCGTAGCACCCTGGGTGTTCCAGCCGAAACGGTGGGTGCAGGTCAGGCCGTCGAGCCGTTGCTTGGTCTTTTCCGGCAGGGTCGCATAGGCAGCCCGCATGTTGGCGACGATGGTATCCCCGCCCTTGGACGGCAGATGCGTGGAATACAGGAAAATGGCATCGGACGGATTTACCTCGTAGGACAGGTCCGAATGCCAGAAAGCACCCGCCGGCTTGGGCGTGGTGCGGCTTTCCGCCGTGCCCATGTTCTTGGCGATGATCGAAACCTCGAACCCGTCCGGGTGGTGGTACTGGTTCAGAATGTGCGGCACCAGCGGGCCGAAGCGGCTGCCGAAGTCGCGCAGCCAGGGCACGTTTTCCTCCAAATCCGGAATGACGATGGCGATGTGCTCAAGCATCGCCTGCTCCACGGCGCGGAAATCGTCGTCGGTCAGGGGCTTTCGCGAATCCAAACCGTGGATCACGGCGCCCATGGGGGCGTCTAGGGGTTCGATCTTGATTGTCATGGACGAGCCTCCGGTGTGTTTTTCCGAACTATATCACCCCGCACCACATCCGTTCCAGAACCGGAATACCGACCAATTTACCATACAAATGTGTGTTGCGCGCATAGCCCTGCCCGCCTAAATCCACTACCTTGATTTGCGGAATGCCTGGGGAAAGACAGTGAGGAGGGCATTGGGGAGAGATGGCCATGGTCAGCCACGGCCCGCATCTGAACGCGGTCGAAGGACCGTTCAGCGAACAGACCTGGGATGTAACGGTCCCCGGTCTGCGGCAGTTGCTCGACCATTGGCTGGAAAAGCGGGGGGAGCGGGATTGCCCGCGCTGGCGCGACATCGACCTACCGGCCATTTACAAATGCGCGCCCAACATCGTCGTCAAGGATGCCGTTGAAGGCGGGCGCGATTTCCGGGTCAGGTTCTGGGGCACCGCCGTCACGGAATGGCTGCGGTTGGACGCAACGGGCAAGCTACTGAGCGAGTATTTCCCCGCCAACGGCCGGGAGCAGATCCTGAAATCCCACCGCGAGGCCCTGATGGGGGACACGCCCTTGCGGCGCTGGGGCATCAGCGTCTATCCGGATCGCGGCTATGTGGCGTTTGAGACCATCACCCTGCCCCTGGCAAACGACGCGGGGGCCCGTGCCCATATCATTTCCATGAGCCTTTATCGGATCGTTGATCCCAATTCGGCGGCGCCCGCTTTCTGATCTCGCCACGGGACGGGCGTTGTTTCGGCGCCGCGCCATCCGCCGCCCAAAGCGGCGCCCGGACACGAGGCCCCAAACCAATGGGTTGTCGAACGATTGCCAATAGGTCTAAAATCGCGATTAGTTGGGTGGGAGGAGAGCCCAGGTGGGAGGCTCTTCAATGTCGGAATTCCGCTGCGAACATGCGCGGCAAGACGCATCATTCTTTTTCGAACCAACGCGGACCTTTGACGCTTGGGAACTCCGCTGGCTGCTGGATTACTGGCAGGGGCTGTGTGACGGTCGCGATTGTCCCCGGCTGATTGATGTCGGCCTGCCGGCGATCGTGCGCCAGGCACCGAAGATCATCGTGCGCGACGCCATCGACGGGGGACAGGACTTCGTCAACCGGTTCTGGGGCAGCGAGCTTAGAAACTGGCTTGGGTTCGACGGCACGGGCCAGCGGATTTCCGAGTATTTCCCGCAGCATGCGCGCGCCGCCATGCTGAACTCCCAACGCCTTGCCCTGGAAAGCGACATGCCCGTGCGCCGCTGGGGCGTGACCGCCTACCCTCAGTCCAACCTCGCGACCTATGAGGCCATCGATCTGCCGTTGGCGGACGACAACGGCGCCCGGGCCCATGTGCTGTCGATGTACGTCTACCGGTCCGACCGCCTGGATGCTCAGCCCGATGCGGCGCCGCTTCCGGCGGAGACCGGAAATGCGTCGTCCTGGGACGCCCGAAGCCGCCACAACGCGGAGTCCTGAGGCGCCGCCACCATCTCGACGGTCAGAATTTCGCCGGGCCGGACATCGGCCACCAGGCGATTGTTGGCCGCCATGTAGTACGGCACCGGTCCGCCGGGAATGGCCGCTTCGGCGGGACGCACCAAGGGCTCCAAGCCCTCGATGGTATGATGGTGTCCGCCCATGTCCAGAACCTCGCCCGCCTTGAAGGCGCGGGTCGCGCGGCCGACCAGATCAAACGCCGGGCGGGGCCGGCGCCCGCTGGTCGGCATGCCGCCCTGGGCGGCGGCGATGATCGAAGCGGCCGCCTCGATCCCCAGCAAATGCACCGGGTTATGCAGCAGGCCGTAATTGCCGCAGGAACTGACCGGGATACCCTTGGCCTTGAGGACCTGCCAGGTTTCCGTGTCCGCGCAACGCACGATCACGAACACCCCGCCGGCCAGGCTCAGTTCATCGGACCGGCGCAGGCAGTTGACGATATCGACCACGCCGCCGCCGGCTTCCATCAGGATGCCGCCCTCGGTTTCCGGCCGGAATACGTCGGGTAGTTCCACCGTGCGCGCCAGCGGGGCATGGAAGGCATCAAAATCCGGGCGCAGGCCCGTGGCGTTGCACACCAGCATCATTTCGCACAGGTCCGGCACGGACTTCAGTGCCGTCGGCCCCAGGGGGGCGGCGCGATCGGCCAGAACCTCGGGAACGTCGGCGCCGTCCAACTGCCAACTGTCGGCGAAATCGGGCACGGCGAAGGTCTGGCCATGGTAGCTGAGTTCGCCCTTGGCGCGGTGCCAGACAACGTCGTATTCGCTCGCCTTGCCGGCCATAACGACCTCGAGGCCCAGCAATTCGGCGCGCGAAATCAGCCCGATCAACAGGCTCGGCTGGTCACCGTCAGGCAGGGTGTAGACGACGCCCTTGTCCGCCGCCAGTTTGGCCAACCAGGGGCCGCAGACCGACGCCATCTCCTTGGACGCCAGCACCACATGCTTGCCGGCCAGGATCGCCGCCTCGGACACCTGGGCGGCAGCTTCCGGCGCTCCCGTGGCCTCGACCACCAGGTCGATGTCGGTATCGACCAGAAGAAGCCCGTCCGGCACCACGGCGACCTTGCCGGCCGCCATGGCGTCCCGCGCCGTGGCCGCGTCACGGCAGATCTCGATGCCGTCCCCGGCCACGCCGCAGCGCAGCAGCACGTTGACAGCCCGATCCGGATTGATGTCCGCGACCGCAGGCACGTCGATGGCGGGATGGCCCAAGGACTGGGTGATCAGGCTGGCGCCGAATTCCCCGGCGCCGACCAGACCGACACGCACGGGGGTACCCGTATCCTTGTAGACCTCGTTGAAATCGACCATCTATCCGGCCGCGATCAGAACGTGATGACCTGACGCACCGTATGGCCCTCGGCCAGATGGTCGAAGGCGGCGTTGATGTCGTCCAGGGGGATTTTCTCGCAGATCAGCTTATCCACCGGCAGGGCGCCGCGCTTGTACATCTCGATGTAATGGGGGATGTCGCGCTCGGGAATGCAGCTGCCCAGGTAACTGCCCTTGATGGTCCGTTCCTCGGTCACCAGGTTGACGTGCTGCACGGTCATATTGGTGGCGGGATGGCTAAGGCCGCTGGAGGTCGTCGTACCGCCGCGCTTGGTGACCTTGTAGGCAAGGTCCATGGCCTCGACCCGGCCGACGCATTCAAACATGTATTCCAGCCCGCCGCCGGTGGCCTCCTTGACCTTTTCGACCACGTCGTTGTCGAGCGCGTTGAACACCGTGTCGCAGCCGAGCTTCTTGCCCCATTCCAGCTTGTCGTCGAGCGCGTCAATGCCGACGATATGCCGCGCGCCCGCCATCTTGGCCCCCATGACGGCGGCCAGCCCCGTGCCGCCCAGGCCGACCACGCCGACCGACGCCCCCGCCGGCACCTTGGCCGTGTTGAGGACCGCGCCGACGCCGGTGATGACGGCGCAGGAAAAGGTGCAGGCGATGTCCAGCGGCAGATCCTTATCGATCTTCACGACCGAGGAGCGATGTGCGACCACGTATTCGGAAAAGCAACTGACACCCGCCTGATGATAGAGCTTCTTGCCGTCCTTATGCAGGCGCATGCCGCCGCCCATGAGGGTCCCGGCCCCGTTGGCCGCCGCCCCCTTCTCGCAGATCGACGGACGGCCTTCCTTGCACGGCAGGCACTGGCCGCAGGACGGCAGGAAGGCGAACACCACATGGTCGCCCACTTCCAGACCCTCGACGCCCGGCCCCAGCTCCTGAACCACGCCCGACGCCTCGTGCCCCAGCACCATGGGCAGCGGCCGCTCGCGCACGCCCGCGACCACGGACAGGTCCGAATGACACACCCCGGCCGCCGCGACCTTGACCAGAACCTCGTTCGCCTGCGGCGGATCCAGGTCCACTTCCTCGATCTTCATGGGCAGGGACGTGGCATAGGGGCGCTTGGCACCCAGTTCGTAGACGACGGCGGCTTTGGTTTTCATTTTCGGATGGGCTCCCGTGGGGACGACTCTCTGATATCGGTTTATTATAAATTCAACGCTAAATTGTTCGCGAACTTTAGCTCCTTAGTGACGAGTTAGGAACTCTTTGGCAAACATCGCAAAATTCTCTCGAACGACTTGGTTCGCAGCTTTACGACGCATATCATCTAAGTCTGATCTATGGACTGGGACAACTGCAGATCCAAACCAGCCCCATTTCATCGCATCGTAGACTTGTTCACCCGCAGCCCGTGCTTTTGGTCCGGTCATTTTTTCCACTGTTCGAACCGCGTTCGTCGTAAGTCGTTGGTCGTAGACTACCACTTTATTTTTTTGATCAACTACTGTGTATCGGATTGTCGTATTTGCCTCGCTTTGCTTAAAACCCAGAGACAAATCGAACTCTTCCATAATGACCGTTAGTGAAAAATCGGCGCCGCTGAGAGTTTCGGCAAGGCGCCGACCGTTATTTAGTGTAATTGCCAAAGCTTGCTCAAATTTTTCGTGACTGGATAGATCGCCTGAGAGAAGAAAAGTCGACTTAACATCTTCAATGAAAATTTTGCTACTCGCATCGCTTTCGAGTAGTTCGAAATTGGACAGAGCCATTCGATGCCGGTCCAAATAGTCTTTGTGGCTCGCCACACACGCACCGAGGCTTAACACGAGCACAATTATCAGGATACGCATCAGCCTCCCCCAAAGTTGGCATGAACCTATTCGCAGCATCACTTCCACTCAAGTCAACATATGCCTTCACATCTGTTTCCCGGTATAACCGGAGAATCGCATATCGTAAAATAGACCTGGGGAAAGCATTCATGCTGAGAACCACCGTCGCCGGAAGTTTGCCCAAACCCAGCTGGCTGGCCGAGCCGGAAAAGCTTTGGGCGCCTTGGAAGCTGGAGGGCGCGGAATTGTGGCAGGGTCAATGCGACGCCGCCCTTATCTGGATCAAGACCCAGGAAGACGCCGGGATCGACATCGTTTCCGACGGCGAGCAGTTCCGAAAGCATTTCGTCCACGGCTTCCTGGAATTCGTCGACGGCATCGACTGGCAGAAGATGACCACCATGGGCATCCGCGACAACCGCTATGACGCCGACGTGCCGACGGTGACCGGCAAGATCAAGCGCCGCGAAAGTGCCCATTCCAAATCCACCGCGTTCTGCCGCGAACACACCAAGCGCGGCCTCAAGATCACCATGCCCGGGCCCATGACCATCTGCGACACCATCGCCGACGAGGTCTACGGCAAGCGCGCCGACATGGCCATGGCCTTCGCGGAAATTCTCAACGAGGAAGCGCTGGAGCTGCAGGCGCTGGGCGTCGACGTGATCCAGTTCGACGAGCCGGCCTTCAACGTGTTCATGGACGACGTCAAGGAATGGGGCGTGGCCTGCCTGAACCGGGCGTTCCAGGGCATCACCACCAAGAAGGCGGTGCATATCTGTTACGGCTACGGCATCGACGCCAACAACCAGTGGAAGGAAACCCTGGGTAACGAATGGCGCCAGTACGAAGAAACCTTCCCGGCCCTGAATGAAAGTGTGGTCGATCAGGTGTCGCTTGAATGCGCCGGATCGCACGTGCCTCATTCGCTGATGAGCCTGCTCAATGACAAGGAAGTGATGGTCGGCTCCATCGACGTCGCCAACCTCAACGTGGAAACACCGGAACAGGTCGCCGAGGTGATCCGATCGGCCATGCGCTATGTCGATGCGGAACGCATTTATCCCTGCACCAACTGCGGGCTGGCCCCCTTCCCCCGGCATGTGGCCGAGGGCAAGCTGAAGGCGCTGGCCGCCGGGGCCGCCATCGTGCGCAAGGAATTGGGCGCCGCCTGATCCTGGCGATAATCCCGGCACAAAACCTTTTCCCGCAAGCACCCTTGCCTTGCGGGCCGTTCACGCTTTAAACCAACGGTCCCGAATTCAGGATATCCAGCCGTTCCAGGGAGAGCCCCATGGCCAAGAAGTTCGACAAGTCCAAACTGCCCTCGCGCTACACCACTCAAGGCCCGTCCAGCGCGCCGCACCGGTCCTACTATTACGCCATGGGCATGACCGAGGAAGAGATCGATCAGCCCTTCGTCGGCGTCGCGACCTGCTGGAACGAAGCCGCCCCCTGCAACATCGCCCTCAGCCGTCAGGCCCAGGCCGTCAAGACCGG